>JABUTP010000070.1:11809-12961 GCA_021443625.1 Bacteroidales bacterium | reverse complement strand
TGTATGTTTGAGGACACCTTCCCTATGGACGGGTATGTGGATATGAAGGAATTCCTCTGCCGCCTCGAAGCCGAGTCGGCGATGATTTCCCTGGAAGAACTTGTCCATCTGCAGAAAGGGCTTCAGACCGTGAGGAGGATAGTGGCATTTTTCAGTTCGTCCCGCGAGGGAACCTACCCGTCGCTGCAGGAGATGGCCCGCCCCGTGATTCTTTTCCCCGAAGTCGCCCGCCGCATCGACTCGATTGTAGATAAATTCGGAGAGATACGGGACAACGCATCCCCCGCCCTTGCCGAAATAAGGCGGCAAATCAAAGAGAAGGAGAAATCGGTGGCCAAGACCATTGCGGCCATAATGCGCAAGGCGCAGGCCGACGGCATTGTCGATCCCGAGGCCTCGGTGGTCATCAGGGACGGCAAAACCCTCATTCCGGTAAATTCTTCGGACAAACGCAAGCTCGCCGGCATCGTGACCGACGAATCGGCCAGCGGCAAGACCTCTTTCATAGAGCCCATAGAGGTGGTGGCCATAGGCAACGCCATCCGGGAGCTGCATTTTGAGCAGCAGCGGGAGATAATCCGTATTCTGGTTGAATTCAGCGACTTCCTGAGGCCCTATCTGCCGGAACTGAAAAACGGGGCGGACTTCCTGGTAAAGGTTGATTTCATACGGGCCAAGGCGCAGGTCGCCCTCGATATGATAGCGGGAATGCCCCTCATTTCGCAGGACGGGCGGATGGCTCTTAGAAAAGCCCGCCACCCCCTGCTGGAACGTTCCCTCAAGAAGGAGGGGAAGGAGATTGTCCCCCTGACACTAAATCTCGACAGCCAGCACCGCATCATACTCATCTCAGGTCCCAACGCCGGCGGCAAATCGGTGTGTCTCAAGACCGTGGGGCTGCTCCAATATATGTTCCAGTGGGGAATGCTGGTGCCGACATCCGAAATCTCCGAAATGCTGGTGTTCGACTCCATTTTCGTGGATATCGGGGACAACCAGTCCATCGAAAACGACTTGAGTACATACAGCTCCCACTTGGGCAATATGCGCGACATCATCGCCGGCGCGGGCAGCCGTTCGCTGGTTCTGATAGATGAATTCGGCAGCGGAACCGAGCCCGCCGCGGGTGGTGCCATTGCCGAGGCACTGCTC
>JABUTP010000070.1:8084-11791 GCA_021443625.1 Bacteroidales bacterium | reverse complement strand
GTTTACGGCGTCATCACCACCCACTACACCAACCTTAAACTTTATGCCGGAGAGAGCCAGGGGGTTGTGAACGGAGCGATGCAGTTTGACGTGGCCAACATCTCCCCGCTGTTCTCTCTCGAGCAGGGGCTTCCCGGCAACTCCTTCGCATTTGAACTGGCGCGCAAGATAGGCCTGCCCGAAGATATCGTAAAGACGGCCGAAGAGAAGGCGGGAAGCGAATTTGTGGATATGGAGCGGCAGCTGCGCAAGATAGCGCGGGGACGCCGGGCGCTGGACGAGAAACTTACCCGCGTCAAGAATGCCGACCGCACCCTCGAAGGGCTCACGGAACGCTACGAAAAGGAACTTTCGGAGATAAAATCCCTCAAGAACAGCATCCTTGCCGAGGCCAGGGCCGAGGCGCGGGAGATTATTGCGGGAGCCAACCGCCAGATAGAGCAGACCATCCGGGAAATCAAGGAGGCGCAGGCCGAGAAGGAGAAAACCAAACAGGCCCGCCGGAAGGTGACCGAGATGAATGAGACCCTCGCCACCGAAAGCGTCCCCGACGAGACCGACCTTATGATAGAGCGGAAGATGCAGCAGATTGTAGCCCGCAAGGAGCGGGAACAGAAACGGCGGGAAGAACGGCGTCAGCGCAGCGGAAGCGAGGCTGCCCCCGCCGCCAAGGCTGCGGACAAGACAGACAACTCCCCCCTCAAGGTCGGAGACAAGGTGAAGGTAAAGGAGAGCGATATGGTGGGTGAGATTGTGCAGATTTCCGCCAAAAAGGTGCTTTTGGCCATCGGGGCCATTACCAGCAGGATGGATATCTCCAAAGTGGAGCGGATTTCGGCACAGCACTACAAGAACCTGTCACGGAGCAACAGCAACGCCTCCCACACCACCACGGGCGGTTTTTCCGTCAAGGGAATGGAGTCGGTGGCCGAACACAAACTCAATTTCTCCCCCACCATCGACATCAGGGGGCAGCATCTGGAAGAGGCCCTTGCCACCGTCACCGGATTCATAGACGACGCCATAATGGTGGGCGCCGGCACAGTCAAAATACTGCACGGCAAGGGGAACGGCGTGCTGCGCGAAGAGATCCGCAAATATCTCAAGACAATGGGAGGTATCCGCTCTATGGCCGACGAGGACATCCGCTTCGGCGGCTCCGGCATCACCGTGGTGGAACTGGATTAGTCCATTTTGCAAATTTTGCGGCAGAGATCCGTGCAGTCGAGTTTTTCCCAGGTGAAGAATTCCACGGGCCGCATCTGTACTGAACCGTCTTCGGCCACGAATCTGACCTCCTTCACATAGGGTTTGCGCCCGAAATGGCCGTATGCCGCAGTGGGGAGATAAATGGGGTTCTTGAGTCCCAGGTCGCGGATTATCTGGGCGGGACGCAACCTGAAGTTGGCCTTGATGGCCTGCGCTATCTCACTGTCGCTCAAAGGGGAATGGTTGGTGCCGCGGGTATCCACAAAGATGCTGCACGGCTCGGCCACGCCTATGGCGTAGGATAGTTGCAGCAGCATCTCGTCCGCAACTCCGGCCGCCACCATATTCTTGGCTATGTGGCGGGCTGCATACGCTGCACTGCGATCGACTTTGCTGGGGTCCTTGCCGCTGAAAGCCCCGCCGCCGTGCGCTCCGCGGCCGCCGTAGGTGTCAACTATGATTTTGCGTCCGGTAAGGCCGGTGTCACCGTTGGGCCCGCCAATCACGAACTTGCCTGTAGGATTCACGTGGAGGGTGTATCCGGCATCGAAAAGACTGGAATGTTCGGGCAGAAGTTTTTTCCTCAGGCGGGGGATAAGAATATCTTCAACATCCTTGCGGATGCGGGCAAGCATCTCTTCGTCAGGGGCGAACTCGTCGTGCTGGGTTGAGAGAACTATGGTGTCAACCTTCACCGGATGACCTTCCGAGTCGTATTCTATGGTAAACTGGCTCTTGGCATCGGGACGGAGATAGGGCATCGGGGAAGGATTCTCCCTGCGGATATCGGCAAGCTGCTCCAGTATGAGGTGGGAGAGTATCAGGGGCAGGGGCATATACTCCTCCCCTTCGTTGGTGGCATAGCCGAACATTATCCCCTGGTCGCCGGCACCCTGCTCGTCTTCGGTGGCACGGTTCACGCCGCGGGCGATGTCGCCGCTCTGCTCGTGCAGTGCCGAAATCACGGCGCAAGACTTGTTGTCGAAACAATATTCGCCCTTGGTATAGCCTATGGCGCCGATGGTGTCGCGGGCCACCTGCTGGATATCCACATAGGCCTTTTCGGAAGATGCTTCGCCGCCGACCACCACGAGGCCGGTGCTCACAAACGTTTCGCAGGCCACGTGGCTGGCTGCGTCACAACGGAGAAATTCATCGAGGATTGCGTCTGAAATCTGGTCGGCAACTTTGTCGGGATGCCCCTCACTGACCGATTCGGAGGTAAAGAAATAGTTCATTTTTTAGCATTTTTTCGAGTGGTTGCAAGCATACAAATCTTTCCACATCGTATGTTTATAAAAAGTTCGCAAATATATAAAAATTTGGAATTTATTACCCGAAACCCAACTATTTTTGTATTATAAATCCCCACTTTATGAACTGGAAACTTCATCTGATTTCACTCTTTGCCGTTGTATCCGCCGCCGCGGCATGCGGCTCTCCGGAACCCGGAAAATCCGCCATATCCACCGACAAAAACCAGATTACGATGGTTGAGGGGGGCGGGGCCCAGCTTGTCAAGGTTGCGGCCAACTCCTCCTGGAGCGTGACGAGCAATGCCGACTGGCTGAGCGTAACCCCTTCGGGCGGCGACGGAAACGCCACCGTCACCGTTGAGGCGACTGTAAACAAGGGAGACGCACGCACCGCCACCCTCAACTTCGGCACTACTGACGGCAGTTCCTCCTGCCCCGTGACCGTGTCGCAGTCGGCGGGCAGGCCCGACACACCGGACACTCCCGACGTTCCGGCTGGATATTCCTCCATCGCAGACCTGCGCAAAATGTATATGGGCAGTGACGTCACCGTTTCCAAAGACATAAAGGTCAAGGGAACCGTCATAAGCGACTACCGCAACGCCGACAACGGAGGGCTCAACAACAATACCTCCCTCAAGGCCCTCGTTATAGCCGACGAAACTGCGGGCATATTCCTCTATTGCGCCTCCGACAACACCTCGTTCCTCCAGGGGGACGAAGTGGAGGTTTCGCTCAAAGGGCAGACCCTCTCCCGCTATCAGGGCGGCCCTCTGCAGGTCAACGGCATACCCCTTTCCAAAGTCACAAAGGTCGGTGACGGCAAGATGCCCGCCCCCCTGGAGATTACCGCAAAGCAATTCCTCTCGGGAGATTACGAGTCGCGCTATGTGGCGGTGAAGGACGTGCAGGTGTCATCCGCCGACCTCGGGAAGAGTTTTGTGATGAATGGCGCCCACACCTCCATCAGCGTCGAGACCGGGGATGGGGATTCCTTTGACATTTTCTCATCCAAATACAGTTCGTACGGTGCGACCGCGGTACCCGAGGGGAGCGGTACCATCTGCGGTATCGGCAGCGTCTATGGCGAGCGGTACCAGATAGTCTTTGCCAAGAAGAGCGACTGGGAAGGCCTCACGGGCGAAAGGTTTGCCGCCGGCGCCATCTTCACCCTCAAATCGACCTCATATTCCACCTCGGGTGAGAGCGGAACGGCCCGCATCAGCCTGATTTCCACAGTCA
>JABUTP010000070.1:5881-8071 GCA_021443625.1 Bacteroidales bacterium | reverse complement strand
CGTGTCCGACTCAAAGTGCTCGTTGAGCAAAACCTCCGGCTCCGAAGGGGCGGAACTCACCCTCACCTACCCCGCCAATCCCAGCACGACGGATTCCCGCGAAATTAAGGTGACATTCACCACCACCGACACCGAAGCGGCCTCCGGGGAGGTTGTGTTCACCCTTACCCAAGCCCCATACGAGGCATTGACGAGAACCGCCGTTGTGCCATATCTCGAACTGCCGAAGGTAAGCGAAGCCGACAGTCTGCTCTACATCAGCCACGAAACCACATACAACGGCACCACGCTGCACAGCTGGTCGGCCCTATATGACCTCCGCTACCGCGTCTCTCCCTGGGTGGCCTACCGTCTGGACAAGACGCTGGGCCTTAGCAACGCCGAGCGGAGCCAGAACTTCTATTACGACCCTGCGGTGCCCAAACGCGATCAGGCCGACCTAACGTCAGGCTCCTACAAGGGGGACGGCATCCGCGGCCACCAGCTCCCTTCGGCCGACCGGCTGCTCAGCCGCGAAGCCAACGACCAGACCTTCTATGCAACCAACATCGCCCCGCAGAGCTCTTCGTTCAACGAGGGCATCTGGGTAAATCTCGAAAACAGCGTAAGGCGCTGGGCCGACAAGTGCGACACCCTCTACGTGGTTACGGGATGCTGCGTCACGACCTCCGCCAACCCTGACGTGAAGTGGTCCAACGACCGCAACGGCAAACTGGTGGCATATCCGCAGAAATATTACAAGGTGGTGCTTAGTTACAGCAAAAGCCGCACTGAAAACGGCGGATACAGCGCCATCGGGTTCATCCTGGACAACGATTCGTATGCCGACAACACCCTCTATCTCTCGGGAGACAAGAGTTATGCAAAACCGGTTAGCGAAATTGAGACCCTCACCGGATTCGACTTCTTCTGCAACCTCCCCGACGACATCGAGAAGAAGGTCGAGGAGAGCGTCACTTTGTCCGACTGGCAATAGTTTCTTAATATTATTTTAATACCTTTGCCATACCTTTGAGCAGGCAAATTATTACACACTAATATATTTATGAATCAGTTTTTTAAACGTTTCGTCGTAGCCACGACGATTGCCCTTCTGGGTATCACCGCATCTGCGCAGGTGACGACTTCGTCGCTCACCGGTCTGATTACGGACACCGACGGGGAGCCCCTTGCCGGTGCAGCAGTGATTGCGGTCCACACCCCTTCCGGCACCCAGTACGCAACCGCAGCCAATGCCGACGGCCGCGTCATCATCAATGGTATGCGTATCGGCGGTCCCTACAGGATTTCCGTTTCGTTCATCGGAATGAAAACCGTTGAAATCACCGACATCACCCTCAAGCTGGGTGACCCCTACGAGCTCAACCTCGAGATGGAGAACTCGGAAGAACTCGATGCAGTTTATGTCGTAAGCGACAAGTCGTTCAATGCCACCAAGACCGGAGCCGGACAGAACTTCACCAAGCAGACGGTGGAGACCATGCCCAGCGTCGATCGCAGCATCTACGACGTGGTGAAATACACCCCGCAGGCATCCGTCAACAAAAACGGAGGCATCTCCTTTGCCGGCAGCAACAACCGTTACAACAGTTTCCAGATTGACGGTGCCATAGCCAATGACGCCTTCGGTCTGGCAGCATCGGGAACCAACGGCGGACAGACGGGAGCCAACCCCGTTTCTCTTGACGCCATTGAAGAAATCCAGGTGGTAATCGCCCCCTTCGACGTACGTCAGTCGGGTTTCACCGGCGGTGCGATGAACGCCATCACCAAGTCGGGTACCAACACCTTCAAGGGCAGCGCCTACACCTATTACAATAACCAGAACTTCATCGGAACCACCCCCGGTCGCCTCGAAGACGGCAAGACCCGCACCAAATATGACGACCAGGTCACAGAAACCGTAGGTATCACCCTCGGCGGTCCCATCATCAAGGACAAACTCTTCTTCTTTGTCAGCAGCGAAATATACAACAAGAGCTATCCCAACATCTACAACCCCCAGGATGGCTATTACACCAAATACTTCAACAACACCAATCCTCTCGGCATAGCCGGTTCGGACGTTTACGAAGATTACACCTACCCCGTGACGGTCAACGGCACAACCACCAATATGACCGGCCAGAAGTTCGTGGGTTCCGCCTTCACTCCGGAACTCGCACAGAAACTCATCGACGTCTATCAGAG
>JABUTP010000070.1:0-5868 GCA_021443625.1 Bacteroidales bacterium | reverse complement strand
GAGAACTTCTCCGAGAGTTTCACTCCCCACCAGAAGAAGAACCAGTCGTTCAACTCTATGTTCCGCCTCGACTGGAACATCAACACCGCCAACAAGCTGATGTTCCGCTACCAGTATGCGAATGCACTCTCCGACCAATACGGCTCCGGCACCAGCACATACTACTTCAACAACTCCTCCAACTCCATTGTCAACAACACCCACACATTGGTATTGGAGCTGAACAGCCGCATCAACGACCGTATGTCCAACGAGCTGCGCGCCACCGGCGTATTCGTGCGCGACCATCGTGAAGTTCCCTACAAGGCAGCCTGCGTATATATCACCGGCGACCGCTACACCATCAACCTCGGTACGTATTACTCCGCAGGACAGAACGCGATGAGCAGTGACGCCTACACCCTCAGCGACAACTTCACCATCCTTGCGGGCAAGCACAACGTCACCCTCGGTACGCACAACGAGCTTTTCCGCTTCTTCAACATATTCCGCCAGTACGCTTTCGGCGAATATGTCTATACCAGCGTAGAGAACTACCTGAACGACAAGCTTGACAAGTTCTATTACAACTATGCCGACCCCGAACTTACCGGCGGCGAAACCGCCTGGGGTGCAACCACCTGGGCCGCACAGTTCGGACTCTATGCCCAGGACGAGTGGAAACCCAACCGAGACCTCAGTATAACATACGGTATGCGCGTGGATCTTCCCGTCCTCCTCAACCGCCCCACCACCAATGAGGGCTTCAACAAATTCTCCGAGGAGCAGGGTTGGGACGCCAGCGTGGGAGCACTTCCCAAAGCCACCCCGCTGTTCTCTCCCCGCGTAGGTTTCCGCTGGTATCTCGACAGTGAGCACACCTCGGTGCTGCGCGGAGGAGCGGGCCTCTTCACCGGCCGCGTGCCTTTCGTTTGGCTCTCCAACGCCTATAACAACAACGGTATGGAAGCCAAGTCGGTACAGATTTCGGGCAACAACATCCCCGCAAATCTCCCCAACACCAGCGACCCTTACAACGATATCATCAAACCCGGCATAGTGACCGCCGCCACCAGCGGTGCCACCATCAACACTATGAGCCGCAAGTTCAAATATCCCCAGGTGTTCCGCGTGAATCTCGGATTTGACAAGACTTTCGAAGGCGGCTGGAATTTCACTTTCGACGCCCTCTACTCCAAGACTCTCAACAACGTCTTCTTCCGCAACCTCGCCATCACATCGGGTTCCAACGTGGTTTATCCCGTCAGCGCAGAGGCCTCCGCAGCCAACCCGGGCAGCACTGCTCCCTACTACAACACCATCAGCAGCAGCTACTCGACCATTGTTGACTTGCTCAACACCAACCTCGGTTACACATATTCCATCAGCGGCAAACTCGAGAAATCGTTTGACTTCGGCCTGAACCTGATGGCATCCTACACCTACGGCCACTCCTACTCGGTGAACGACGGCACCAGCAGCGTCGCCCTCTCCAACTGGAAGGACGGCTACTCCGTGGATACCAACAATCCCCAGCTGGGCTACTCCATCTTTGACAAGCCCCACAAGGTTATGGCTGTGGCATCCTACCACACCCGTCCCTACGCCGGCGGCCGCCTCGGCACCAACATCGTGCTGACCTACACCGGCGAAAGCGGAATGAGATATTGCTACACCTACAACGAAACCGCCGACTTCAACAACGACACCCAGAAAGGCAACTCTCTGATGTACATCCCCACCAGCGAAGAGGTGCCCCAGATGACCTGGACCACCCCTGGAGATGCCGCCAAGTTCGAGAACTACATCCTCAACAACAAATATCTCAGCAGCCACCGCGGCCAGTGGTCGGAGCGCTATGCGGGTATTGCACCTTTCGAGAGCCACTTTGACCTCCACGTTGGAGAAGACATCTACTTCAACCGCCAGAAAGGTCAGAAACTCCAGTTGTTTGCCGACTTTATGAACATCAGCAACCTCTTCAACCGCGAATGGGGTATCTACAACTCCGGCACCAACAACCTTCGCATCCTCAGTGTCACCAAAATCACCAAGGATGAAAAGGGGAATGCCACCCCCACCTACCACTACGATCCCTACACCATCAGCATGAGCGACTTCAGCTCGAGATGGCGTTGTCAGATCGGTGCCCGCATCACATTCTAAGTTAATCCAAAGGAGGAAACAATATGAAAAAGTTTTTCAGCATACTTTTCTCGGCCATCGTAATGGCAGGTCTTGCATCGTGCGCCGATGACGTCCAGCAGATGGCTTCCCAAATCTCGGTCGATCCCGGCTCCGTGACGATAGAATCGGGCGGACTGAGTTTCGTGGCCACCGTGAAGGCAGACGGCATCTGGACCTCGACCTCGCCCGACTGGGTGACACTCTCCCCCGCCTACGGCACCGGAGACACACAGGTATCCATCACCGTCGCCCCCAACAGCGACGCCACCCGCAGCGGCAAAATTTCGTTTGAAAGCGCCATCGGAGCGGTATCTTCCACCAATATCGACCTCGACGGGGCTCCCCAGTCCGTCATTGCCGTAACCCAGGCGGGTGACGGCGGCGGAAGCGGCGGAACCAAAATCGTGACCTGCAAGCAGTTCTGCGAACTCCCCGACGATGACCTCAACACCTATCAGATCAGCGGCAGCATCACCCGCATCGTAAATACAAAATTCGGCAACTTTGACATCACCGATGCCAGCGGCGGAACCGTTTACATCTATGGCCTGCTCACCCCCGATCTCCGCCAGCAGGTCTGCTTCAACGAGCAGGGTCTGGCGATGGGCGACGAAGTGACCGTTACCGGCACCCGCACAAAATGGGGCAGCACCATAGAAATAGTTGACGCCGTATATGTGTCACACGTCAAGTCTCTCCTCTCCCTTGAGGAAGACAGTGCAACCGTAGGCAAGGACGGCGGCAGTTTCACCATCGTGGCCGACGCCAAGGGCAGCAACGTGAACGTGTCGTTTGCCGAAGAGTGGCTCGAGTGCACCAACATTGAGAAATCGGGGGATGTCGTTACCCTCACCATTGCGGCTGCAGCCAACCTGGAGGCACCCCGCAATGCGGTAATCACCCTTTCCAGTGCAACCGAGTCCGCCTCATCCACAGTTATATTCACCGTGGAGCAGGAAGGCAACATCAATCCCATAGACATAGGTTCGTTCATCGCTCTGGACGACGACCCCGACTCGTGGTTCAGAATCAAGGGTTATGTAACTTCAATCAACAACATCGCCAAGGGCCGCTTTGACCTGACCGATGCCACAGGAAAGGTTTATTGTTACAATATCGCCACTGAGAAAGGCGGATCCACCAACCTTACCGGCAAGTTCGAAGTGGGTGACGTAGTGACCGTCGTAGCCTACAAGACAACCTACAGCGGCACCATTGAAGCCGTGGGTTATCTGGAGGCAGTGGAAAAGGTTACCGTCTCCACATTGGCCCAGATGACTGCCAACCGGACTTCCGGCGCCACCGTCGAAGGCACTGTCGTTGCCGTGAGCAAGCAGGGATTCGTGATTGACGACGGCACCGATGCGGCATACGTTTATGCAGGCAAAACCTTTGACCCCACCCTTTTCAAAATCGGCGACAAAGCCAAGGTCAAGGTTGCCGACGGCAAGAATGTTGTTTACAACTTCGCCACCGAGATCAACGGCTACGAGATAGCCTTCAAGAGCGGAAGCGTGGCAGATTTCGTCCAGCCCAAGCCCAAGACGGCCGATGCCGCATTCCTTGACGCAGCGGTGGCAGCAATTGACGGCAAGGACAAGTCCAAAGATGACCTCGTGTCGGTGGAATATGTCACCATAGAAGGAAAACTCTCCAAGAGCGGCAACTACTACAACATAGTGATTGACGGTACTGCCGTTCAGTGTTCCGTTTCCAACCCTCTGGACAGCCTCAACCTCGATGCCCTTGACGGAAAGAATATTACCATATCGGGTTACGCAATGGGAATCTCGGGCTCCGGCACCAAATACTACAACTTCATAGCGGTTTCCGCAGCCGAGAAGAAATAAATTTCTTGTCCTCCATACCGGGAAGCCGCACTGCTGTAGAGTGCGGCTTCTTTTTTGCGAGGGGAGCATATTTGGTCGGGACAATTCTTTTTGTTAACTTTGGTAAAATCACGCGACAGCTTATGAAAAACAACTACTGCATAATTATGGCCGGCGGCATCGGAAGCCGTTTCTGGCCCTTGAGCCGCAACGCCCGTCCCAAACAGTTTCTCGACATCATGGGGGTGGGGCGCACCCTGCTCCAGATTACCATAGACAGATTCGCCCGCATCCTGCCGCGCGAAAACATCTATATCGTAACCTCCACGCGCTACCGCGAGCTTGTGGAGAGTCAGGCCGAGGGCATCCCGGGCGAAAACATTCTCTACGAACCCTTCCGCCGCAACACCGCCCCCTGCATTGCCTACGCCACCTACAAGCTTTACAGCAAAGACCCCGAGGCTTCGGTGGTGGTGGCCCCGTCGGACCACATCATATTGGACGAGGCCGAGTTTGAAAACACCATCCGCACCGCCCTCGACTACGCTGCAGACCACAATCAGTTATACACCATCGGTATAAAACCTTTTTCGCCCAACACCAACTTCGGTTACATCCAGTATTCGAAGGAGAAAAACGTAAGGATTGGCGAAAAGAACTGTTTCCAGGTCAAGACCTTCACCGAAAAGCCCAACTACGAACTGGCTAAAATTTTCGTGGAGAGCGGCGATTTTCTGTGGAACTCCGGCATTTTCATCTGGAATCTGAAGACCATCAAGGAAGAGATAGAACAATATCTCCCCGAGGTGGCCGAACTCTTCGGACGCGACATCTACGGCAAAGAGGATGAAGAGCAGCAGGTGGAGAACATATACCGCAACTCCCCCTCCATCTCCATCGACTATGGGGTTATGGAAAAAACCCGCAAGGCGTGGATTTTCCCCGGCAGTTTCGGATGGACCGACATCGGCACGTGGGATTCGCTCTACAACTTTGCACGGAAGGACGACAAGGGCAATGCCGTAAGGGCTTCGCACAACATCACCGCCGACCTTGAGGGGACGATAGTAGTGGAACACAACCCCCAAAAACTGGTCGTGGCAAAGAATCTGAAGGACGTGATGATAGTCGATACCGACGACGTGCTACTGGTTTGCCCCCGCAGCGATGCCGCAGTGAAGGAAATCCTCGTGGATCTCACCGCTCAGGATAAAGGGGATTTTATGTAAGATTTTTTATAACTTTGCGCGCCTAAAGCGAAGTTATTGTATATGAACCAGAAAATAGAAGAACTGTCTGCCCTTATCCGCAATCTTACCGCGCAGAAAGAGCAGGAATTGGAAGACATCAGGGTGAAACTTCTCGGCAAGAAAGGGGAGATTACCCGTCTTTTTGAAGATTTCCGCACCGTTCCGGCCGAGCAGAAACGCCTTTTCGGGCAGAAACTCAACGTTCTCAAAAACGAAGCCCTCGCAAAGATAGATGAAATCCGCGAGGCCCTTGCCTCCAGCATCACCGCATCGTCGGCTTCATTTGACCTCACCAAACCGGGGGACGCGATGAATCTGGGGGCACGCCACCCTATATCCCTTACCCGCGAGGAGATTCTGGGAATATTCAAGAAATTCGGCTATTCCGTGGCCGAAGGTCCCGAGATAGAGGATGACTGGCACGTGTTCAGCGCCCTCAACTTCCCGCCGGAGCACCCCGCCAGGGACATGCAGGACACATTCTTCATCAACAACAACAGCGACAACAACATCCTTCTGCGCACCCACACCTCATCGGTGCAGGTCCGCACTATGGAAAAGGTGCAGCCCCCCATCAGGGTCGTGTGCCCGGGCAGGGTGTTCCGCAACGAAGCCATATCGGC
>JABUTP010000006.1:17832-35441 GCA_021443625.1 Bacteroidales bacterium | reverse complement strand
AGTTCTTTGTCATTTTGATTTTCTGTGAGCGGTTCCGGGGCAAGCAAGTCCCTGATGTTCGCTTTTGTTAGGATTGACTTCTCAACAATAGTCGCTACCTGTGTGATAGAGAGAGGGCTTTTCAATGCAGCTTTCATCCATGCCAGCAACAAGTAGGCGCTGATTGCAACCCAAAGATGAGTCTTGACGGCATTCTCAGAGTATCCCCAGAGGGCTTTGATGGTAAGGTTGCCCTTTATCCACTTGAAGAACGTTTCTATCTGCCACCGGTTGCGATAGATGTTTGCAATCTCCAAAGGCCCTAGTTCTAAGTTATTGGTAATGAATGATATGATTTCATCGTTTTCAACATCATGGAACTTTACAAGACGAAAGTCTTCCGGATACTTCTTCTCGCTGGTATAACCTGCAAGATGTATGGTCTGATCGCTGACAATACCTGCAAGGTCGTTGATGTTGTAGTTGGTGTCAACCACATCATACTTCATGGTATCCTTGGGTCTGGTCACGAAGTAGGTCTCCTTGGTCTGCATCCTATAAAGTGCCTCGAAGTCCACATAGGCCTTGTCCATCGTGTATATTGCCCATTTGTATGGTTCGTACACATCAAGAAAGTTGCTGTCATGCCATCTGCTGTTGGTGATATAGATGGATTCCGGTATGCTTCCTCGCAAGTCCAACACCGTGTGCATCTTGACGCCACCTTTCGAGTACTTGCCAAGAGCCCATTCAGCAAGCTTTACGCTGCAAGAGATAGTGGTCGAGTCAATTGCGAAAATCTCCCATCCGGGAAGATATACATTGGGGATGTTCTCCTTTGCATACATCGGGCGAACCTTTCTGATGAGCCACTGACCAAGTTCCTCGTACATCCGGTAGTCACGAACCTCATTGGCTCTTGAAAGAGAGGATGAGTCCACGGTGCATTCAAAACCCAGATGGTAGAGGGAATTGGAATGGGCCTTGAGTACCAACTCGATTTCGTTCAGCGATTTACATCCAGCCAACTGGCCGAACATCAGGTGTTGACACTGTGTAAAACAGGACATTCTCATGCGATAGTCGCCTTTGTACTTTGCAACGGCATCGTCAAAGACCCAACGCGGGAAGTACTGCATCACTTGAGAGAAGACATACTTGCCTTGGTTCATAATCTTAGGCTTTTATGAGCCTAAAATTAGCGAAACACTCACTTCAAATCGAAAAATGTCAAAGAGCTATTTAAATAATTTGTAATTAATGACTTGTGACGATAGGGAACCGAATTAACGCATCAGGTTGCGATTCAAATCGTCAAAAGCATAAAACATACATAAAGCATTAAATATTAATAACTTATAAACACTTGCGTTCAAGTTAACGCATCACTACTAATTATCCAATAATGAAAAAGGTTTTATCATTTGTCGGTGGTGTAATATATTCCTTACTTTTAGCTTATCTTCTATGGCTAATATTCTATCACGTTACACCATATATTATGGGAATTAAGTTACTATGGATTATGACTTTATTCATAATTTTTGGTGCTCCCATTCTTGCTTATGGTCTGTATCTTGCAGCAGGAATAATATCGATTCCGCTTCTGTTCTTGTCTAAGAATACCAAAACCCTAAAATACCTTTCGATTATTCCATTGATTGTTTTTGCATTCTCTACAATAGCAGATCCTTGGAGACTATCTATTCAGTACAATTATATTTCCGTCATTCTTGGCATATTTATAGACATAACTGCCCTCTATGTTTTTGGTATGGCAATTGTCGCCCTTTTTCAAGACGAGTAATTCTGAAAGTGATTTTGTATAGATTATAGTTTCTCTTTTCCCCGTATAGTACAGAACATGAAAAATTTTCGAGGCAAGAATCTTTTAACTATTTGTGGGATTCTCTCCGCTATTGTATTACTTTTCAGATTAGTAGATTATTTCTCCTCGTCATACTCGACTTTAATGAATACTCAAGAACCATTGCAATATAGGGGTATTCATTTAGAAGATTCTTTACAAAGATTACCAGCAGAAATATGCGAAGAATATAACATTGCTGAGGATTATTGTGATTTTGATGACGAGATAATAGTAAAGAATGTTTTCTATGAGAATACGTATTTCGAATCGGCCGAGATAACCTTATGGGACACAAAAGTTAACCAGATTAAATTTTCGCGGAGATTTAACAAAAGAAAATTAGCAAATTCCTTTTATAATTACTTAATCAGAGAACTGCATTACAAATATTCAGCAAAACCTTTCATTCATTGTTTTCTACCATACAACGAAAAAAAATATTCTATTTGTGGCTGCAATGAATTTATTCACGTTACTTACGAAAGATACACCAGAAAGAATTACGAGGTAAGTTTGTATATTCTTAATGTAAATTCTTCCTTCGTTCTAGACTCAGAAAGAGACTATAACTGTGAAGATAACTATGAATATATTGAATCAAAATACGTATATTAAACATTATTAGGCATTTGTTTTTATTTCTGTTTGAAGTCGGCCCAAAGTAATTGTTTAGGACTATTTTGAATAGATTTCTGTAACACATCTTGTTAATCTGAAACAATATTCGTATATTTATCGTCCATAAAAGAAGTTTTGCATGAACGAAATCATTGAAAGACTCAGGCGCCTGCGCGTCGAGTCGGGCATAAGCCAGAGCGGGATGGCGGAGATGCTGGGCATCTCCAGAAGTTTGTATGCCCTCATCGAGACAGGAAAGAGATATCCTTCAGCCGGACTTATGGATGAAATACTCAACCGTTTCCCTGCTCTTGCCGAAGATACGACTTCGGAGTCATTGTGTGATCCGGCAGTATCATACCATTCGGCAAAGTTGGGAGAGGCAAACCTTGCCGCCCTGCTGGGGGATGTTGACAAGGGCAAAGATGTAGTTCTTTCATTTGCCGGAAGGCGCTACCGCATTCTGCCTGTGGAATCCGCAACCGACAGGGCGCTTGCCGAATTGTGCGGCACCTGGGAGGACTCCCGTTCTGCAGACGAGATGATACGTTTCCTTAAAGAGAGCAGAAGCCGGATGCGAGAGGCTATTGAGTTATGAAATACCTTCTGGACACCACCATCTGGATTCATCTTTCCAGAGGCCAATTCGGAATTGACACTATGATACAGCAAATCGGCATAGAGAATTGCCGCATCAGCGAAATAAGCCTGCTGGAACTGCTTTACGGGGCTGAATGCAGCGACCGAAAGGATGCTGCAATGCGATGGATTGACGCGTTGGAGCGCAATGTCGGAGTGCTGCCGGTAAGCGGGGCCTTGAGGGCATTTGCGGCCCATAAGGCGAGGCTGCGCCGCGAGGGCAATATGATTGACGATTCCGACCTGCTCATTGCCGCCACGGCGATGTCCTCCGACTGCATTCTGGTTACGGAGAACACGAAACACTTTGACCGCATCAATGGGCTAAGACTCGAAAATTGGATAAGGCGGTAAGTACTAAAAAGGCTCCGGGAGTTCCGGAGCCTTTTCATTGTACAAAGTGAAGCAGCCCATTGGAGGTTGCCCGCACCCTGAACTATTTCAAGAGTTCTTTCAGCATTTCGGCCATACCCTTTGAAGGGCGGGGGGCATCGGCTGTAACGACCTTGCCGTCGGGACCGATGATGAGGAAGCGGGGAATACCGGTAATCCTGAAGGCCTCCGTGAGGGACTTGTCGCCGCTCTCGTTGAGTTGGATGCCGCCGAGATGGTATTCGTTGTCACCCTTGGTGAAACCTCCGTCGTGAACGGCCTTTTCCCAGGTTGCGTAGGTATTTTTACCCTCTTCCTTATCTATGGAAACGCTCACAAAAACCACCTTGTCGTTCCCCTCAAACTCCTTCTCCACCTGCTCAAGGTAGGGAAGTTCATAGCAGCAGGGGCCGCACCAGGTTGCCCAGAAGTCAAACACGATGTACTTGCCGGCGAAGTCGCTCAGGTGGTACTCCTTGCCGGTGTAGTCCTTGTAGGTGAACTCGGGGCACTGCTCGCCCTCCGCAATTCTCTTGGGAGCGGGTTTCTCTTCCTTTTTGGCCTCCTTTGCGGCAAGATCCCTGTCAACAACATAAAGGAACTGCTGCTCGGGGTCTTTTCCGCCGAGCATACGGGCAACCTCAACGAGGCGGGGCTTGAAGGTCTCGAAGTCCATCTTCTTGGCCATTTCCACCACGGCATAGAAGGGATAGAACAACTCGCCACCCTTTGCGGGGCTTATGAGAATCTGGTTGAGAAGTGAATTGACGTCCTTGGCTTCAACCAACGCACGGTTTTCCAGAGTGAAATCGCTGAAGAAATTCTTCAGGATGGGATACTGGGCATAAGTTCCATCCAGAGTCTTCCAGGCGTCAGCCACATCTTTCTCATTTTTGCCCATATAGGCGTTGAAAGTGATGGAACTGATGGGGCCGGCCACCACGGGATGATACGAATCGCCGAACCATTCCTTGCTCGACTCGGGGTTGTCAAGCAGGTATTTCATGATTTTATCTTCGTAGTTGACGTTTACGTAGCGAATCACGTCACTGACAGACCGGCTGTAATTCTTGAAGAATTCCTCAGGTCCCATCTTGTCGAACACTACGGAGTATGCTTCATAGGCATCCTCCATCCTGTATTCGGCTTTCAGCGCAGCAACATACTTGTCGAGATTTGCCACGGGGTCTTCCTTGAAAGCCTTTTTGGCGGCAGACAGAGGAGAGTTCAACGCAGCCTGCTCCTTCTGGGCAAACTGTTCCACGGTTCTCGAGCCTCCCACAAAGCGGCCCAGTTCGGCGCCCTTGCCGTCAAGGATGAGGAAAGTGGGATATGCTGCAATGCCGTAAGTATCCTGAATGCTGTTGGGATCTTCCTTGTCAACGTCGAAATGCATGAAGACGTACTTGGGGTTGACATAGTCGCCGACCTCCTTGCTGGGTATCATCTCCTTCGCAAAGGCCTTGCAGGGGCCGCACCAGGTTGTGGAGACCATCACCATAAGGTCTTTCTTCTCTTTCTTTGCCTTCTTTAGACCATCTGCCAGGGAGCCTTCGAACACGTTTATCTGGGCCGAAGCCGACAGGCAGAGAAAAGCGGAAAGAACAACTGTAAAAAATCGTTTCATATAATGTTGGTTATTGCTTATTCTGAACAATTGAAAAAGCCCCTCCCCGAAGGAAGGGGCTTCAAGTTAATATAGTCGATAATTAGTAATAGTAAACGGAGCCGTTAAAATAATCTGCATTCATCTTGGGAGAGAGATACTCTATGTCGGCGAACTTGCCGGTTCCGCTGAACTCGATCTTGGCACTGCCGTCGGGGGTACCGCCGAGCAGCCCGTACATCCTGACAGTGTAGTTGTCGCCTTTCTGGCTTGCGAGTACGAGATATTCAAAGGTATTGCCGGCATCGGAGGCGTAACTCCACTTGCGATGACTTACATAGACAAAGTTCTCGCCGGACACGCCTGCAGGAGTAATGTCCTTTTCGGTAAGGGTTTCAATGTCGAAGGAATACAACTTGTCGCCCACTGTATAGTACAGGAATCTTACCGCACCGCGGTTGGCGGTATAGGACGATGCGCTGTAAATCTTGCTTGAGGCGTCGAACACGTGCTTCTTGACAAGCGGAGCATTGTACTTCTGCGTTTTGCCTGTGTCAAACACATAGAGAACAATGTTTCCGTTTTCCTTCATCAGCAGATATGCATACTCGCCGTTGACGCTGTTGTAGTAATTGCTAAGCATCAGGCACTCTCCGGGAATGTCGTTTGCCTCAGCCGAAAGGAAATCATGAGCATATCCGTTGTAGTCGCAGCTCTGGAGGGAATGGGTTTCATTGCTGTAATATACCAGTGCCGTCAGTGTCTGGGAATAGTAGTCGAAACGGCTTGCGCCGGCACCTTCGGGCAAGCCCATTTTACCGGAGCCCAAACTATAGGGAGGGGCGCTCATAGTGTAGAAGCAGCCCTGGTCCGTCAACACGACCTGGCCGAAATATACTCGGGAAGTATTGTAGAAGTTGATGCCCGGAATTTCCTCGTAGAACAAATCCGACTTGTCATATACCATTGTCATCGCATTGGCGGATATCATCCAGATGTTCTGGTCCGAAACAAGTGCGAGACAGTTGTTGTACGAAATTTCATCGGTAGCCCTGTCGATATAGCTGTAATCGGGCATAAGGGATAAGGAGATGGGTTTCCCTTCGAGGGGAGCCTTCAGCACCTTGGTAAGCAGACCGCCGTTGATTTCGCCTTCAGAGGTATATAAGTCAAGTTCGGTATTGCCGGACTCCTCCTTCAAAACATACCATCCGCGGGAGAAGCGGGTGACGAAGGTAAGTTTGGCACTGGTTGAACGGGTTAGACCGGTGGGTTTGTGCAGAACTTCATAGAAAAGGTAATATGAACCGGGGGCATCATTCACGGGATAGCTCAGATTGCGCTCGGTGCTTATCACATTTTCCTCTTCAGAATTTGATGTCTCAGACCACAATACCCACTTGTACTCCATTTCACTCTCGTTTGCCCCTTTGATGGTGGGGACGATTTCCAGAGTCTCTTCGTAGGAATATACAGAGTACGCCTCTTCTATCCCCTCAATGGTGATGGGAGTCACTTCGTCGTAGTCATAGTTGCCCTTGTCAGCATAGCAACCTGTCAATGTCAGCGCTGTCAATGCGCTTAATGCAAATATCTTGTTTTTCATAACAGTACTACTTATTAAAAGCCGAATTCCACAGGACCGTATTCATCTTCAAGAGGGCCGAGTCCCTGCGCTGCACGCTCTTCATTGAGCGCCGCAAGGAGGTTGTCAAGTTTGGTCACGATGAAAGAGACGTAGCCGTAATCGTAGCTGGGGTCATAGCCGCTCGGTGCGGAGGCATCTGCACCCAACTTCTTGAGCCAGGCATCGTCAACCACACAATTGAGAGCCTCCTCGATGAATTTGTGCTTGGTCTCGCTCCAGGTCGTGAGATAATACTCGGCAAAGTAATTCCAGTTGGCGGGTTTCTCAAGTTTGTCGGAGAACTGTACCGTAAACACGAGGTTGCTGTAGAGTCCGAGGCCGAACTCGCCGTTGTCCTTGATGGTGAAGCGGAGATTGACACGCTTGTCTTTGAGAGATGCGTCGCGTTTCAGAGTGATGGGCACTTTGGCTTCCACCTGGTTAGCCGGCAAAATCATCTTGGAAGCGGCTGCTTCGTCGGTAAATGCCACATAGTGTGTTCCGGCAACGGCATCGTCCTCGCCGGTCATAATCTGCTCGAAAGCGATTCTGCGGTCGCTGTCAGAGAGGAATCCGAGAAGTTTGACAGGAACGTAAACCGTGGTTTCAGTGCCCTGTTCACGCAGGAAAGAGTAAATGAGCACCGAGTCTGCGCCCTGTTTTCCATAATCGAAATACAGTTTGTCCTGAGGTTCGTCATAGAGGGGATATTTCTCCGCACAACCTATTGCTACTGCCATCAGGGCAACCGTCAGCATTATAGTATAAAATCTTTTCATAATCTATTAGTTTTCAGATTTAACCTTTCCCGGGTCATACTCGCTGTCGGGGAGAGGGAGAATATATTGATCCTCTCCCACTTCCTGATTGCGCCACAACATCTTGGTTGCACCGGTACGTTTGTAAGTGAAGAACATCTGACCTTCTGCAAAGAACTCACGACGGTATTCGTTGATAATCTCTGCGTCAAGCTGATCCTTGGTTTCGAACTGAGTGGCGTCCGAAACACTGTGGGCACGCATATAAGTGTTGTAGAGTGCCTGTGCCTCAGCAAGGTTGTCGGTCGATTCCATAACTATCAGGTACATCTCGGAGAGTCTGAAGATAGGGACGACTTCCGTTGTAATCATACCCGCGGATTTTTCAACCTGGTAATACTTTCTGATGGTGGGCATCTGCCTGCCGTAAGCATTGGTCGTGGAACGCTCCCAACCGTAGTTGTAGCGGTTGTTGGAGGTGACGTTGTTGAACAGGGTGTTCAGGTTGGTCAGTGAGATATAGAGCTGGTCTGAACGGACCTGGGCTCCGGAAACGCCGTTGAGAAGGGCAACGGTGTAGTCGGCAAGCTGGAAATTGCTGAGGGCGAACACACACTCGGTGGGAAGGGCGAAACGGTTGTTGACGTAATCGCTGTCGGTAGCGAGTTCCACGATGGGATTGCCGTCGGGACCCTGGGCCTCAATCACGCTCTTGGCTGCGGCGTATGCCTTTGCCTTGTCGCCGGTGTAGGTGTAGATACGGGCCTTGAGGGCCTGCACTGCATAGTAGTTGAACCGGAATTTGCGATAACGCTCGGCATAGGGCTCATCGAAAGAGATGGCGTGACCGCTGTGGTCGTTGCCGTAGTTTGACTCAAACTGGGTGTAGTAATTGAGCGCCTCGGCGTCTTTGAGGTAACTGTCGGCTTTCTCGATATCCGCCATGATCTTTCCGAGGAAAGAATTGTAATCGTAATATGCGGGGGCATCCTTCGAAACTTTTGTGGAGTAAGGAAGGGAAACCTCCCTGGTGGGGTTCTGGGGCATCTGGCCGAACATCCTGAGAACGTCGAAATGGCAGAATGCGCGAAGGGCATAGGCCTCACCCATTATCACAGAATGAAGTTTGGAATTGAGGACTTCCTTGGATTCCTCTTCCCTGGCGATGAGGGTATTTGCCTGAACAATGACATTGTACAGACCGTAGTACATACTGTTGACCGCATTTCTCAACTGCAAGTCTTCGAACCTGAAGTTGGTGGCCAGATAGCAGAGCGGTGTTCCCGACTGGGAGGTGGTCCAGAGATTTGCGAAGCACTCCATCACGGTCATATTCATGTATTCGCCATAGAGGGAGCGGTCGTTCATCTTGATGTAGCAGGCCGTGAGGGCATCCTTGTAACCGTCTTCGGTGGAGAACAGGTCTTCACTTCTTGCCTCGGTACGTGGGTTGATGTCTAACCACTTATTGCAAGAAACACATGCAAGGGTAATCGCTAATATTGCAAATATTTTTTTCATAAGATTTCTTTTTATCGGTTAGAACAGAAGTGAGAGGGTGAGGTTCACGCGGCGGGCGAAAGGATACGAAGTACCACGCTCGCGGCGTATGGTTGAAATGTAAACCAAGTCGGATGTGTTGACGCCGATGGTAACGGTCTCGAGACCCATCTTCTTGAGCGAAGGACTGCCGTATTTGTACTGCACGCTTGCACTCTGGAGTTCCATAGTGCGGTCTTCCATCACGAAACGCGATGTGGCGCGGGTGGTGCTTTCGGTATATCCCTTGAAGAAGGTGTTGTCACCGGGCTGTGACCAGCGGTCGCTGAGCACGCGGCGGTCAACGTTCTGTCTTGCAATCTGGTAACTTGCAAGTTCAACCTTGTTGAGGAGGGTCGAGTTGTATATCAGACCGCCCCAGTGCGATGCGAAGGAGAGGTTGAATATGAAGTTGCCTACAGAGAGCATCGAGCTGATGGTTGCGCGGTAAGGCTGGTCGCCTACGCCGAGATAAACCTTGTCGGAGGCATTCCAGGTGGTGGTGATGTTGTCATCCTTGTCGAGGAAGAACTCCTGACCGGTGGCCGGGTCAATGCCGAGAGAGCGGACTGCATAGATACCGTTCTGGGAACGTCCCTCATAGAAGAGGTTGGCAACGTCAACATCCTGGAGCAGATACTGCTCGTTCTGGGCCTTGATGGCGTCAGAGAGTTTGGTAATCTCGTTCTTGTTGTAGGAGAGTTTTGCGCTTACCATCCAGTTGATGCCACGCTTGGGATTCTGAATGGGATAAACGCTGAGACCAGCCTCGTAACCGGTGTTCTTCACCTCTCCGATATTCTCCACATAGGATGTGAAACCGGTGGCGCCGGGGATATCCATTGAGGAGAGGAGGTTTGAAGTCCATTTCTGGTAGTAGTCGAAGGTTGCGGTCACGCGGTTGTTCCAGAGACCGACCTCGGCACCGAGATTGATCTGGTCGGTAACCTGCCACTTGAGGTTCTCGTTACCGAGAGCCATAAGGGATGCACCGTTCCACATCAGATATTTGTTGTCGGTGAAGTATTTGAAGGTCTGCAGGGCCTGATATGCGCTGAACTGCTGCGAACCGGTCTCACCGAAAGAGGCTTTGAGACGGAGGTTGTTCACAACGTCCTGGTCTTTCATAAACGGCTCATTGTGGATATTCCAACCGAGACCGGCACTCCAGAAGGGGGCGAACTTGTTCTTGCTGCCGAACTGTGACGAACCGTCGGTACGGAGCGAGAGATCGACGTAGTAGCGGTTGTCGTATGTATAGTTCACGTTGCCAGTGAAACCGACGCGGCGGGTGCGGCTTTCCGAACCGTAGGGAGTCGAGTTCTGTGCATACTGGAGGGCATTGCCTATGAACGACAGGTTTGCGCTCGAGAAACCTTCTGCCTTGAACATGAGGTTCTCGGAACTGTAATCATAGATTGAGTAGTTGAAACCTGCGTAAAGCTGGTGTTTCTCGGCAAAGGTGTTGGAATAACTCAACGTTGCATTTCCGTCGATTGACACCGAGGTACTGTTGCCGTAGTCGTACTGACCTTTGCGGAAATAACCGTCAGTTGTGGAATAGGTGCTGGACGAGAAGGTGCTGTGCTCGGCGGGAAGGAAGTAGTCGGTACGGCCGAGGTTCTTGGAAAGACCCAACTGGGCCCTTGCCGTGAGATGCTTGGTGATGTTCCAGTCTATCGAGAAGTTATTGATGATTTCGGTGTATTCCGAAGTGTCGATGGTATTCAACTGGGCATCGTACAAGGGGTTGTAGAAAAGAAGTCCGTTGTGCGAATATTCCTTGATGAGTTTTCCGTTGTCATCGTGGATTCTCCAGTAGGGCTCCATTACGGCATAGTCGCTGAAATCGCCGTATTTGCTCTCGCTGGAATTGTTCAGGGCAACATTGGTCTGGTTCCTGAACAACAGGTTCTTGTAGGTGTAGGAGAGGATGACGCTGCCGGTGAATGTGCGGCGGCTGGATCCCTTCATGGCACCTGAAATGTCGTTGTACTGACCTGTCACACCCCAGCGGAACTCCTTGCTACCACCTTCGAGGCGGAGGTTGTATTTCTGACCCACACCCGTGCGGAGGGGCTGCGAAAGCCAGTCGGTGTCGTACCCGGAGAGAACATCGCGGAGAGTTTCAGCATAGAAGTTGTTGTACCTGTATTTGAGGATGGGGTCGTCATCATAACTGTAGATGCCGGCTCTTTTCTCAATCTCGAGTTTCTCTGCAGCGTTGCAAAGGTTGTAAGAGGAGAGGTCGGGCACTTCGATGTTGAGACCCATCTGGAAGTTCACTCTGAGCTGACCGGGCTGGGGAGCCTTGGAAGTGATGACCACAACACCGTTGGCTCCGCGCGAACCGTAGATGGCGGTGGCGGAGGCATCCTTGAGGATGTTGATGGACTGAATTTCCTCGGAGTTGAAGTCCATAAGGCGGGAGAGGGAAATCTCAAAGCCGTCCATAATGATGAGCGGAGTGTTCACCGAAGAGTTCACGCCTTCGTTGAGTTCCTCAAGCGATGTGGGGAGCGACGAAGAACCGCGGATGTCAAATGTAGGGAGGGCGTTGGGGTTGCTACCGCTGACGTTGCTATAGACAATGTTCAGGGCGGGGTCGAAGTTCCTCAGGGTTGCCACCACGTTCTGACCGCGATAGAGGTTGAGGTCCTGGCTGGTAACGGATGTCACCGAACCGGTGTAACTCTCACGCGATTTGTTGAAGATACCGGTGATGACGGTTGCCTCGAGGGCATCGATGGCCATATCCATCTCAACGTGGATGGAAGGCTGTCCCGAGAAGGCAACTTCGGTGGTTTCCATACCGGTCATCGAGAAGACGAGCACGTCGCCGCGTGCAACGTCGGCCAGGGTGAACACGCCGTTCTTGCCGGTCAACGTTCCCCTGTCGGTCCCCCTTAACTTGACGGCGACATTGGGGAGGGCCACTCCCGCAAGGTCGGTCACGTAACCGGAAGCGGTCATTTTCTCTTTCTTGCTGTTGGCGGCCTGATTTGCCTTGGTGATAATGGTAATTGACTTACCGGTAATGACATAATTCAAAGCCTTGCCCTCGAGGAGTTGTGAAAGCACATCTCCCACAGGGACATTTTCAAACTTCTTGGTCACACTGTACGACTGGAGATCTTCGTAGGTGAAGAGGATTTCGGTTTCTGCCAGTTTCTCGACCTTCTTGAGGGCCGCTGTCAGAGGCTCATCCTTAAACTCCACCGTAATCTGCTTCGACAAGTTGACCTTCTGGGCAAGTGCCTCCGTGGTTACGCCTGCCAACATGCAGAGCGCGACAACGGAGAGGCGCAAAGCCCTTTTCAGATTCTGAATACTTGCGTTTCTCATACGTTTAGGTGTCTATTAAAATATTATAAGTTGTTATATTTACTGGTTAGTATTGCAGATGATGTGTCCGCGGCGGTCACGATGCCAGTTTTTCTTGCAGCCTCTGAATCATGTCGCGGGTCATCGCATCCAGGTCATACTCGGGTTTCCAGCCCCACTCGGCACGGGCGCAGGAGTCGTCCAGCGAGTTTGGCCACGACTCGGCTATGCTCTGTTTGAGCGGATCAACCTTATAGACCATCTTGAAGTCGGGAATATATTTGCGTATTGAGTCGTAAATAATCTCCGGCGAGAAACTCATTGAGGCAATGTTGAACGAGTTGCGGTGGACGAATCCGGCGGGATCCGCCTCCATTATCTCAATCATTGCCCTTATGGCATCGGGCATATACATCATATCCATATAGGTTCCCTGTGCGATGGGGCACTCGAACGTCTCGCCGCGGACGGCGCTGTAGTATATGTCCACAGCATAGTCGGTGGTGCCGCCGCCCGGAGGGGTCATATATGAGATAAGCCCCGGGAAACGGACCGAACGGGTATCCACACCGTATTTGTGGTGGTAGTAGTTGCTAAGCATCTCGTCGGTAACCTTGCTTATGCCGTATATGGTAAGGGGGTTGCGCACCGTGTCCTGCGGAGTTTTGTCCTTGGGGGAGTCGGGGCCGAAGCTCCCGATGGAACTGGGGGTGAAAACGGCGCAATGCTTTTCGCGTGCCACCTCCAGCACGTTGATGAGTCCGTCAACACCTATTTTCCAAGCCAGAAGAGGCTTCGCCTCAGCCACCACCGAAAGGAGGGCGGCCAGGTTGTAAACGGTATCGACCTTGTATCTGTCTATGATGGATGCTATCTGCACTGCGTTTGTTATGTCTGCAATTTCTGCCGGACCGGATTCAAGGAGTTCGCCCTTGGGTTCTGCTCCGGGGATATAACCGGCAACTACCGTATTCTGGGGATTTGACCTCAATTTCATTGTAAGTTCCGAGCCGATCTGGCCCGTGGAACCGATGATGAGGATGTTTTTCATTGTTAATGCTTATAATGCTTTTATGTCGTAATAATCGGACAAAATTACAATAATGATGATAAAAAGCAAATCGTTTTTTGTTTTAACCTATCATTTTGATAAATTCGCATTATCAAAAACACACAAATATGTACGGAAAAATGCAGGAGTTCCTACAGACGGAACTCGCGAACATCGAGGCCGCCGGCCTTTACAAAAAAGAGAGAATCATCACCACCCCCCAGAGTGCCGACATCAGAGTGGGTGACGGCGCCGAAGTTCTCAACTTCTGCGCCAACAACTACCTCGGTCTTGCCGACAATCCCCGTCTGGCAGAAGCCGCCCACAAGGCGATGCAGAGCCACGGCTACGGGATGGCCAGTGTCCGCTTCATCTGCGGGACACAGGACATCCACAAAGAGCTGGAGGCCGCCATCTCCGATTTCTTCCACACCGAGGACACCATCCTCTACGCATCGTGCTTCGATGCCAACGGAGGGCTGTTCGAGCCGCTGTTCACCGAGGAGGATGCCATCATAAGCGACGCGCTCAACCACGCCTCCATCATAGACGGCGTAAGGCTTTGCAAGGCAAAACGCTACCGCTATGCCAACGCCGATATGGCGGAACTGGAAAAATGCCTCATTGAGGCCCAGGCGCAGCGTCACCGCATCATCGCAACCGACGGGGTGTTCTCGATGGACGGCAACGTCGCCCCTATGGACAAAATCTGCTGCCTCGCCGAGAAATACGACGCCCTGGTGATGGTTGACGAGTCTCACTCCGCCGGAGTGGTCGGTCCCACCGGACACGGAGTTGCCGAGCAGTTCGGTGTGTATGGCCGCATCGATGTTTTCACAGGAACTCTGGGCAAGGCCTTCGGCGGTGCGATGGGAGGTTTCACCACCGGCCGCAAGGAGATTATCGACATGCTCCGCCAGCGCTCCCGCCCCTACCTCTTCTCCAACTCCGTCACCCCCGCCATCGTGGGTGCGAGCATCGAGATGCTCAGGATGCTCAAGGAGAGTGACGAGCTGCATACCCGACTGATGGAGAACGTAACTTATTTCCGCGAGCGGATGATGGCTGCGGGATTTGACATCAAACCCACCCAGAGCGCCATCTGCGCAGTGATGCTCTACGACGCCAAATTGTCGCAGGATTTTGCCGCCAGGATGCAGGAAGAAGGGATTTACGTCACCGGATTCTACTATCCCGTGGTCCCCGCGGGGCAGGCCCGCATCCGCGTGCAGCTCTCTGCCGCCCACCGCAGGGAACATCTCGACAAAGCCATCGGAGCCTTCTGCAAAGTCGGCCGCGAGATGGGGGTCATCAAATAGAACACCCTTCGATGCCGAGCAGGGCCGCCTTCCGCTGAAGGCCCGCCGCATATCCGGTCAACCGCCCGCCGGCACCCAATACTCTGTGGCAGGGGATTATTATGGATATGGGGTTGCGCCCCACTGCGCCGGCCACCGCCCGGACTGCAAGGCCGCTTTTTGCCTCGCCGTCCAGCAAGCGCGCCAGTTCTCCATAGGTAACGGTCTCTCCGTAAGGTATTTCAAGAAGTTTTGCCCAAACCTTTTTCTGAAAGGGAGTGCCTTGGGGAGACAATGAAAAATCAAGAGAAGGGTTTGAACCTTCAAAAAACCGCTGAAGCCACCTCGCGACTTTACCTGATGCGCCGGTCATAGGGCCGATCATAGGGCCGGATATCGCGTCGGAGGCCGCATTGCGCTCCAACCAAGGGGGGAAGTGCTTCTGCCCTTCAAACCAGAGTCCCGCAAGGGCATCCCCTTCCGTAGCATACCAAATGTCCCCCAAAGGGGAATTATAGACATTGACTTCCATATCAACTTCTCGTCTTGTGGCTTAAAGTTACGTTTGTTTTTGTTATATTCGCAATTCATTACCGTCAACTATGAAAAATATCAAGAACCTCCTTACGGAAGATTGGCTTGCCGTCGCCATCGGCACCATATTCATAATCATCGCCTCCGTGGGCGTGCTTACCGGGCTTTACGACTTCTCCGCCCTCAAGTTCAGTACCTGGACTATCTGGGAACCATCCACGGCCAAAACCGTCCCCCTCGGACAGCAGTTGTGCAGCGCAGCATTCTGGACCAAGTTTGCAGTCACCATCATTTCACTCGGAACATTGTTTTCAATTGGGGTGAAACTTATGGGGGAGAGTCTTAAGAAATACATTCCCGCATTCGTGGCTCTCTTTGTCGTAGCATTGATTGTCCGTCTCATAAGTGCCGAGTTCACCCTCAACCGCTATCTTGAGTGGGCATTCTGGGCGCTCATTGTGGGTTTGCTCATTTCCAACACCGTAGGGGTGCCGCAGTGGCTCAAGCCCGCCATCCGCACCGAGTTCTACATCAAGGTGGGACTGGTGATTATGGGATTCTCGGTGTTGTTCTCCAACATCGCCAAATTCGGTCTCTACGGCCTCGGCATCGCCTGGATTGTAACCCCCATCGTGATTATCTTCATGTGGTGGTTCGGCACCAAAGTGCTTAAAATTGACAACAAACCTATGGTGATAACTATGGCGGCTGCCACCAGTGTATGCGGTACGAGTGCCGCCATCGCCACAGGTTCCGCATCGCGCTGCAAAAAGGACGACCTCGCGCTGTGCATCTCCATTTCAATAATATTCACGGTGCTGATGATGGTGTTCGAACCCCTCATCATCAAGGCCGTGGGGATGAATCCGATGATGGGAGGTGCGCTCATCGGCGGCACCGTTGACAGTACCGGAGCGGTGGTCGTAGCCGGTACGGTGCTCGGCCCCGAAGGTCAGACCACCGCTGTGCTGGTCAAGTCGATTCAGAACATTCTGATAGGATTCATCGCCTTCTTCGTGGCCCTGTTCTTCGCCACTAAGGTGGATAAGGGGGAAGGCCCTTCGGTAGGAGCCTCGGAAATCTGGAAACGCTTCCCCAAGTTCATCATTGGATTCTTCGTGGCTTCACTGGTGGCCTCCTTTGTGATGCAGCCCCTGTTCGGTTCCGCGCAGGTTGACGCCATCAACAAAGTCCTCGACCAATACAAGAACTGGGCTTTTGTACTCGCCTTCACGAGCATCGGACTGGACACCAACTTCAGGTCCATCGCCCGTCAGATGCAGGGTGGAAAAGTGCTGTGGCTCTACATTGTGGGACAGCTGTTCAACATCGCCCTCACCTTCTTCGCGGTGTGGCTGCTGCTCTCCGGAGTGATATTCCCCGTTCCCCAGCTCACTTTCTAAGGGGTAAATAAGACAAAACCTTCCCGTCGCAGTCATTTCATTGTGGCGGGAAGTTTTTATTGAAGCCGTTTGAACAGCTTTCTTAGAACAAATCCAATACCTGCAGGTAGTGGACGAGGTCTTGTCCGGCCACCATCTCCTGACGGCCGTCGGCCATCTGTTTGACGGCGAACACGCCGCTTTCCATCTCGCTTTCGCCGGCGGTTATCACCACCGGAATGTTGCAGCGGTTGGCATATTCAAACTGTTTCTTGAGCTTTGCGCTGTCGGGATAGATTTCACACCGGAAACCCGCCTCACGGAGCGCCCTGAGTTGCGGTATGCAGTACATCGCCTCCCTGCGGCCCATATTGGTGAACAGCACGCTGACTCCCTGCCCGAGGGCCTTGGGATATTTGTCGAGGCCTAAAAGCACGTCGTAAATGCGGTCTGCGCCGAACGAGATGCCCACTCCCGAAACCCCTTTGAGGCCGAAAATGCCGGTAAGGTCGTCGTAGCGGCCGCCGCCGGAGATGCTTCCAATCTCAAAATCAAGGGCCTTCACTTCGAAAATGGCCCCCGTATAGTAGTTGAGCCCTCTTGCCAGCGACAGGTCGAGCTGGATTTCCATAGGCAGTTGCAGGGCATCTATCATCGAGAAGAGTTCCGAAATTTCTTCCACACCCTTCATCCCGACTTCCGAAGCGGCCAGCAGGGTGCGCATTTTTTCTATCTTTTCAGAATTGGAACCCTCGAGAAGCAGCACCGGCTCAATGGTGGCCACCGCCTCGGCGGAAAGCCCGCGTTCGCGGAGTTCCTCCTTCACCGCCTCCAAACCTATCTTGTCTATCTTGTCTATCGCAACGGTGATGTCCACCATCTTCTCCGGAGCGCCGGCAATCTCGGCCAGGCCCGCCAGAAGTTTGCGGTTGTTGATCTTGAGGCAAACCCTTATTCCCAAACGGCGGAACACCATCTCCACAATCTGCACCAGCTCCAGTTCGTTGACCAG
>JABUTP010000006.1:13283-17821 GCA_021443625.1 Bacteroidales bacterium | reverse complement strand
CCCACCACATCCACGTCACACTGGTAAAACTCGCGGTAGCGCCCCTTCTGGGGACGGTCGGCACGCCACACCGGCTGAATTTGGAAACGTTTGAAAGGGAACGACAACTCGTTCTGGTGCTGCACCACAAAGCGGGCGAACGGAACCGTAAGGTCGTAGCGGAGCCCTTTTTCGCACACTTTCAGGGCGAGGGCGTTGCTGCTTGCGCCGGACTGGAAGTCAACCCCCTGGAACGCATCCCCGGAGTTGAGAATCTTGAACAGGAGTTTGTCCCCCTCCTCGCCGTACTTGCCAAGCAGAGTCGAAAGGTTTTCCATTGACGGAGTCTCTATCTGGGAATAGCCGAAGAGTTGGAAAACCCCCTTGATGGTGTCGAATATATAGTTGCGACGGGCCATTTCTATGGGGCCGAAGTCGCGGGTTCCCTTGGGAATGGATGGTTTCTGAGCCATTTTTATTGTTGTTCTGTTGACAGTTTCTTGTGTATTTCCGCTGCTGCACGGCGTCCGGCTCCCATCGCCAGAATCACGGTGGCTGCGCCGGTTACGGCATCGCCTCCCGCGAATACCCCCTCGCGGGTGGTTTCCACGTTCTCTCCTACCACGATGCACCCCTTGCGGTTGGTCTCGAGGCCGGGAGTTGTGGCTGCGATAAGCGGGTTGGGAGAAGTTCCGAGCGACATAATTACCACGTCACACTCCATATCGAATTCGGATCCTTCCACGGGTACGGGGCTGCGGCGGCCGCTCTCATCCGGCTCGCCGAGTTCCATGCGGATGCACCTGATGCCGGTTACCCAGCCTTTCTCGTTGCCCAACACCTCAACGGGGTTGGTGAGCATGGCAAACTTGACGCCCTCTTCCTTGGCGTGGTGAACCTCCTCGACACGGGCGGGGAGTTCCACCTCGGTGCGGCGATAGACTATAGTGACATCGGCGCCCAGACGGAGGGCGGTGCGGGCTGCATCCATAGCCACGTTTCCACCACCAACCACCACGGTCTTGCGGCCGGCATATATGGGTGTGGCATACGAAGAGTCGTATGCCTTCATCAGATTGTTGCGTGTAAGGAATTCGTTGGCCGAAACCACTCCGTTGAGATTCTCGCCGGGGATGTTCATGAAGCGGGGCAGACCTGCTCCGGATCCGATGAACACCGCCGCAAAATGCTCCTTGGTCATAAGCTCGTCAATGGTCACGGTGCGTCCCACAATGACGTCGGTCTCTATCTTGACACCCAGTTTGATGAGGTTCTCGATCTCCGGTTCGACCACCTTTGACTTGGGCAGACGGAACTCGGGGATACCATATTGCAGCACGCCTCCGGCCTTGTGAAGCACCTCGAAAATGGTGACGTCATAGCCGTTCTTGGCCAGGTCTGTGGCACAGGCAAGACCTGCCGGACCGCTGCCCACCACGGCCACCTTGATGCCGAGTGACGGTTTCTTCTCAAGCGGCACCCCGCCGTTCTCGCGGCTCCAGTCGGCCACAAAGCGTTCCAGTTTGCCGATGGCCACCGGCTCTCCCTTGACACCGAGGATACATTTGCCTTCGCACTGTGTCTCCTGGGGGCAAACCCTGCCGCAGACTGCGGGCAGAGAACTGTCCTGAGCTATTATATGGGCCGCCTCGGAGAAGTTGCCTTCCCTCACTTCGCGTACGAATGCCGGAATGTTTATACCCACGGGGCACTGGCTCACGCAGCCGGGTTTCTTGCACTCGAGACAACGGCTTGCCTCAAGCATTGCCTCCTCACTGTTGTAACCGTAACAAACCTCCTCGAAGTTCGTAGCCCTCACCTTGGGGTCCTGCTCCCTGACGGGAACTCTTGGAATCTTATTTGCCATTGCTTTAACTTACCTTATGTTGCACTTGTGGTGCTCGATATAATCTTCCCTGTCGTGTCCCTCTATGTCGCGATACATTGTCTGACGGCGCATTGCCTCGTCGAAATCCACTTCGTAGGCGTTGAATTCGGGGCCCTCTACACAGGCGAACCTCGTCCTTCCGCCAACTGTCACGCGGCAGGCGCCGCACATTCCGGTGGCATCCACCATCAGGGTGTTCAGACTGACTGTGAGGGGAATGGCCAACTCTTTCAGAGTCAATGCGGCGAACTTCATCATAATCATAGGGCCGATGGCCACCGCCTGGTCATATACCCTTCCCTCTGCCACAAGTTCCTTGGCCTTGGCAGTCACCAGACCGTGAAATCCTTTGGAGCCGTCGTCGGTGCAGATGAAGAGATTGTCGCAAACCTTCGACATTTTCTCCTCGTAGATGAGCATACCGGCACTCTTGGCGCCCATTATGACATCCACCCTGGCCCCACGCTGAAAGAGGTATTTCGCCTGGGGATAGACCGGAGCGGCTCCGACACCTCCCGCAATGAACAGAAAGCGGGTGGATTTGAGCTGCTCATCGCTCATCGCAGTGAATTCAGAGGGACAGCCCAAAGGGCCAAGCACATCGGCGAAAGCATCGCCGGGCTCCTTTTCGCACATCTTCATAGTGGACGCGCCGATGGTCTGGATGACCATCTCCACGCTCCCTTTGGAAGCATCGAAATCGCTGATGGTAAGGGGAACCCTCTCCCCTTTTTCATCGTCCCTTACAACCAGAAACTGGCCCGGCTTTGCAGCCGAAGCCAATCTCGGAGCCTCAACCTCCATCATATAAATCGACGGAGCGAGGAGTTTCTTATCGAGGATTTTGAACATTTGTCTTTAAATTATATCATTCAACCGACAAATGTAGGAAAATATCCGCAATTCTTTCTCTCTTTTATTGAAGAGAGATTGTCATTTACTGTTTTTTGTCTTCTTGGGGTTGACTACGGTTTCGGTTTCCTCGGCCTTGTATCCCAGTTTCTCGATTTCTGCCCTGAGGTCGGATGCGGTCACCTTGCCGGAGTCGTACTTGAAATAGATGATATGGCTGTCGATATCGGCAGCATAGTCCTTTACCCCTTTGATGAAAGCGAGGATGGCGTCACATTTCTTTTTGCAGTTGGCACAGTCGATGTCGGTTGTGAAAGAAACTTCCTTGACTGTCGCCTTGTTCTGGGCATACGCCCCGAAAGAGAGCATCATAAGCAGCACCGCTGCCAGAGTGAAGATTTTTGATTTCATATCGTTGATTTTATTATTTCCATAATGTGTATCTCAAGCCAATGTAGGCCTTGCGTCCCATCAGGGGACCCCAGATGACGGTTGCGTCAAAATCGTTGCTGAAAGGGTTCTCCGCCGCGATTATCGCATCCTTCTGCCTATAGCCGGAGATGTTTTCCACACCGGCATAAACGTCCAGTCCCCTGAACTTGCGGGTAACCTGAGCATAGAACATAGGATAAACCGGACTTTGCTCCATCCCCCACTCCCGAGCAGCGTAATCGGGAAGACGCATCGGGCCATTGAGCTGCGCCGTGGCGTCGAAAGTCCATTTGCTGAGATTGGTCTTGTACTGCGCATTGACCACCGCCTTGAAGAGACTCGACATCGGGACGGTGACGAGTTGGGTTGACGCATCGGGCTCACACGTCACCCTCCGCGAAACCTTGGGATTGGTATAGCGCAGAGTGGCCAGAAGGTTGAAGTGTTCGGTCAGGTCAGACGAAAAATCCAACTGGAAGGTATTGGTGAAGACTTTGCTGCCTTGGGTGTTGTAAATGTAGCAACCCCCGTCGGCCATCTCCTTGTCAACATAGAGTTGGTTGAGGAACCGGCTGCCGAAATACTCCGCACTGACGTAGGTGTTGTTTTCATAGCCGAACGGCAGGTACCAGGTGAGGTTGCCGCCGAACGTGACGGCATCCTCGGGCAGAAGTTCAGGCACGTCAATCTTTATGTGGCGGTTTGCCCGGGAGGAGGTGAACAGCCCATAGTTGTCGGCAAGCAGATGGGGGGAGTGGAAGGCGCGCCCCGCCGAGAGCCGCAGTATCAAATCGTCTGTCACATTGTAGCGGAAAGTGGCGCGGGGAGCAAAGAGCAGTTTTCGGTAACAGGTGTTGTAATCGGCCCGAACCCCAGCCACGAGGGTCATCGCCTCGCCGCCGTGCCAGGTATATTCTGCCATCGGCCCCACCTCAACTTCCCTTCGGCCCATATATGGTAATGCCACCGTGGCGGAGACCTCGGGGGCAGGCCGGACCCGATAATCCTCCGTGCTGAAATCGGTCAATGCCGTAAGTCCCACCTCAAAGGAGTGGCTGTCGTTTATGTCGTTGTGGTAAAGCAGATTGGCAAACACGTTGTCCTGCCTGCCGCTATAGGTGTCATAACCGAATGAGGCATCGCTGCCGTAATGGTTGAAAGTTGCCACAAATGCGATGCTCTGCGACTGGTCATCCCTGAGGGGAAGTCCTGCCTTCAGGTAGCCGTTATACAGACGGTTGTCGATGAGTGAACCCCACCCCTTATTGTCAGTGCGATTGTAGGTCATCTGACCGCCGAGACGGTTGTCCCCCACTACCTTGAAGCCGAATCTGATCTGCAGCCCGCTGGGGTCGTAATAGAGCCACCTGTTTGAGAAATTCAGCTG
>JABUTP010000006.1:0-13209 GCA_021443625.1 Bacteroidales bacterium | reverse complement strand
GCGAGAATAATGGTACTCCACTTTTCGTTCAATTGCAGCGCCGATGCTACATTCATCTCAAACATCTCGTCGGTGCTGCCGTAGAGATTTACAAACAAGGGCGTTTCGTCTATCGGTTTGCGGTGTTCCATATTTATCTGCCCCGTGATGCCCGCGGCATCGTTGGCTACCGACGACGGCCCTTTTGATATCTGGATGCTCTCCAGCCACTGTCCGGGGACATAATTCAACCCGAATGTGGAAGCCAGTCCCCGCATAATGGGCATCTTTTCGTCCTGCATCTGCGTATAGACACCCGACAACCCGAGGAGTTTTATCTGGCGCGCTCCGGTAACGGCATCAGAATAGCCAACTGATACGCTGGCGCTGTTTTCGAAACTCTCGGCAAGGTTGCAGCAAGCCATCTTGCAGAGTCCCGCCGCGGTTATTGCCTCGGTTTTGACCTGGCTGAGGCGCGAGAGTCCAGCCTGGCGGGCGCTGATTACCGCCTGCTCCACCTCATTGGCGCCGGTAAGGTAAAAGTTTGCCGAGGCTGTACCGGCATCCACCACCACGGTATCCTGCGAATAACCCACATAGGTTGCCACGAGGGTGGCTTTTTTCTTTATCTCAAGAGCAAATTCCCCGTGCTCGTCGCACTCCAGGAGAGTTTCCTTCTCAATATGATAAACCTGTGCGAAAGGGAGTGCCTCCACCGCCCCTTTGGGGTCGCGGTAATACACCGTTCCCTTGAAATTCTGCGCTCCGAGGGTTGCGGGAAGCGCAAGCAGTATGAGTAATAACTGATTTTTCCTTGTCATTTCCGTATTAAAAATCGGCTGAGAAGTTGAACAACTTCCGTGCCTATCTTATCGAATAGACATAGGGCATACGCGCCATTATCTCTCCGTGCGAAGCGTTTCGGAAAGGGGCAAATGCCGATTCCACTCCATCCAATAAGATCTGCTCGCTGTCGGTGACCGTTTTTTTTGCAAAAAGGGCCTTTATGGAAGTTGTCGTGGTGAGAGCTTCCAATATCTTCTCATAGGGAGTCTTTGTGGCGGGATATTCCGCAACCCCATATTCTCCCGGCTCCAGTCCGGCCATGGCGGCGGCGTACCTTACGGCATCCACTATCCCCCCTGTCTCGTCAACCAGACCTATCTTCAAGGCATCGCTTCCGCACCATACGCGCCCCTGGGCGATTTCATCCACGGCATCGGGCGACATCCCCCTGCCTTCGGCAACCAATCCCACAAATTCGTCGTATATCTTTTCAACCGAACCCTGCATACAAAGGAGTTCGGCCTCGTTCAACGGCCTCATCCCGCTCTGCATGTCACTGTGGAGGTTGGAGCCGACCGACTCGACATTGACATTGAGTTTCTTGGAAATCGCCCCGCCGAAACTGGGGACAAGGGAGAACACCCCTATCGAACCGGTGAGGGCTGTGGCATCGCAGAAGATTTTATTGGCCGACGAAGATATCCAGTACCCTCCCGAGGCGGCATAATCGCCGTATGAGGCCACCACGGGTTTGATTTCCTGCAGAGCAAGCACCTCCTGCCTTATGATTTGGGCGGCATCCACCCTGCCTCCCGGGGAGTTTACCCTCAGCACCACCGCCTTTACGGAGGAGTCGGCCCTGACCTTTTCAATCTCGGCGGCCAGCCGGAGTCCGTCTATCTGGGTATCTTTGTTGCTGCCCATCACTATTTCGCCGAAGGCATAGATTACGGCCACCTTGGATTTTGCTTCCGGCATACAGACTCTCGCCCCGGCATAGTCGGCCAAAGACACGAATCCAATCTTATCGTAGGACTTTGCCCCTGCGAGGGAGGTCAGATATTGCTTCATTTCATCGATATGGAACAGCGTATCCACCAGTCCCTTCTCCACAAGGTTCTCGGGACGGCTGATCTCAAGATTGTCTATCCAGCCGTCGAATTCCTCCTCCGAGACCCCTCTCGAGGAGCAAATCCCGGAAGCGACCGTATTCCAGAGTCCCTCGACCATCTCCTGCGTCTGCCGGCGGTTGTCGTCGCTCATCCTGTTGCAGGTATAGATCTCCCCTGCAGATTTGTATTTTCCGTGACGTATCAGCTGCACGTCTATCCCGAGTCTGTCCAGCAAATCCTTGAGGAAATAAGATGATGTTGACATTCCGATGAAAAGGTTTTCTCCGTAAGGATTGGCGATTACCTTGTCAGCGACAGAAGCGAGCCAGTAGCCGGCCTGGGAATATGAATTGGAATATGCCACTACGGGTTTTCCGCTGGCGCGGAAATCTTCCAAAGCCCCCCGCAACTCTTCCGTAGCCGACAGCGAAAGTTCCAAATCGGTGGCATCAAGGTAAATGTACTTTATGGCGGGGTCGGCCGAAGCCTCCTCTATCGCCTTTATGGCGTGATAGAGAGGTGTTGCCCCGGTATTTACGCTCAAAGTCCGCAGCGAAATATCCGTCACGTCGCGCTCCAAGATGGGCGAGGCGGCATCTATTCTCAACACCGAACCGTTCACCGGTCCGCCACTGCCCGCAATGGCAAACGCTGCCCCGAGACTGCACACGAACACAACTGAGACGACAACAAAAACCGCAATCGCTGCCAGACATCCGAGCAACGAGCCGAAAAACACTTTGACAAACGCTTTCATATTACTTACAGATATTCAACTAATTGTCCCAGATGAATGCCGTTGGAGCCCTTTATCAGCACGGTCTTGTTCTCCATCGGGCTTGCCTTCAACATCTGGATCAGTTCCTCTACGTTCTCAAACACGAAATCCCCTTCCCGGGCCACCTTGCAGAACCCCTCCTGCCCTACCAGATAAATCTCGGGGGTTATTTGCCTTGCCCTTTCCAGCACGGAGCGATGGGCCTCCACGCTGTATTTGCCCAACTCGAGCATATCGCCCAGTATAAGCACCTTCGACATTGCGGGAAGGGTGCTGAAATTGTCCAACGCCGCCATCATACTGCTGACATTGGCGTTGTAGGCATCCAGAATCACCGAATTCCGGCCGGTCCGGACCAGTTGCGAACGGCTGTTGGACGGCACATAAGCCCCTATCGCCTTTGCCGCCGCGGCCATATCCACCCCGAAATATTCTCCCACCGCCAGTGCCGCGGCTATGTTCATCGCATTGTAGTTCCCTATCAGATGGGTTTCTATCGTGGTGCAGACGCCGCTGCCGCAAGTTTCCACCACAAGATAGGGATTCTCCTCCGAGGGGGCGGAAATCTTCATCTGGGAATAATCGACTCCATACGGCACCTTCTTCATATTCTGACGGCTGCCCGCCATCTGGGCAATGTCGGGGCTGTCAGCGTTGTAAAAAGCCACTCCCCCATTGCCGTCAAGCCAGTCATACAGTTCGCCCTTGGTCTTTTTCACCCCTTCGAAACTGCCGAAACCCTCCAGATGGGCCTTTCCCACGTTTGTAATGACTCCGCAGGTGGGACGGGCAAGCTCCACCGATGCCCGGATTTCCCCCGGGTGGTTCGCTCCCATCTCGATTATTGCGATTTCGGTCGCCTTGTCTATGGTAAGGAGAGTCATCGGAACCCCTATGTGGTTGTTCAGGTTCCCCTTGGTGCAGACCACCTTCCATCGTGACGAAAGCACCTCGCGGAGCAGCTCCTTGGTGGTGGTCTTGCCGTTGGTGCCGGTCACGCCTATTACCGGAATGTCAAAACGGCTCCGGTGCCAGGCGGCCATCGCCCTGAAGGCCTCGAGGGTGTCATCCACCATTATCAGCCTGTCGGCAAACCCTTGGCTGCAACCGTTCTCGTAAATGTGCTCGTTGTCTATAACACACACAGCAGCCCCCCTTTCGAGGGCGGGCAGGGCAAATGCATTGGCATCAAACTTCTCCCCCCTGAACGCAAAAAACATCTCCCCCCCCTCTATGTTCCGGGAGTCCGTCCGGTATCCCTTGCAGGTCAGATAGGCCTTGTACAGCCTCTCAACCTCAAACTCGGTTCCCCTCAGGTCCATATCACTTGACTCCAGTAGAACCGAATCCCCCCGCGCCCCTGTCGCTGTCCGCCAAAACTTCCACTTCTTCCCATTGCACAGTTTCGTGACGCGCCACCACCATCTGGGCGATGCGCTCGCCGGGATTTATGACAAACGGCTCATTGGAGAGGTTTACCAGCAGCACGCAGATTTCTCCGCGGTAGTCGGCATCTATCGTGCCCGGGGCGTTTATCACGGTGATTCCCTTCTTTGCGGCAAGACCGCTGCGGGGGCGTACCTGAGCCTCATATCCCTGCGGCAACTCAATATACAGCCCCGTGGGGACCATAGTGCGCTCCAGCGGATTCAGCGTGATGGGCGTTTCATTGTTCGCCTTGAGATCCATCCCGGCCGACATCTCGGTTGCATACGCCGGAACGGGGTAGTTCGATTTGTTGATAATCTTTACTTTCATATTTTCCAATCAATTTTTCCTGTAGAGGTAATAACCCACCGGTGCGGCATAGCCGAGAAGCAGTGCGGTATGAACCGCCATCTTGGGCCAGAAGTGGAGCTCCGGCAGCAGGAGGGAACATCCATAGACGGCAAATGCGGCAGCCACACAGAGCAATATCCGCGGCCAGTTGTAGGGAATGGGGTAATATTTGCCACCCAGCCAGAGCGAAATGGCCATCATCACGGCGTAACTTGCCACGTGGGCCCACGCTGCGGCGTGATATGAGTAGCGGGGGATGAAAACCAGGTTGATGACAACCGTCACAACCAGTCCGGCGAGGGTAATCCATACGGCATAGCCGGTCTTGCCCGACAGTTTGTACCACATGCTTATATTGAACTGCATCCCCAGCATTATGTAGGCCACAAGCATTATCGGAGTGATGGAGAGTCCCTCTCTGAAGTCGCGCCCCAGCACGAGTCCGATGGCATCCATATAGAGCATCACAAAGAGAAAGCCCGCCATACAGAACGCCACGAACCAGGTCATCACCTTGGCATACAGCTCCTTGGAGCCCTTGTCCCTCTCCCTTTGGAAAAAGAAGGGTTCCGCCGCATATCGGAACATCTGCACGAAGAGCGACATAATGACCGCAATCTTCACTCCGGCCTGATACACTCCGAGCTGGGCCCGCCACACCTCCTCGCCTCCCGGAATGAGTTCGCTGAGCATGAAGCGATCCACAAAATCGTTCATCACCCCCGGCAGTCCGGCCAGCATAAGGGGCAGCGAATAGAGCAGCAGTTCCTTCGCCAGCCCAAGGTCAATCCTGAAGGAAAGCCGCAGAATCTCCGGCACCAAAAGGACGGTGCAGACCACGCAGCTTGCCATGATCGCAAAAATCGCGTAGGTAAAATCGGGCGATGCGCTCACAAAATTGAGAATGAACGCCCCCGGATGGGTTGCCACATAGCGCGGCAGCACCAGATAGAGCAGCAAGTTCACCCCCACTTCGGTGAATATCTTGAGGGTTCGGACAACTGCAAATTTTATAGCCTTGTGCTCCGCCCTGAGACGGGCGAAGAGGATTGCCGTAACCGAGTCGAGCAGCAATATCACCCCGACATACACTATAATCTTGCCGTATCCGGTATATTGCAGGGCATCGGCGATATCGCGGCTCCACACCGTCACCACCAGGAGGAACAGCGAGCAGAGCAGCAGCACCGCCATAAAGGCGGTGGAGAATACGCTGTCGGGATTCTTCCCCTCCTTCTGGGAATATCTGAAACATCCCGTTTCGAGACCGAGCGTCAGCACGACCTGCAGCACCGCTATGAATGCGAGGAAATAGGTCACCGAGCCGTACTGGCTCTGCGTGAGAACCCTGGAATAGAGCGGGACAAGCAGGAAGTTGACCACCCTTGCCAGAATGGTGCTCAAGCCGTAAATCGCCGTCTCGCCGACCAGTTGTTTGATGGGATTAGCCACTTATTCCTGAGTTTTTATCCCTTTTTTCCACATCAGCAGCCCCCTTGCGATGGCCCAGAGGGCTGTCAGCAGCATCACGGCAAGGCAAGTCAGCGCCACCCTGTCGCCCTTCTTCACACTGTCGGGAGCAAACTCGAACGTAATGTGGTGACTCCCTTCGGGAAGGTTCATTGCCCTGAGCGCGTAGTTCGCCCTGAAATGCGGGGCATCCTGACCATCTATCCTGGCTTTCCAGCCATAGGGGTAGAATATCTCCGAAAAGACCGCCGTGACGGGGCCGTCCGCAGTATATTCGTATTCGAGCCGGTCGGGAGCATACTCTGTAAGCTTTATCTCCCCCTCTCCGCCCTTGACGAAGGCATCGGCTTCACTGCCGAACTCGATGACGTCCACCACCGCACATTCATTCAAATCAACCTCCATAAGTGCGGCGCACTCCGCATCGGCGCCCCTGACACGCTTGATGTCACTCACTATCCAGGCGTTGCCCATGGCATCGGGGTTCGAAACGGGAATCACATTCCCATCCTGCTCCACTATTATGTATTTGGGGTTGAGCATGTTTATCACGGGCCAGTGCATCTTGCCGAGGTGCTCGTTTATCAAATCCTGATAACGGCGCAACTTGGCGGCGTTGTACCCTCCGATTGACTTCAATCGGTAGGAAGTGCGGTTTTCGTTGAAAGGTTGCCCCGATGCGAGATTGAACACCCTGAAATGGGGATCCTTGTCGGCGAGGATGCTGGTTTCCCAAGGCTGCTCAGTGAAATTTGCATTGAAAACGTCCGGCGACTGGAAGAAACTGTCGTTGTAGTACCGGCGATCGACTCCCCACAAATCCACTGTCACAAGCACGCCCACCACGGCTGCCGCCGCCCAACCTTTGAGTTTGCCCGATGAAATGAGCAGCACCGCCACGGCGCCCAGCGCTATGAACAATATGCTCCGCCAGCAATCGGCCACAAGCATCGCCTTTCGCTGGTCAATTATCATCGAATAGAGCCAGTCGGGAATCTGACTGACGAAATTGAGGTCGGTTTCTCCGGTAAAACTGCAGAAGTACTTTCCAAACAGGGCAAACAGCAGACAGATGCCGCCGAGAATACCGGCTCCCCACCAGAGTCCCTTGCGGACTGTTTTTGCCGGAACGTTCCCCGAGACAATCTCCTTGAGCGCCAGAAAGCCCAGCAGCGGCACAGTGATTTCCGCCACCACCAGAATTGACGACACCGCCCTGAACTTGTCATACAGGGGCATATAATTGAAGAAAAGTCGTGTCAAAGGGAGAAAATTGTGCCCCCACGAAAGGGTTATGGAGAAGATTGTGGCCACTACCAGCGCCCATTTGTAGGGCCCCTTCACCACAAACAGACCGAGGATGAAGAGCAGGCACACTATCGCCCCCATATAGACGGGGCCTGCGGTAAAGGGCTGGTCGCCCCAATATGCCGGAGTATTTGCGCAGAAGTCGCGTGCCGAACCTCTCTGTACCCCCGCCTTCACCATCTGGTTGAACAACGGCGAATCGGTGCCAACGTTGTAATTGCTGCTTCCCCCCTTGAAGTTGGGTATCAGGAAGGTCAGCGTTTCGTCTATTCCGTAACTCCAGGCGGTGGCATAATCGAGTTTCAGGCCGCTGCCCGAAGATTTGTCATCTCCCGACTCGTCCTGTTTTGTCAAATCGGAATGGCCTCCGCGCATAGTCTGCGTCATATACTCCTTGTTGGCCAGAGTGGTGGAGTAGGTAGAACCGAAGCCGATGAGGAAACTTCCGAAGAAAACGGCGGTGGCCACCGCCCACTCCTTCATCCGTTTTTCGCTGATGTGGATATAGAGTTCCGCACACCATATCACTCCCATCAGCAGCATTATGTAATATGCCATCTGAGGGTGGGGGGTGAGTCCCATATAGAGGAAAAACATCACCATAACCGCACCCAGTCCGTACTTCTTGCGGTATATCAGCATCATACCCGCCAGCACCACGCTCATCCAGGCCAGAGAACTCGTCTTGCCTCCGTGGTTGGCCCCTATTATAATGAGGAAATATGACGAAAGGGCTATTGCAAAGGCCCCCGCCGCCGCCCACCACCGGCTGATACCGAATGTTCTCAGAAGTATGAAGAATGCTATCAGGTAGAAGAACACCGTCCAGATCTGATTGCTGTGGCCGCGATGGAATATCTTTGTCAGGGGCCACATAATCCTGTTGGTGACCGATTGTCCACCTCCTATCTGGTAGTTGGGCATCCCCGAGAAGAGGGCTCCCGTCCACCACGAATGGCGTCCGGTTTCCTTAGTGTAGTTGCGGCACTCCTCCACCGCCGCCCTTCCGCTGACGCCGTCCCCGCTGCCTATCACCTTCCCCTCCAGCACCGGCTTGCTGTAGATGACCGCCGCCGCCATAAACAACGCCATTATAAAAACAACGGGGAGAATCTTCCCCTTGAAATCCAATTTTTTCATAGCATCTTATCTTTCACTCCCCAAATGTATAAAAAAAGGGGCATATCCGTTTAAGATGTGCCCCGTTTATCTGAAAAATCGGTTGTCAGAACTTGACCTTGTAGGTGAACATCAGCTGGTTGCTCTTGGGAAAAACCTTCATCTGAGGCACCTGAAGGCCGTCATAGGCATCGTAAACGTTCTGCCAGTAAGGTCTTGTGGACAACATCCGGTAAGCCACGTCGATGCCCGACGTCTCGCTGAAGTTGTGGCCGAATCCGAGTGAAACCACCCTGTATTCGGGCTGCTGATAGACATAAGACTGCCATCCGCCGCGAATCGAAGTCCGGTTCGAGAGATTGTATTCGGCTCCGAGCTTGATGATGGAACATTCGCTCAGATTATCTTTCATATATGCGTTAACATCACTGAAAAGTCTCCTGTCACCTCTTTCATCGGCCATACGGGTCTGCCCGTAATTCACGTATTCGTAGTCCATGCTGATAAGGCCCGTGCGTCCCAGAACCAGGGCCGTACCGAGAGTGAACCGTCCCGGAGCCTTTACCTGGTAGGCGTAGCTGCCCGTGGGAGAATATGCTTCCTTCGAGTCATAACCCGAAGAAGCATCGAATCTTGAAATCATGGACTCTCCCCAGGAGTCGGCAAGTTCATAAAGAGTGGGTGTTGTGTATGTTGCGCCTATGCGGAGCAGGCTGAAGGGAATCCAGATGAATCCCAGCTGAACATTCGCTCCGGAGCCCTCGGTCTCCTGGTTGTAGTTGTACTGCATCTCCCTGAAGCCGGTCTGGAATTCGTTGTAAACTGCCGACTCCCCGTATGTCATATTCTCCCTGTACGCTACGGTAAATACGTTCAGGTTGGCTCCGGCATAGAACCTGTCCGAGATATTCAAACCGAAATTCATCGCCAGATTATAGACGTTCCCCGAAGTCTCGCGGAGGAAATCCTTGTTCAGGTTGCCGGTGCTGATGGTGGTGTAGCCCGCATCGTCAGTGTAAATGTTCTCAGTGGCTCCTATATAGTCGAATCCGGGTTCGCCACACTTGTCTATAAGATATGTATCCCAAGCCAGGAGCGACTTCCACGGTATGTCGAAATTGTTATAAGCATCGGTAGCGTCAATGTCTGCCTGACTTACCCCCGACAGGCCGGAGGCTATGCTTCCGAGAAACGAGGACCCCATGTCGTACTCAATGAACGAATAGCAGTGATTGAAATCGTTGACCTTGTTGAGGGCGAATCCGAAAGAGTAACTTACCAGTCCTCTGTCCAGACCCGTGGGGAGGGAGTAGGCAAAGGCGACGTTGGGAATCGAGAATTTGCGCTTCAAACCCGAGGACACGGCGGGCCTGTAAACGCCTGACGACGGCATAAACCCGATGTCGTCCATATTCCAGGTAATCGAGGGGGTAATGGAGAATTCCCCGCAGTTGTAAAGCGCGGTGGTGGCGGGGTTGATGGTTATGGCCCCGAGATCCCCACCGAGCGCAGTGAAGGCATTACCCATTGCCACTGTTCGTGCCGACCCCTGATTGAACTGGGTTGAGTAGCGGATCGCATCCTCCACCCCCTGTCCGTTGGACATAAAGGGAATCAGCAGCAACAGCGACGATATAGTGATTAGAATCTTTTTCATAAGCGTAAAGTTTATAAACCGTTTCGGGTAAAAAAGCTGTTTTGGGTAAAACAGCTTTTATGTTGATAGTTAAGACAGGCTTGAAGGGGTCTCGGACCGCTACCTGCGTCCGCCGGAGGAAGAGCCGCCGGAACGGCCACCGCCGGAGTATCCGCCACCACCCGAATAACCGCCGCCTGAACGGCCTCCGGAATAACTGCCTCCCGAATATCCGCCGGTCGAACTTCTGCCGTAACTTGACGAAGAAGAACTTGAACTGCGGCTGTATCCCGATGAACTCGATGAACTCGATGAGCTGGAGCTGCGGGTGGGAGTTGAACTGCTGTTATATGACGAGCCGGACCTGCCGGAGCTTGATGAACTGCTTGAGGAGCGGCTGTAACTTGACGAACTGCTCGACGAACGGCTGGTGCTGGTGGACGAGCTGCGGCTGCCCGATACCGTACTCCTGCCGGAGCCGGAAGAACTGCTCGTGGAAGTTGATGCCGGAGTCCCCCTGCGGGTTGAGGTTGATACCGATGAGCCGGTGGTGCTGCCGGTGGAGGTGCTGCGGCTGGTCGATGAACTTCTTACGGTGCCGCTCTGACCGTTCTGATAGGAGCGGGTGCTGGTGGAGGTGGGCTCAAACGAGGTGCTGCGGCTGGTTGTGCCGGGAGTCCTTACCGAAGATGAGCCGGAAGACGACCCTACGCGGCCGGTGCTGCCTGCTGTACGCCCAACCGAACTTGAAGAGCGAGCGGTGGCAGCGGACGACGACGATGTCGATGCGGAGCGGCGTCCTGTTGAAACCGAACCCGACGATGCGGCGGTTGCGGAGGAAGAGCTTGTAGCGCGGCGTCCTGTCGAAGCGACGGATGACGAACCCAAAGCCGATGAGGTTGCCCTGCGGCCCGCGGAACTGGTGATGCCCGAAGTTGCCGCCGAAGACACAGCCCTGCGCCCTACGCTGTTGGAAATGGCGTTGACGTGGTTGTTGGTGTTTGCAGAAGCGTAGGCTCCTGTAGGACGGCGTCCGTATGCGTGATCACCACCCTGTCCCCAGTTGAAACTGCTGCCGATTCCGTGGTGGCCGGGTCCGTGAGGATCGTGAGGCATGGGTCCCCAGTGAGGGCCGTGCCAATGGCTGTACCAGCAAGGCGAGTAGAAGGGGTCGTACCAGGCCCATCCGCTGTACCAGAAAGGATCTCTCCAGCCCCAACCGTACCAGGAGTCATACCACCAGGGATTGTACCAAGCGTATGAGTGGTGCCAGGGGGAATACCAGCTGTAACGGTATGTAGGGCCCCACCAAGGGTTGTACCAGGGGTTGTCCCATCCGTAATAATCGACATATACGGTATAGGTAGTGGGCTCGATATCGCTGAATTTGTGCAGGCGTGCCTCGTAAGTCTCGCCCTCGTCGAGAGCGTAGATGTCGTAGTCATCCACTCTTGAGTAATTTGAATTGTTGGAGACTACGGTTACCTTCGCCACTCTGTCGGGACGGTAATAGATGCCATCATTATAGACGGATGAAGAGTAGTAGCCGGTTGTTCCGCAAGATGCGAGAGACATCAGAGCTACGGCCGATAAAATAAAAAGTCCGTTTTTCATAATATTGCCTCCTCTAATAGTTAATTTTTGTACTTTTGTGCGATTTCAGAGCAAATATATCAAATTATATACCAAAATGGCAAAAGAACTTACCGGCAGGGCCGAAAATTATTCTCAGTGGTACAACGATATCGTCAACAAGGCCGGACTCGCCGAAAATTCGGCAGTGCGCGGATGCATGGTCATCAAACCTTACGGTTATGCAATCTGGGAGAAAATGCACGAAGCATTGGACAAGATGTTCAAGGAAACCGGGCACCAGAATGCCTACTTCCCCCTATTCATCCCCAAATCCTTCCTCAGCCGCGAAGCTGAGCACGTCGAAGGGTTTGCCAAGGAGTGTGCGGTAGTCACCCACCACCGCCTTATGGTCAGCCCAGACGGCAATGGAGTCGTGGTTGATCCCGATGCAAAGCTGGAGGAGGAACTCGTGGTAAGGCCCACCTCCGAAACCATAATCTGGAACACCTATAAGAATTGGATAAAGTCCTACAGGGACCTCCCCATCCTGGTCAACCAGTGGGCCAACGTCGTACGCTGGGAGATGCGCACCCGCCTCTTCCTCCGCACCGCAGAGTTCCTGTGGCAGGAGGGACACACCGCCCACGCCACCCGCGAAGAGGCCATCGAGGAGACATTCAAGATGGTCAACGTCTATGCGAAATTCGCACGCGAGTATATGGCGCTGCCCGTGATTGTGGGGCACAAGAGCGAAGGGGAACGTTTTGCGGGAGCCCTCGACACTCTCTGCATCGAGGCTATGATGCAGGACGGCAAGGCTCTCCAGGCCGGTACGTCCCACTTCCTGGGGCAGAATTTCGCCAAGGCCTTCGAAGTGCAGTACGCCACCGCCGACGGTGGACTTGAGTACGTATGGGCCACCTCTTGGGGCGTTTCCACACGCCTTATGGGAGCCTTGATTATGGCCCACAGCGACGACAATGGTCTCGTTCTCCCTCCGAAGCTGGCTCCCATCCACGTGGTGATGGTCCCCATCTTCAAATCGGCGGAAGAACACTCGGCCATCGTGGCCCGTATGGAAGAAATCAAAAAGGAAGCCGAAGCCCTCGGCATTTCGGTCACCATAGACGACAGGGACAACCTGCGTCCCGGCTTCAAATTTGCAGAGTGGGAGCTCAAGGGTGTTCCCGTAAGGATTGCGATGGGTCCCCGTGACCTGGCTGCCGGCATGGCTGAAGTGGCCCGCCGCGACACACTTACCAAGGAGTCCCTCCCGCAGGAAGGTCTTGCCCAAACCCTCAGGAACCTCCTGGACGAGATACAGGACAACATTTACCGGAAGGCATTGTCATTCAGGGACGAACACGTCATAAAGGTCGATACGTGGGAAGAGTTCAAGGAGAAGATTGAAGAGGGTTATTTCCTGCTTTGCCACTGGGACGGCACCGCCGAGACCGAGGCGCGCATCCAGGAAGAGACCAAAGCAACCATCCGCTGCATCCCCATCGACTCCTACGTTGTGGAAGAAGAGGGCAAATGCATTTACACCGGCAAACCTTCCCAGAGAAGAGTTGTATTCGCAAAAGCATATTAAGTGATATTGATATGAGAAAATCTTGTTTTATCTGCATTGTGCTGGCCCTTGCGGCCAACTGCCTGACGGTTTC
>JABUTP010000069.1 GCA_021443625.1 Bacteroidales bacterium | reverse complement strand
TGGCCGAAACGTTGAAGTCCGCCCAATAAAGAACACTGAAACCTAAACTGTTATGCAAGATATAATATCGCCTGTAAGCGTCGATTTGCTGAAGGCCGAGTTGACACCGGAGCGGAAACTCCGCGATACCAATAAGGCGGGCAACGAAATATACATATTCAAAGGTCCCGACTGCCCCAATCTACTGCGGGAGGTCGGTCGGTTGAGGGAGATTGCTTTCAGAAACGAAGGGGGAGGAAGCGGACTGGAGGTTGATCTGGATGAGTTCGACACAATGGAAAGCCCTTATTCCCAACTTATAGTATGGGATCCCGAGGCGGAGGCTGTGCTGGGCGGATACCGTTACATTCTTGGTGATGAAATCCGATTCGACGACAACGGGCAGCCGATTCTGGCCACCGCCCACATGTTCCGGTTCTCCGAGCAGTTCATTCGTGACTATCTCCCTTTCACCATAGAGTTGGGCAGGTCTTTTGTGGCTCCCCCGTACCAGAGTTCCAAGGCGGGGGCAAAGGCCCTGTTCGCTTTGGACAACCTTTGGGACGGACTCGGGGCGCTGATGATAAACCACCCGGGAATGAAATACTTTTTCGGTAAGATGACGATGTATCCCTCATTCGACAGGATGGGACGTGATATGATACTCTACTTCCTTAAAAAGTATTTTATGGACCGCGAGAGTCTGGTGACGCCCTACACTCCCCTTGTCATGGAGCACGCCGAGGAGGAACTCTCCCCCATATTCTCCGGAAACAGCTTCAAGGAGGACTACAAGATACTCCACGGCAGGATTCACGGACTGGGCTACGCCATTCCGCCGCTGGTCAATTCGTATATGAAACTCTCTGCCACGATGAAGGTCTTCGGCACCGCCATAAACGACACTTTCAGCGACGTTGAAGAGACCGGTATCCTCATCAACAGCGATGAAATGTACGAAGAGAAGGTGGCCCGCCACTTCAACTCATACATAAAATGGGTTGTGGCCAAGATAAGGATGCGCTTCCCTCATCTCAAGGAACTTGCCCAGGAAGATCTGGAGAAGATTCTCACGGAGAAGGTAAGCCTGCGCCGCAAGAAACGTCAGGACAATGTCCGCCGTAAGAACGTACCCATAATGAGGGTGATGGAGGTAAAGTGATTACTCTTCCAGTCTGAATTCCGTCGCTCCCTTTATTCCCGCCAATCCCATATAAGAGGCGTTTATCGTCCCCTTTATCCACAGTTTGGCTCCCAGCAGGGACGGGTTGTCCACGAGATTGAGAAGGGTGCGGGCATCGGAGCCGCTCGGCAGTTCCACAGACATGCACTGTTCCCTATCCCTGCAAGTGGCGCCGGGCGCGATGGCAATGTTGCTCGATTTGGAAAACGGCCCCTCGAACTTCACGGTGGCAGTGGTCATATCCCCGCCGACGATGTATCCCCATACCCAAACGGTTTCGCCGACACGATTCCTTGCCGAAAGGATGTTGCAGGCAGTGTCCCAACGGCTGCCGTCGCCGTCGGTCTGGCCTGCCGCTCCTACGATGATGGTTTCCGAGATGTAATTCAGGGTGGTGTCAACCTTCACGGTGAATTTCCCTCCGGCATCGGTGTCGGAGGCATCGAGGGAGATGGTGAGCATATTGCCCTCTTCCAGCTGCTTGCTGAAAAGGGCCTGGTTGGAGCCGTCCTCCGCTATGGCACTGAAGGTGGCATTCCCCGCCTTGAAATAACCGTACCGCGTTTCCTGCGCATTGAACGCCAACTGGCCGAAATCCTGCGAGACGGTGAGGTCGCCCGGGTAGCGGTCGGTATAGCGTCCGCTCATCCTGACTCGGACTCCGCTGGCCGTCATCTTGCATACGAAATTGACCGACACCGTTTCGCCGCTTGCGGCAACGACCACAAGTTCATCTCCATAGACGGGGGAGTCAAAGGCGGGTTGGTCAAATACACGGGACGACAATCTGATGGTGTAGGTATCGGCGGGTACCGACAAGGTTTGCGGACGCGAGCCGTAGGGGCCGTCGTAAACCAGGTTGCCGCCGCTGTCGGTAATGGTCAGGATAAAGGAATTGGTGTCTTTTACAATCTCCTCTGAAGCGCTCTTGGAAACCGGTAATGTCCTGCCGGCGGATATCCTGAAACTGAGAGTTGCGTTCCTGCGGTCAAGAGTATTGCAGGCGGACAGGCAGCACAATGCCACCGCTCCGAGGAACACGGGTAATATTTTTCTGGTCATTTTGTCTCATGATGCTGCTTTGGCAAAACAATTCCGGCGGCAAATCTATGAAAACTTTTCACCGATTTGCCGCCGGAATTGGACGGAAGGTTACGGAATATCCGTTTCTGAAAACGGAAGCCCGCTGAAGTGCGTTCTAAGCAAGATTGTTCAAAGCGTCGGCGCTCTTAATGAACTTGGCGAGTTCTTCGTCGGATATGTGATAGGGCTGCATATCTCCCGAGAAATATGAATCGTAGGAGGCCATATCGACAAATCCGTGTCCGGAGAGGTTGAACAGGATGGTCTTGGACTCACCCGCCACCTTGCATTTGAGCGCTTCGCGGACGGTGGCGGCAATGGCGTGGCACGACTCGGGGGCGGGGATGATACCTTCGGAGCGGGCAAACAGGACGCCGGCATCGAACGATTCCACCTGGTCGATGTCAACCGCCTCCATATAGCCGTCCTTCATAAGCTGGGAGAGGATGACGCCGGCACCGTGGTATCTCAGACCGCCCGCGTGTATGCTGGAAGGCTTGAATGAGTGGCCGAGGGTGTACATCGGCAGGAGCGGGGTGTAGCCGGCTTCGTCGCCGAAGTCATACTCGAACTTGCCTCTGGTGAGTTTGGGACAGGCAGCCGGTTCGGCGGCAATGAAACGGGTATTGGTCTTGCCGGCAATCTTGTGGCGCATGAAAGGGAAGGAGATGCCGCAGAAGTTGGAGCCGCCGCCGAAGCAGGCGATGATGATGTCTGGATCTTCGCCGGTCAGGGCCATCTGCTTCTCAGCCTCCAGGCCGATTACCGTCTGGTGCAGGCTGACGTGGTTGAGCACCGAGCCGAGGGCATACTTGCAGTTGGGGGTGGTGGTGGCCAGTTCGATGGCTTCGGAGATGGCGGTGCCGAGGGAACCCTGGTAGAGGGGATCGACTGTCAGAATGTCTTTGCCGGCCCTGGTTGACATTGAGGGGGAGGGGGTCACGTTGGCGCCGAAAGTCTGCATAATGCTCCGGCGGTAGGGCTTGCCTTCGTAGCTTACTTTGACCATATACACCGCGCAGTCTATGCCGAACATCTTGGTGGCATAGGAGAGGGCCCCGCCCCATTGTCCGGCACCGGTTTCGGTGGTAAGGTTGGTGACACCCTGCTGCTTGGCATAATAGGCCTGGGCAATGGCGGAGTTGAGTTTGTGGGAGCCGGCGGGGCTTACGCTCTCGTTTTTGAAATAGATGTGGGCGGGGGTGTCCAGCGCCTTCTCAAGGCCGTATGCACGCACCAGCGGGGTGACGCGGTAGGCGCTGTACTGCTCACGCACCTCCTCCGGAATGTCAATCCAGGTGTCGGTCTGGTTGAGTTCCTGCTTGGCGCACTCTTCGCAGAAGATGGGATAGAGGTCGCTGGCCTTCATCGGCTCGCGGGTGGCGGGGTTGAGGAACGGAAGGGGTTTGTTGGGCATTTCCGCCTGGATGTTATACCATTGCGAGGGAATTTCGCTTTCGGGAAGAAGGAATTTTTTCTGTTTCATAGTGTATGTTGTTTATAACGATTTGCAAATAAAAACCTCCCGTTGCGCACTGCAAGGGAGGTCTATTATGGTTGTACCGGTATAACAAGACTTAAGCAGTGCGCAGATGAGTTCTCTGCCACCACCAGAAGAAAGAGTTGTTGCGGTTTGTAATCATTGTCTGTCTGACTTTCTCGGCACAAAGATAAGTATTGATTTTAGAATGGCAACATTTCGGACGAGAAATTTTTCGAAAGATGTGCGTTGGGGTGATATGTTGACATTATGAATTGTAATGTTAGAATTATATGTTAAATTGTTTTGAAAATACCTTGCTTTAGTGAAAAATTGTATATATTTGCATTCATTGTGAAGATTAATTGCAACTTACAGATGAGCAAACTCCAACTTCCCGCAGGGTACAATCCCATACTGAATCTCAGTCAGACCGAACAGGCCATCAAGAATATAAAGGATTTCTTTCAGCAGAGTCTCTCCTCGCAGTTGAGACTGCGCCGCGTCACCGCACCGCTGTTCGTGCTGAGCGGACTCGGCATCAACGACAATCTGAACGGAGTGGAGCGTCCCGTGTCGTTTCCCATAAAGGATATGCAGGACAAAAAGGCGGAAATAGTCCATTCCCTGGCCAAGTGGAAAAGGCTGACATTGGCCGAGTATCATATAGAAGAGGGATACGGCATATATACCGATATGAATGCCATCCGTCCCGACGAAGAGCTCGACAATATCCATTCGATGTATGTCGATCAGTGGGACTGGGAGGCCGTCATTGGTGAAAAGGACCGCAATACCGCGTTTCTCAAGAGTATTGTTGACGGCATTTACAATGTGCTGCTCCAGACCGAATATATGGTTTATGAACATTACCCCGCCATAAAGCCGATTCTGCCGCGCAAGATAACCTATATCCATTCGGAGGAGTTGCTGTCGCGCTATCCCGACCTGACTCCCAAGCAACGCGAGAATGAGATATGCCGGCAATACGGAGCGGTGTTCATCACAGGTATCGGTGGCGCACTCTCCAATGGCGAGCCGCACGACCTGCGCTCTCCCGATTACGATGACTGGACCACCGAAGGGGAGGGGGGCTTGAAAGGTCTGAACGGCGACATACTTCTTTGGAATCCCGTGCTGGAGTCGGCCTTTGAGATATCGTCAATGGGTGTCAGGGTCAATGCAGAGGCACTCGAACGCCAGCTCGAAATCTGCGGACAGCAGCAGCGCCGCGAACTGTTTTTCCATAAAAAACTGTTGGCGGGGGAACTCCCGCTCAGCATCGGAGGCGGCATAGGTCAGTCTCGCCTCTGCATGTTCCTGCTGCGCAAGGGTCATATCGGTGAAATACAGGCAAGCATCTGGCCCGATGAGATGCGGCAGGCATGCAGGCAGCACGGAATGCCGCTTATCTGACAACAATCTGCCGCCCGGTTTTTTTGCATTAGAGCAAAATATGAGTAAATTCGCCACTCGCAAGAGCGCGGTGACGTTGCTCTTTTATGACCGGAAGATAATTTTCAACATTTTTAATTATTCAGAGATGAAAAAACTTTTTGCTATCGCAGCCGCTCTGGTTATGACACTTACAGCTGCAAATGCCCAGGATTACAGCAAGGCCATCGGTATCGAGGGTGGTCTTCAGGGAATCGGCATCACCTACAAACAATTTCTCAATTCGGGCCATTTTATGGACTATAAGGCCAACGCCTATCTCGGTGACGGTTTCGGCGTGAATGCCAGCGCAACCTTCGACTGGAATATGGACCTCGGCAACAACTTCGCATTCTTCTACGGCTTCGGTGCCGGAGCAGGTTTCATGCTCGGTGCCGAGAAATCGGAAAAGAACTATCTCCAGGCCCTCGGTTTCGGCAACATCGGTATCGAGTATGCCTTTGCAACAATTCCTTTTGCAGTATCTCTCGACTGGAATCCCGGTGTTCACCTCGATTTCAAGGATAAACTCGAAAGCGGCCTTATGGTAAGCAATGCCGGCTTCGGCGTTAAATACACCTTCTAAACAGCTTCTAAGTTTAAGCGGACATCTGAAGATAATCACCCCCACCTCGCCAATCGGCCCGGTGGGGGTGAATTTTTATGGCACCGGTCCCGATTGCAGTGGGATGCCTTCAATAATGAATCTGGAGCAGGGGGAAAAGAAAAAGGCTTCGTGAAAGAAGCCTTTTTATGTCGGGATGACTCGACTCGAACGAGCGACCCCCACGTCCCTAACGTGGTGCGCTAGCC
>JABUTP010000068.1:10896-15150 GCA_021443625.1 Bacteroidales bacterium | reverse complement strand
GAGAGCGGCTACACCTTCACCGGCGGCAAGGTTCTCTATTTTGCCGGATGTATGACACAGTTGACCCCCTCCGTGTCCAAGGCGATGGTGTCGTTGTTTGAGAAAGCCGGTGCGGACTACCAATGGATGGATGCCGACGGAGGGTTGTGCTGCGGACGGCCGCTGCTTATGGCGGGACGCCGCGAACCCGCCCGGGAACTCATTGAGAAGAATACCGAAGCCATCCTGGCCTCCGGTGCCGACACCCTGGTGCTGAGTTGTCCCATCTGCTGCCGCGTGTTCCGCGAAAACTACCAGTTGCCGGGCATCAGAGTGCTGCATCACAGCGAATACCTGCAGGAACTCATTGCACAGGGCAAACTTGCCCCCGAGGCGGATGACACCACTTTCGCCTACCACGACCCCTGCGAACTCGGTCGCGGACTCGGAATATACGAGGCACCGAGGGCTGTCATAGAGAGTGCCGCCCACCTCGTGGAAGGGGCGCAGCATCATAAGGAGAGCGTTTGCTGCGGAGGGAGCATCGGCAGCATCAGCCTGAGTTACCACAGTCGTTCCAGGATTACCGAAGACTGCCTCAAGTCCCTTACCCAGAACGAGCCGGATGCCATTGCCACCGCCTGCCCGCTATGCCAGAACACCTTCTCCCGCGCCGCCTCCCTTCCCGTCATGGACATCGCCCAGATTCTCGACCAGAGGTGCTGAGTTATTCACCCCTTGAACAGATGGTAGCGGATGTTCTGGTCATAGACGTCGGTTTGTTCGGCGGCTTTGACTTTCTTTACGACGAAGGCGGTGATGGGCATTATTATGACCTCATAGAGAGTTTTGAGGAGGACCTGCAGTAGCATTAGCCAGAGAAGGTCTTTCCAGGGAACGATGCCGCCGAGAGCAAGGGGGAAGAATATCACGCTGTCTATGCTTTCTCCGAAGAGGGAGGAGACGATGGCCCTGAGAGGGAAGAAACGACCTTTGTGGCGCACTTTCATCGTGGACATCACATAGGCATTCACCCACGAGCCGCCTAAAAATGCCACGAAAGAGGCGGCGGTGATGCGCGGCGCAAGGCCGAACACCGCGTGGAATCCCTCGTTGTTTTCCCAATACGCAGCTGGGGGAAGGATGTCGCAGAGCGTACCCATCATCACAAAGAAGAAATTCATCAGAAAGCCCAGCCAGATCAGCATCCGGGCCCGTCTGAACCCCCACACCTCGCACACCACGTCGTTGATGATGTATGAAACCGGGAAGATTATGAGGCCTCCCGGCTGACTGTACCCGAAAAAGGAAAACTGCTTTGTTTCAAAGAGGTTGGCTGCAATGAGACACACCACGAACAGTGAACTCAGGATGAGGAACAATCTGCTTATCTGGGGAGTTTTTTCGTTCATGTTGCTGCAATTTTCGGATAATGCCATATCGCTTGCAAAGTTACAAAATTCAGCGAACTCGGGGCTTGACTATCCGAATATTTTGCAGCCTCTGTACGTGAAGAAGGGTAAGGTTGTTGGTAGCCTCTTTGATACCATTGTACAAAGTATTTTGTCTTTCTCCAACAAATTGACTAACTTTACATTTATTGCAAAGTATGAAGAATTACTTGAAAACGAATAAGTTATTAGCAGCTCTTGCCATTTCATCTGTAGTTGCGTTTAGTTGCACTGTAGATCCACATCCTTCATTAGTCACCTTGTCATTTGAAAATGGGTTGTCCTCACAGATTGAAATAGTGGCAGAAGACTCTTCTAATAGGACGTTCTTCAACCTGAGTATACCTTCGGGAGAATCTAAAATAGTGAGTAATGAAGCAAATTCATGGGACGATCTTTTTTATCCGGAACGAATCAACTCAATTAGGGTTATCTTTTCTGATGGCAAAGAGTATTTATCTAATGATTATCACTCCTTACAATCTCTTCTGAACGAAGAGACATACACAAATAAAGGGAACTGCTATTCTGTTGTCATTAACGAAGAGTTCTATTTATCTGCAAAGTAGCTCAATTCTGCCCGACTTTTTGACGAGCGAAGCCACTTCGGCATTGAAAGCCGTTTCAGCCAGCAACTGCTCCAAAGAGATGTGCATCCGGTAATCCCAATGGTGGCGCGGGTTGGCGGGAACGTTGATGCGTTCGTCGGCGGGGTCGCCCCCATAGCACACCCTTGAATCGAGCGCAAGCCAGTCCTGAATGGGCAGGATCACCAGCATTGACGGCGAAGCGAGATGGCGTTCTATGATTTTGCGGCATATCCACGGTTCGCACTGCTCGGGAGCATCCCCCTCCCCGCCGAGCATCTCGTTGTAATATCGTTGCGTGAGCCCGCGGTCTTCGAGCCACCACGCGCGCAGGGGGTTCATATCGTGGGTGGACGTGGTGCAAACCGAGTTGTAGCCGTATTGCAAGGGATCTGCAAAGAGCCGTCCATACTCCTTGGGCATCCGCTGGATTTCCAGAGAGAGGATACCAAGTGCCGACATAACCTCCGGGACGCATTCGGGTATCATTCCCAAATCCTCGCCGCACAACAGCATTCTGGTTTAGGAAACGAGTGCCGAAAGTTTCACCAAAGCACCCCGCCTCCACATTTCGTTGTGACGGCGGAAGAAAAAGTCTTCGTGCAGGCCGCCCAGGTCGGTGGCATCGATGCGGGGATGGTAAGCCGCCCTGCGATAGGGGTCTTCCACAAATTTGTGCATCAGAGAGGCACAACCCAGCGCGGCAAGTTCCGCTTCCGAATAAGGCAAAGCGGGGTTGAAATGCCCCTCAAGGCCGCTTTTCAGCGGGAAGGGAATCTCCCAGATGCGAAAAAATCCCAGAATATGGTCAATGCGGATGGCGTCGAAATACTCCTGCAACTTGCCCAGACGCGCCTTCCACCACGCATATCCGTCCTTTGCCATCGCCTCCCAGTTGTAGGTGGGGAATCCCCAGTTCTGCCCGTCGCGGGCAAAGGCGTCAGGGGGCGCGCCCGCCTGCTGGGTCGTATTGAACAGATGCGGCCACTGCCATACATCGACGCTGTTGCGGCTCACCCCGATAGGCAGGTCCCCTTTGAGGTACACCCCTTTGCTGTGGGCATAATTGCGGGCCGCGGCAAACTGGGCGTGGAGGTGGTACTGGACGAAAAAGACGAATCCAACCTCTTCGCGGCACTCTTTGCAAATATGTTCGACAGCTGCGTCATCGTATGTCGCCCACCCGCCCCATTGGGAGAAGTCCGCGGTGCCGAAACGGTCGCGCAACACACAAAATGCGGCGTAAGGCTTGAGCCACTGAGCATTGGTGCTGAAGAAGTTGCGGTAGGCACGCGTCCTTTGCAGAGCTGCCCCCTTTGTTCGGTACGCCCCTTTCAGAAGGCGCAGTTTCTCGCGGTTGACCCTTTCATAATCGACCTGCGGCCGCCCATTCTCCGCTGCAAATGCGTTCAACTCCCGCTGCAAAGAGAGATACTCGTCATCCACCTCAACCCCCGCCTCGGGCAGATTGATGTACTGCGGATGGAGGGCGAACGCCGATATGGCGTTGTAGGGATAAGAATCGGCAATAGTGCCGTTGCAGGTCGTATCATTGACCGGAAGCAGTTGCAGGAAACACTGGCCTGTGGCCACCGCCCAACCGACCAGCAACCTGATGTCGGAGAACTCCCCCACCCCAAAGTCGCTGTTGCTGCGCAGGGCAAACAGGGGGACGGCGCAGCCCGCCCCTTTCCACCCTGTGGGGTCGCTCCAAGAATCCTCTATCACCCTCTGTGCCGGCTGTCCCGGTTGTGACGATTGGCAGGATGGCTGCGGTTTCGGCTGTAACGGAAGGCGGGATGCTTTCGTCCGTGCAGACTCAGACATTGTCTCTGATGCCCCCTTTGCAAGGGTGTGAACTCTCCATTCGTGACGCACCGGCAGGGAGTTGTGCTCCACTTCATAGTAATACTCCACACAACCTCCCTTGGCTTCATTTTCTGAAAAAAACTCGGCTTCTGCGATTTCGACACTCCAGCGTCCGTCCGCCACATAGTTCATAGGCCACCTGCGGCAGCCGCTGCGCAGAAACAGATTCTCCCCCCACCGGGTGTAATATTCTATATTGAAACGCATAGAAACGATTATAAACGTTTAGAAACGCTTAGCATCGGCGAATTTACTTCAATTTAGTTTCAAAAGAAGAAAAAAGAATTACCTTTGCCGCATAAAATATGGAAGACAACAGATTTTATCAGAGTTTTCCAGGTAAATATTTTATTATTGAGTTGTGCGGC
>JABUTP010000068.1:0-8718 GCA_021443625.1 Bacteroidales bacterium | reverse complement strand
TGCTACAAGGCGCTCAAGGAGGACGGCATTATGGTCAATCAGCATCAGAGTCCTTTCTATGCGGAAGACCAGGTGGAAACACAGAAGGCGCACCGGCGCATCTACGAGTGCTTCCCCATCAGCAAGGTATATCAGGCCCATATTCCGACATACCCTTCGGGATACTGGCTGTTCGGCTTCGCATCGAAGAAATACCATCCGGTCAGAGACCTCAAGGTCAGAGAGTGGAACCGTATGGGCATTCAGACAGACTATTATACAACCAACCTTCACAAGGGATGCTTTGCACTCCCCGCATACGTTGAGAGAATGCTCAAGACCGTGGAAAAAGAAATGGATTAAACTGTGAAGATTCTATGTTGAAAAAGAATATCGAAACTTTCATCGCGTGTGACGCCGAATACGAAGATGCCGGCATCGTCCTCTTCGGCGCGCCGTTTGACTCTACGACTTCCTTCAGGCCGGGAGCCCGCTTCGGCAGCCGCGCCATCCGTTCGGAATCATACGGGCTGGAGACATACAGCCCCTATCAGGACCGGGATCTGACCGACTGCCGCATCTTTGACAGCGGGGACATTGAACTCCCCTTCGGCAGCAGCGAGATGGCCCTTGACCTGATTGCGGAAAGGGCTGCGACCATACTTGCCGACGGAAAACTGCCTTTTATGACGGGCGGCGAGCATCTTGTGACCCTCGGCGCTTTCAGGGAAGTCCACAAATTGTATCCCGATGTCCACATAATCCATTTTGACGCGCATACCGACCTCAGAGACGACTATCTCGGAGTCCGGCTGTCCCACGCCTGTGTCATCAGAAGGTGCCACGACCTTACTGGCGACGGCAGAATCCACCAGTTCGGCATACGCTCCGGAGACCGTCCCGAATTCAGATGGGCGGACGAGGGGCATACCGACATGCACAAGTTCAATTTCGATGGTTTGAAGGAAACGGTGGCTGCCTTAGGCGATGCTCCGGTCTATTTCACAATCGACCTCGACGTCCTCGACCCTTCCGTCTTCCCCGGCACCGGAACTCCCGAAGCGGGCGGTGTGGGCTTTCTGGAACTTATAGGGGCACTCCGGCTCGTGGCCGGCTCCTGCAACGTCGTGGGGTGTGACGTGAATGAACTTTGTCCCGCATACGACCCCAGCGGCGTTTCCACGGCGGTCGCCTGCAAGGTTGTAAGGGAACTGCTTCTCGCTCTTCAGAAATAACAAACAAAAAATATCATAAAATGGGAAAAGTATTGGTTATCGGATGCGGCGGAGTCGCCGGGGTTGCGATTCAGAAATGCGCCCAGAATGACTCGGTGTTTGACGAAATCTGCATTGCCAGCAGAACTGTCGGCAAATGTGAAGCTCTCAAGGCAAAGATTGAGGCCGAAGGAAAGAGCAAATCAAAAATCACGGTGGCAAAGGTGGATGCCGACAATGTTCGGGAACTTGTCGCCCTCATCAAAGAAGTGAAGCCCGATGTTGTGCTCAATCTCGCGCTTCCTTATCAGGACCTCACCATTATGGACGCCTGCCTCGAGACGGGGGTACACTATGTGGATTCGGCAAACTACGAGCCGGAAGACACTGAGGAACCCGTGTGGCGAGCAGCCTACGAGAAACGTTGCAAGGAACTCGGCTTCACCGCGTACTTCGACTACTCCTATCAGTGGGCTTATCAGGACAAATACAAAAATGCCGGCATCTCCGCCCTTCTCGGAACGGGATTTGACCCGGGTGTGACCAGCGTGTACACCGCCTATGCGCTCAAGCACTATTTCGATGAGATCCACACCATCGACATTCTCGACTGCAACGGAGGCGACCACGGTTATCCCTTCGCCACCAACTTCAACCCTGAAATCAACCTCAGAGAGGTGTCGGCCAACGGCTCTTATTGGGAGAACGGCCACTGGGTTGAGACCAAACCTATGGAAATCAAGCGGGAGTACGTATTTGAGGGTGTCGGTCCCAAGGATATGTATCTTCTCCACCACGAGGAAATAGAGTCTCTGGCCAAGAATATCCCGGGAGTCAAGAGAATCCGTTTCTTCATGACCTTCGGGCAGAGTTATCTCACACACATGAAATGTCTCGAGAATGTCGGAATGCTCCGGACCGACCCCGTGATGTACGAGGGAAGGGAGATTGTTCCCATACAGTTCCTCAAGGCTCTCCTTCCCGAACCGGCTTCGCTCGGCCCCAGGACAGTGGGCAAGACCAACATCGGCTGCATTTTCACCGGCATCAAGGATGGGAAGCAACGCAGCATCAAGATTTACAATGTCTGCGACCATCAGGAGTGCTATCGCGAGGTAGGCTCCCAGGCCATCTCTTACACCACGGGAGTTCCGGCGATGATAGGAACCATGCTGATTATGACAGGACAATGGAAGGGTGCCGGCGTCTTCAATGTAGAGGACTTCGACCCGGATCCCTATATGGACGCTCTCAACAAGTGGGGCCTGCCCTGGGTTGTTGACGAGAACCCCGTGCTTGTCGATTAATTTCCCACTACGGCGACTATGGTCAATACCCCCTGCTATGTAATTGACAAGGATGCTCTCAAGAGTAATCTGAAGGTACTCTCGGGCGTTATGGAGCGGACTGGCTGCAAGATTCTTCTTGCCCAGAAGTGTTTCAGCTGCTATGCCCTGTATCCCCTCATCGGAAGCACCCTTTCGGGGGCGACGGCAAGCGGCCTCTTCGAAGCCAGACTCTGTCACGAGCATATGCCGGGGAAGGAAAACCACATCTTTTCACCCGCTTTCAGGGAGGAAGATATGGAGGAAATTCTCTCTATTTGCGACCATATCGTCTTCAACTCCATACGCCAGCTCGCCCTCTTCGGCAAGAGGGCGAAAGCGTGCGGACTGCAGGTGGGCCTGAGAATCAACCCTCAGGTTTCCACCCAGCCTGCAGAACATTCCATCTATGACCCCTGCGCCCCGGGCAGCAGGCTTGGGGTGACTCTTGAAGAGTTCGAGGATGGCATCTCTTCCTATCCCGAACTCCTGCCGCTGCTTGACGGACTGCATTTCCACACCCTCTGCGAACAGAACTCCGACGACCTGGAAACCACCTTGAATGCCTTTGAGAAGCAGTTCTCATCATATCTTGGGCTAATGAAATGGGTGAATTTCGGGGGCGGGCACCATATCACAAGGAGCGACTACGACATTCCCCGTCTCGAAAGGTGCATCCTGAGAATGAGCGAAGGCTACGGACTCGCCGTTTATCTGGAGCCGGGGGAGGCCGTTGCCCTCAATGCGGGATACCTCCACACGAAGGTTCTTGAGATTCAGCACCACAAAGGGTCGATTGACATAGCGATACTCGACACCTCCGCAGCGTGTCATATGCCGGACGTACTCGAGATGCCCTATCGTCCGCCGCTCGAGGGGAGCGGTGCCGTTGGGGAGAAACCTTACGCATACCGGCTCGGTGGGCCGACCTGCCTTTCGGGCGACATTATAGGAGACTACTCTTTCGATGCTCCGCTCAAGGAGGGGGATGTCCTCGTCTTCGGGGATATGGCCATCTATTCGATGGTCAAGAACAACACTTTCAACGGTATGCCCCTCCCGTCAATCTACATTGAGGACAAGGGCAACCTCCTCCTCCACAAAGAATTTTCTTACGAAGACTTCAAGGGACGGCTTTAGGATGACCGAACCCGTTCTGTCGCTCTGCTCCGGAGTATTATTTCGCATAATTTTTACATAAATTACACTTTATTATTATAATTGGTGTATATTTGCTCTGCCATCGGCTTGCATTTCCAATGCAGACCGACCTCATAACAGACAATATGAAAGAAGAAAAATATATCCAGAAGGCGATATCCCTTTTCAAGAGCGAGGGTATGTCGATGCCCATAGAAATTGTCGCGGAACGGATTGGGGTTACCAAAAAGACTCTCTACAACAACTTTGAAAGCAAAGACGGCCTCATTTCGCGCTGCATGGAGAAGATTATGGAGGATTTCCGCAGCGATATGGAGTGCCTGTGCAACCCCTCCCTTGGGGTGCAGGAGAGTTTTGTGGCGGGCATAAACGCCCTCAGGGCATTCTTCAAGGGACTTTCCTCCACATTCCTGACAGATTTTTTCAAATTGTATCCCAACCTTGCAAGCAGCGACCACACTATCGGTTTCGAAATTTTCACGACGAAACTCGCCGACCACATAAAGTGGGGACAGCGGGAAAAGTTCTATCGCAAGGAGATTGACTCCGACCTTACGGCAAAATATATCGCCTTCTCCGTATTCGGTTATTTTCGCAAATATATCCTGACCGGCGGGGAGTTCTCTGCGGAGCACTATTTCTCGCAGGTGATCGACTTCAACCTCAACGCCCTACTGACCAAATAAACATTCTCTTATCTATATGAAACTCAGATTGATTCTATCTTTTCTGGCAATTTCTGCCTCGGGGCTGCTCTCGGCCCAGGAGAGTTTTTCTCTCGAAGAGTGCGTGAAATATGCCCTGGACCACAATCCGGCACTGCAGAAAAGCATCATTGACCAGCAGCAGGCAGCCGAGTCGCGCCGCGAAATCGTGGGGGCGCTGCTTCCCCAGGTGAGCGGTTCGGGCTCCATTGCCTACAACTTCAACAAGAACATGGTCACGATGCCCAACTTCATGAACTCCATGCTGCCCGAAGCGATGCGGGACCCCAATGCCGACAAGTATATGACCATCCCTATGGGAATGAACAACACGGCCAACGTGGGGGCGAGCCTGGTGCAGCAGGTGGTCAATTTCTCCCTTTTCAACGCCTTGAACATCAGCAAGACCGCCCAGGATATGTCCGACATAGGGGTGGAATCCAGCACCGACGACATAATAGCGCAGACAGCCACTTTCTATTATAATGCGCAGGTGCTGGAATATGGTCTCTCTCTGTTTGACCGCAGCATCGCCCTGATGGACAGCACCCTTTCCATAATGACCGTTAACCGCGACGGCGGCATCATCCGCAATGTCGATTTGGACCGCGTGAAGGTTGCCCGCACCAATCTCGTGGCGCAGAAAACAGGCTTCTGTCAGGCGCTGGAGGTACAGAAAAACCTTCTTAAACTCACTATGGGCTACGATATGGAGAGAGAGATTGTCCTCCCCCCCCTCGACGTGGCCGGACTTGAACAGATGCTTGCCCGCCCCAACCGCGGCACCTTCGACCCCAACGCGCTCCCCGCTTTCAGGCTGATGAACGAAAGGCTCAGGATGAGCGACCTGCAGGTGCGTTCCGCCAAATATGAGTTGCTCCCCACCCTCACCCTGCTGGGCAACTACAACTACTATTTCATGGCGGACGATTTCTACAGCGGGCCGACCTTCAACAAATATCCGATGTCAATGGTTTCCCTGAGTCTCAAGGTTCCCATTTTCTCGGGATTCTCAAAGGATGCCAAGATAAAGAAAGCCCGTCTGGACCAGGATAAGGCGAGCCGCGACCTTTCGCAACTGGACCAGTCGCTCCGGATGGCCCACAGCAACGCATTGATGCAGATGGACAGTAACCGTGAAACCCTTGCCGCACAGCGGGAGAACATGTTGCTGGCCGAAGACGTTTACGATATTACCGAAAAGAACTTCAATCTCGGACTCAACCCCCTTTCGGATATCCTCAACGCTTCGTCCGAACTCATCAAGGCGCAGATAAGTTATGTAGAGGCGCTGCACAACTATCTGCAGTCCTATATGGATCTTATGAAAAACAACGGCACCATAAGAACGTTTGTCAATCAACAGCCCGCGAATGAATTTTAACCGATAACGAATACAAACATTACACAATATGAAAAAAATCTTGGGATACGCAGTTGCCGCACTGCTCGTTGCCGGAATGGTTCTGATACTGTTCAACAACAAAAAGAAAAACGCCATGCAGGCTTCTTCCACGGTGGAAGACTACCGGGTTGTGGTTGAAACCCTCACGGTGGGCTCAGAGCCTTATTCCGTAACATTCTCCGCCAACGGACTCACCGCCCCCGTCAAAGAACTCAAGTACGTTTCTGACGTAAGCGGAAGGGTCGTAAAAATCTATGTGGACAACGGTTCGCGCGTGAGCCGCGGCACCACCCTGCTCGAAGTGGACAAGGAACTCCTCCAGTCGGACTGCGATGCCGCCCTCGCAGCCTATGAGTCAATGAAAAAGAACGTGGAACGGCTCCAGGCCTCCAAAGAGATCGGCGGAGTTTCCGACCAGCAGCTCGAAAGTCTTGAAACCCAGCTCATAGCCGCCCGCAGCCGCTATGACGTGAGCCGTCGCAGACTCGCCGACGCCACGGTGAAATCGCCCATTTCGGGTACCGTCAATATGCGCTACGTCGAGGTCGGTTCGCTCATCGCCCCCAATGCCCCCCTGTTTGACATTGTGGATAACAGTTCGTTCAAGGTGATCTGCAACCTTCCCGAAGGGAAAATTGGCAAGGTGTCGGCAGGCCAGGCCATCACCCTTACCCCGACCAGCGGGGAGGGGGGAGAGTTTCATGGCAAGGTGACCTTCATCGGGGTCAAGAATGACCGCGGACTCAACTATCCTCTGGAAATCACCCTCGACAAAGACAGCCGCCTGATGGCCGGAATGTATCTCAAAGCCGATTTCTCAACCGAAAACACCTCCGGCATCCTCGTGCCGCGCAGCGCCATTGTGGGCGGACTGCGCTCCTCTATGGTTTATATTTATGACAACGGCACCGCTGTGGAACGCCCCGTAGTTCTGGGCGAGATGGTTGGTGACCGCGTGGAGATTCTTTCGGGCCTTTCCGATGGCGATATTATCATTGTGAGCGGAATAATGAACGTTTCCGACGGCACTCCGGTCAAAACCCTTAACTAAAAGGCACTATGAAAGTATCCGACCTGTCTGTAAAACGGCCTATATATGTAATAGTGCTGTTTTTGGTCATCGCCCTGCTCGGTCTGATAGGACTCACGTCGCTGCAGTCGGAGCTGATGCCCAAGTTCACCCCGCCTTCACTCAACGTGCAGGTGATTTACCCTGGAGCCTCCCCCACAGAGGTTGAGAATTCCCTCACCCGCAAACTCGAAGACGCCCTCTCGAGCCTGCAGGGGGTGGAATCGATGCGCTCCTACTCTTTCGAAGGGATGTCAATGGTCTTCACTTCTTTTACCTACGGGGTGGATATCGACAAGGCAATGACCGACGCCCAGAACAAGATTGACTCCAAAAAGGCGGAACTGCCCTCCGGCATTCTCTCTCCCATTATAAACAAGATAAGTGTTGACGAGAAGTCGGTGATGACGCTCTCTGTCACCGCCGATATGGACCCGATGGAACTTGCCGCCACGGTGGAGGACCGAATCCTCCCCGACCTGCTCCGCATCCCCGGAATGGCCCGCGTCACCACGGTAGGCGAACGGAGCAAGGAGGTTCAGATCAACCTCAACACCGAAAAGATGCGGTCGCTGGGAATCGCCCCCGTGCAGGTGCTCGGCGCTCTGCGTGCCGCCAACCTCGACTTCCCTACCGGCAGTCTCAAAGATGGCCAGACCAACACCGCAGTGCGCCTTTCGGGCAAGCTTGAAAGTGTCGAGACCATCCGCAATCTGGTGCTGATGACCCTTCCCACCGGCACCCAGATAAGACTCTGCGACATTGCCGAAGTGCTGGAAGCCCCCAAGGATATGGCCAAAATCGCCCGTGTCAACGGACACGACGCCGTGCTTCTGACCATCTACAAGCAGGGGGACGCCAACGCCATTGACCTAAGCGATGACGTCAAGGCCGCCACGAGCCGCATTGAAGCCGACTACAGCGCCAGCAATATGAAGATGGAGTTCGTCTCCGACACCTCCGAGTTCACCCGCGCATCCATCAAATCTGTGCTGGTGGACCTGCTGCTGGCCGTGCTGCTGGTGGCCCTCGTGATACTGCTGTTCCTCGGCAGCTTCCGCAACGCCCTCATAGTGATGCTGGTGGTGCCGCTCTCCCTCATCGGTTCGTTCATAGGGATGCAGGTGTTCCACTTCACCCTCAACCTGATGTCCCTGCTTGGTCTGTCTGTGGTTATCGGAGTGCTGGTGGATGACGCCATTGTGGTCATAGAAAACGTTTACAGACATTTGGAAATGGGCAAGAACGCCTTGAAGGCGACCGCCGACGCAATGAAGGAAATCGGAGTCACAGTGACCACGGTCACGATTGTGCTCATCATCGTGTTCCTCCCCATAGCCCTTACCAATTCGCTGGTTTCGGACATTCTCCGGCAGTTCTGCGGAGTGATTGTATTCTCCATCATATTCAGTCTGGTGGCCGCCCTGACGCTGGTCCCCCTACTCACCTCCCGCTTTGCAAAGGCGGAGAATTCCCAGGACAAAAACGGCTTCCTGCGTTGGTTTGAGGGAAAAATCAACGCCTTCCGCGACTGGATTGCATCCATCCTGCAGTGGTCTCTCGGACACAAACGCTGGATTGGGCTGCTGGTCATCGCCCTGACGGTAGCAGTGTGCTCCCTCTTCCCCTCGGGATTCATCGGATTTGAATTTATGCCCGACGTGGATCAGAGCGAATTCAATCTGGTGATGGAGATGCCCAAGGACATCTCCATAGAGAAGGCCTCAGAAATGGTGGCCAAGGCCGAAGAGTGGCTCAGAGCAAGGCCCGAAGTCGTGACCCTCATCACCAAAATCGGTTTCTCCGGTGGCAGCAACGGACAGGATGCCCCCTATATGGCGGAAATCACGGTCAAACTGGT
>JABUTP010000067.1 GCA_021443625.1 Bacteroidales bacterium | reverse complement strand
ACGGCAAAGATTGCCAAAGTGTGTCTGAAGTTCATAGTCTTGAAAGTTATTTTGTAAAAATAAGACATACGGAGCCATACACCAAATTTCTCAATCGGTTTTTGGAAAATTATTGTTAAAATTGCAAAAGATTTCCGATTGAACAAATGCCCAATCCTTCCATTGTTTCCCTATTCCGCAGGACAGCCGCCGTTGCCGCGGCCCTGTGCTTTGCCGTGGTGCTGCGGGGGCAGGACGCTTCCCCAAAGGAGGAGGGAGGCAGGCAGTACTCGTTCTACACCTTCTGGACCCCCCAGTCTCAGTATGCGGGCTACATCCTGGCGGAGCAGGACGGCATTTACCGTGACTGCGGACTTGACCTGAAGGTTCTCCACTACGACGGCACCCCTTCGGTGAAAATGCTGTCGGACGGGAAGGCGGATTTCGTTTCGCTTACCCTCCTGGATGCTCTGGAGGCACGGAACAACGGTCTGAAACTGGTCAACGTATTCCAGCTGCTCGCCGGCAGCAGTTTCGTGGTAGTCTCCCGGAAAGGCCCCATCAGCACTCTGGAAGACCTCAAGGGGAAGGAAATCGTCACGTACCGCGCATTCAATCCGACCCTTAAAAAGGAAATCACCCGCCGCCTGGACGGAGATGTCTCCATCATAGAAGTCTATTCGTGCGTCGAGGTTTTCCTGTGCGGTGCCTACGACTATCTTATCTGTACCTCCTACAACGAATTGTTCGAGATTGAGGAAAGCGGCTTTGACATTACCCGCGGCAACGTCCTGCGTCTTGGGGACACGGGACTCGACATCGCCGAGGACGGGGTATATGCCCTCGAGTCGTTCATTAAGGCTAATCCGGATGCGGTGGACAAGTTCGCAGAGGCCTCCGCATTGGGATGGAAGGCCGCGGAAGCCGACATAGAGCATTCGCTTGACGTCACTCTGCACCGGATGGAAATCAATCATATCGTGCGGAACCGCTATCACGAGAGGAAGATGTTGAAGGAAATGATAAGGCTTGAGGGGGAGGGCAGCGATTTCCGGCTCAGCCGGGAGCAATACGAAAAAGCGGCTTCGCTGGTCGGAGAAGACCGGACAGTCAAGGTTCCATATAAAACCATGGTGAGATGAAATATCTGCCCGCAGGATACATCAAGTCGTTTGCCGCCAAAATGAGCCGTATGCTCAGCCTGGGGGCCGCGATAGTGTTGCTGTTCGTGTTCGTGGTGAACAACATCCTTACCCGAAAGTCGATTCTGGACGAACTCATAGTGAGCAACAGCGCGCGAATCGAGTTGTTCATCAACAATATAGAGAGCGGAGTGAAGGAGGTGGAACTCGCCGTGAAAGGGAGGGAGTCCGCATTCATCGAAAAAATGGATGACCCGCAGCAGGTGGAACCCATTCTCACGGAGATTGCCCTCGGCAGCAATGTGAGGGAAGCATTTTACGCCATCGCCCCCCAGACGGGACGGACGCTTATGGTGGATGCCCTGAAAGACCCCGACGGGAGCATAAAAATGCTCTATCGGCCGGAAAGTTATAAATATCATCTGCACCACTATTTCCTGGTGCCGCAGCGTCTGGGACGCGATTATTGGACTCCGCCGTACTTCACCACCATTGCCTCGCAGCGGGCGGTGACCTATTCCCATCCGGTGTTCGGCAGCGACGGCAACATCAAGGCGGTGATAGGGGCGGACATCCTTCTGGAAACCCTGACCGACACACTGAGCAGCATCGTTGCCAAACACACCCCCCTCAAGGGTTCGTACCTTATCGCACTCTCTGAGGACGGCAGGTACATTTCCCATCCCGACAAGGACAAAATCGCCAACGAGACCTATATCACCGACGCGATGGAGAACAACTCCCCCGACCTGATTCCTCTGGTCAAGGGGATGTTCGGAGGAAAACAGGGGGCCGACATTGTGAAACTCTACGGCCGCAAGACGCTGGTGACCTATTCCAAGATGAATACCATCGGGTGGGGCATAATGCTGGTAACCCCGTTTGATGTGCTGAATTCCATCCTCATCAGGAGTTTCCTGATTTCGGTGCTGCTGATGCTGATAGGCCTGATAGTGGTGGGATTGCTCATCCATCAGATAATATGGAAGATGTGCCAGCCCATCAACCGCTATTCCCAGGCTTCGAGCGTAATCGCCGGCGGCGATTTCGATACCCCCGTGGAACTGACGGCGTCGGGTGACGAACTGCAGACTCTCGGAGAGGCGCTCGACAACATGCGCCAGTCGCTGAAGCACTATATGACCGAAATGCTTGCTTCGGCGGCCCAGCGGGAGAGTCTTGCCAAGGAACTCTCCATCGCCAGCAATATCCAGAAGTCGATGCTGCCGTCCGATACCGAATGGGAGGCCGAAGGATTTGAGATGGAGGGCTTCCAGCAACCCGCCAAAGAGGTTGGGGGAGACCTTTACTACTATATGCTCAAAGGCGGCAAGTTGTGCTTCATCATAGGTGACGTAAGCGGAAAGGGGGTTCCCGCATCGCTGGTTATGGCTCAGACCGTATGCCTGTTCAAGTCGCAGGGCAGCGCAGCGACTCCGGCGGAAACGGTTTCCCTCATCAACAATCTGCTCTCGGAGAACAACGAGCAGAATATGTTCGTCACGCTGATTGTGGGAAAACTCGACATCGCCGACGGCACCCTCCATTTCTGCAACGCGGGACACAACCCCATGATGCTCATCCGCAGCGGAAAGGCGACTCAACTGAACATGTCGCGCAACCTTCCGGTAGGGCTTATGGAACACTATGCCTACAAGACGGATACCTTCCGAATGGAACCCGGTGACCGCCTCGTGTTATATACCGACGGTATTGTGGAAGCCGAAAACATAAACAGGGAACTCTATTCCACGGATCGTCTCTGCAATATGCTGACGCAGAGTGCCGGCGTTCCCCTCGGGGCAATTCTCCAAAGTGTCCTTGATGATGTCCGCACCTTTGTGGCGGATGCCCCCCAGAGCGATGATATTACCATAATGGGACTGAATTACAGGGGCCTTTCAAAGCCCGTAAAGGAGAGCACCATCGTGTTCAAGAACAAAATGGAGGAGTTGACGCGCATTACGGCCTTCGTGGATGGGCTGGCTACCGAGTTCAACATTGACAGTCTTGTCGTAAACCAGCTTCAGCTCGCCATAGAGGAGGCGGTGGTCAATGTCATAAATTACGCCTATCCCGCATATACCGATTGCGAAAGTTCGCTGAGCGCCTCTCTTGATGACGGTATCCTCACCTTTGTGCTGTCCGACAGCGGGGCGCCGTTCGACCCCACGGCCAAAGCCGACCCCGACATCACCCTGGGTGTGGAGGAGCGGCCCATCGGAGGGCTGGGCATCTTCCTTATAAAGAAGATTATGAACGAAGTGTCCTACCGGCGCATCAACGATTGCAACGTTTTGACAATGAAAAAGAAAATAATATGAGCCAATCTAATCTGATTTTAACTGACACCACCCTGACGGTGGTTTTGCAAGAACGCATAGACACTCTGACCACTGCAGAGCTGGACAAGACTTTGGAGGAGGCCCTGGGGCAACTCGCTTCGAGAAACCTGGTGTTGGACGCCTGCCGTCTGGAATACATTTCCAGTATGGGACTCCGCTCCCTGTTCTCTCTCCGCAAGAAAGTCCCCTACAGACTCGTCAATGTGTCGGGCAGTGTGTATGACGTGCTTACCACTGTCGGTTTTGACACCGTGATAGAGATAGAGAAGGCGATGCGCGTCATCGATCTGGAGGGATGTCAGGTCATCGGACACGGCATCAACGGTACCGTCTATCGTCTGAGCGACGACCTTATCGCCAAGATTTATGCTGAAAATATCCCGCTGGACCTCATCAACCAGGAGCGCAAATTCGCCCAGGCTGCCTTCCTGAGCGGCCTGCCGACAGCCATCTCATACGACACCGTCAAGAGCGGCAACAAATACGGAATTGTTTTCGAACTCCTCGACGCCAAGCCGTTTGCCGACAAGATTCACGGCAAGCCCGAGAATTTCGCCCATTATTCCGAAGTTTATGCTCAGACACTGAAGCAGATTCACTCCACCGAGGCGGACGTTACGGTGCTGCCCAGTGCCGCAGAGAAATATCACGGCTGGGTTGATCAGCTTGCCCATCTCTACACCGATTACGAAAGGGAGCAGATGCACAAGATGATAAACTCGCTTCCCGAAAGGCACACTACCATCCACGGCGATTATCATACCAAGAATATCCTGATGCAGGGGGAGCAGATGCTGCTGATAGATATGGCGGACGTGAGCTATGGTCACCCGATGTTTGACTTTGCCTGCACCGCAATGACCAACAAATTCTATCCGACCACGATGCCCGAGACGACTTACACCTTTATGGGTGCGGATGCTCCGGAGATGCTCCGGTTGTGGCGTTCCCTGCTTGAAAAGTACTTCGACACCACAGATGAAGCCCGCATTCGTGAGATTGACGAATATATGACCAGATTCGCCCTGCTGCGATATGCCCTGCAGCCCGCGCCGATACCCCAGCTCGAACCCGAAATGGTTCAGAAGATAGTGGCTGATGCCCGCGAGCAACTGTTCCCCTATATCGACGAAGTGGTGGGGAAGAATTTCTTTTAGAATTACTTTTTTGTCAACTGCTCATAAACAGTGTCAAAGATGGCTTTGACCTGCGGTTCGTCGCGTATGATTCTGCGCAGCGCCTCCAGCCGACTGTGGTTTTGGGAGTTTTCGAACCATAGTTTCAGATAGCCTCCGTCGCCGTATTTCTCCACAAGGTGGGCGTAGGAGCGCTGGTAATGCTCGTCACGAGTGAATTCCGGATAATTCGCAAGGGAATACTGCACCGTGCGGACAATGATGTTTTCGGGGTCGATGAAGCGGTCTGCTTCCGACACAACTTTGCCGTAGATGGAGCGGGGCTCGCGGCCAGAGGAAGCCCTGTGGTCTTCCGCCGCCTGCGCCATCTCTTCTATCTGCTTTTCATTGAACCATTGTCTCAGATTATGGTCGCCGCGGATAATCCTGCCCGAAACAATGTGATGGGTGTCGCGCCCCTCCGCCAGACCTGTGTCGTGGTATGCGGCTACAGTATATGCCATATCCGCATCCAGCCCGTAATTACGGGCGATTTCCAGACTCTGGTCAATGACCATCTGAACGTGGTCCCTCCGGTGGGCGGCATCGAAGGAGTCATACTGCGGGATGACGGCGGCCTCGATATAGGCCTTGAGCGATTCGGTAACTTCTGACATATCTTTATCCCAATGGTGTCATCCGGTAGCCCAAGCGCTTGAGCCAGATTGAGTAGCCCGCAACATAAAGCTGGTGAAGCGTACGCAGATATGCATAGAAGGCATCGGCGGTGCCGGGCTCGAACCCCTCCTTCTGCAGCAGGCGGAGGGATAGTGAAGCGGTATCCGCCACCAGGTTGCTTACCGCTTGCGCTTCGGCGGAAGATAGTTTCAGTACATCTTCACAGATGTACTCATCCATACAATCGTACCCCCGCACTTCGCGCAACGTGACATAAAGGTCTTCCACCGATGAATACTTATCCCAATCGGTGTCCCAGAACTGGGCGACCGCCATTCCTATGAATGCCATCCATCCCAGGGACACGGTGGGGTAGCCGTTGAATTCCCGCGCCCCGTCCGGAATATAAGACTGTGCAATCGCTTCCCATTTTTCCTCTATATCGGGTGCCTTGGGCTTAGGTTCATCCATCTGCCCCTTCGCCTGCAGAAACTCTGCCAGCGCCTCCGCCAACGCCTCCTCATACCTGTCGAGATACTCTTTGCCGTTCATTGTCTTCTCGTTTTAAGATGTTGCAAAGGTATTTATTATTTTTTAACAAGATGCCACGGGAAATTGTTGTTGTTGTTGTTGTTGTTGTTGTTTTGTAAATTCGCAAACGGAAAAATTTTTGCTATGAGAATGTGCTCGATATACTCTGTATTGTTTGCAGTCGCACTGAACCTTGCGGCCTGCACCAACTACAACGAAAAACTGGACGACCTGGATGCCCGCTTGACCAAACTTGAACAGGAGATGGGTACGAGTTCAACTCTTGTGGAGAATTATTCGGCGGC
>JABUTP010000066.1:3467-10923 GCA_021443625.1 Bacteroidales bacterium | reverse complement strand
TATTGCAGGATGAGTGCGGGCAAACTGGCAACAATGCAGACGACCGGCTTCGGCTCCGAAACCCTCGGCCTGCGGGAGCGGGAACTGGTGTGCGTTTTCCCGTACATTATCTCCGAAGGGGTGCCTTCGGTCGAAAATTTTATGGAGGAAACTGGGCTCAGGTGTGACAACATATTGCAGATAGATGGGCAGCAGCTGCTCCGCATAACGCGGGGGACGCTCCCGATGATTCTGGTGGTGTCCGGCGGCAAGGTCCTCGCGGAATACGGCTACAGGGATTTGCATTGATTGCCTCCCGACTTGCAGCGTTTGAATAATGCCCCCCTTACATTTTGGTTAACTGCAATAATCCCAAATTTGCAAGCCATACACAAGTAGTTGAATTTCAGTCAATGTCAATAATATGAACAAAACCGAAAAATACGCTCAGGCCATAACCACCATAAAGGCGGTGATTGACCCTTCCGCTGGATGGGTGGCCAACCTTGCCAACTGCGCCGCGGTGCTGCACGAAACGATGGGTTTCTTCTGGACCGGATGGTATATGGTAAAGGGCGATGAATTGCTCCTGGGTCCGTTTCAGGGGCCGTTGGCGTGTGTCAGAATACCCTTCGGCAAGGGTGTCTGCGGCACGGCGTGGAGCGAGCGGCGCACCATTGTGGTACCCGATGTTGAGGAATTCCCGGGGCATATCGCCTGCAGCTCCCTCTCGCGCAGCGAAATCGTGGTTCCGGTCTATTCAGCCTCGGGCGAAATTGCGGCGGTGCTGGACATTGACAGCAGGGAACTTGCCAACTTTGACGAGACGGATGCGCGATACCTTGAGAAGATTGCGGAGTTGGTGAAAGATTTGCTGTAAGCTCCGCCCCAACGATTACAGAAACAGACATACATTTACAGAAACAGACAGACGTTTTTAGAAACGGACAACCTCACGGAAATGGTCCACCATACCCCAAAACTGACAACCGTACAGAAACATACAACAACATAGAAACAGCCAACCGCATAACCACCACCTATGATTCAGATATTCTGCAAGAACACCAACACCGCCAAGAGTTTCCCCGAAGGCATTTCCCTTCTGGAGATTCTGTCCGAATTCGAATTCGACCGGCCGTGGCCCATTGTCTCGGCAAAGGTGAACAATGTCTCCCAGGGACTCAAATACAGGGCTTACCACAGCCACGATGTGGAATTTCTCGATGTCCGCGAGACGAGCGGAATGGGGGTTTATGTGAGGTCGCTCAGTTTCCTGCTGTGCAAGGCGGCCGAGGATGTCCTGCACGGGTGCAAGGTCTATATTGAGCATCCCATTTCCAACGGATATTTCTGCAACATCCACAAGGAGGACAGATCTCAGGTAACTGCCGCCGACATAGCCGCAATCGCGGACAGGATGCGCACCATCGTCTCTATGGATATGCCATTCAGAAGGTTTGAGGTGCCTGCGGCAGAAGCGGTGCGGATATTCTCCGAAAAAGGGTACGCCGACAAGGTGGCGCTGCTCGAAACCGGCGATGACGTTTATTCCCACTACTATATGCTGGGCGACAGCGCCGACTATTATTACGGACGGCTCCTGCCGTCGGCGGGTTACCTTACGGTATGGGGGCTCGAACCCTACCACGAAGGGGTGCTGCTCCGCATTCCGGACCACAACAACCCGGCTCAGCTGGCCCCTTTCACCGACGAGCCGCTCACCTTCGGCATATTTTCGGAAAATCTCAGATGGAATATAATTATGGGACTCGCCAATGTGGGGGACGTCAACAAGGCGTGCCGCAGCGGCAGGGCAAGCGAACTCATTCAGGTGGCGGAGGCCCTTCAGGAAAAGAAGATAGTGCAGATTGCTGAGGAAATAGACCGGCGGATGCGTAGCGTGGAGAACCCTCTCAAGGCAGTCCTGATTACCGGTCCGAGCAGCAGCGGCAAGACCACTTTCAGCAAACGGCTCGAGATACAACTCAAGGCGTGCGGCCTTACACCGGTTACAATCTCCACCGACGACTATTTCGTGAACCGTGTCGAAACCCCGCTCTTCCCCGATGGCTCCTATGATTTTGACAATTTCGAAACGGTGGATTACAAGTTGCTTGAAAGAGACGTCGTGCGGATGATGGCCGGCGAAGAGGTGGAAGTCCCCAATTATAATTTCGTGACCGGCCAGAGGGAATACAACGGCCGCAGGTGCGCCCTCTCCCAAGGCAGTGTCCTCATAATAGAAGGCATCCACGCCCTGAACCCGCGCCTGCTGCCCAACGTGGCGCCCTCCTCGACCTACAAAATTTTCATCAACACCATCACCAGTACCTCTCTGGACAGCCACAACACCATTCCCACCAGTGACAACCGTCTGCTGCGCCGCATCATACGCGACTACGACAAGGGGGCCTTCACCGCACAGCAGACCATAGCCCAGTGGGCCAAAGTGTGCGCCGCCGAGGAGAAATGGATTCTTCCCTACCGAGAGAATGCCGACGTGATGTTCAACTCGTCATACCTCATAGAGTTTGCCGTGTTGCGGCTTCACGCAGAGAGAATTCTGGCAACCGTGCCCAAGAACACTCCGGAGTACTGCGAAGCCCATCGTCTGGCCCACTTTCTCCATTATTTCACTCCTGTTCCGGACAAGGAGATTCCGCCTACATCCCTGCTCAGGGAATTCATCGGCGGAAACAGCTTCAACGTTTAGCGGAGCGCGCTCTGCCGCCGACGGTTGAAATTGTGTTAATAACTATTGGGCGGAGGTGGTTTTTTGGTAAATTCTTAACAATAACTTTGTACTTAAACCCGCTTTCACGGGGAGCATTTACCGATATATAAAACTACAAATATGAGCGAAGTACTAACTAAAATCGTCAAAAGAGACGGCCAGGAAGAGGTTTTTTCCATTGACAAAATCAAGAACGCCATCCGCAAGGCATTCCTTTCGGTGGGCGCAATGGCAACCGAAGAAGATTTGATATCCATCCTGTCGCGCATCCGCGTGAGCAGCGGTATGAGCGTGGAGGAAATCCAGAACCAAGTTGAGACTGCCCTGATGGCTGAGCAGTATTTTGCCGTGGCAAAGTCCTATATGCTCTACCGTCAGAGCCACACCGAAGACCGCGACACCCTCGAGCGTCTCGATTTTCTTATGAACTACTGCGCCGACGGCAACGCCGCCACCCGCAGTAAATACGATGCCAATGCCAACGTGGAGAACAAGAACATCGCCACCCTCATCGGCGAGATTCCCAAGTCCGCGTTCATCCGCCTCAACCGCCGCCTCCTTACCGAAAGGCTCAAGCAGATGTATGGCAAGGAATTGTCAGACAAATACTTCCGTCTGCTCAACACGCACTTCCTCTACAAGAACGACGAGACCAGTCTGGCCAACTATTGCGCCAGCATCACTATGTACCCCTGGCTGCTCCACGGCAACACCGAGATCGGCGGCAACGCAACCCGTCCCACCAACCTCAAGTCCTTCTGCGGCGGGTTCATCAATCTGGTATTTATGGTGAGCAGTATGCTCAGCGGTGCCTGCGCCACTCCGGAGTTCCTTATGTATATGAACTACTTCCTTGAGATGGAGTACGGAGAGGACTACTACAAGGATCCCGACAAGGTTGTGGATCTCTCGCTCCGCCAGCGCACCATCGACAAGACGGTGACCGACTGCTTCGAGCAGATTGTATATTCAATCAACCAGCCCACCGGTGCCCGCAACTTCCAGGCAGTGTTCTGGAACGTGTCATACTATGACAAATACTACTTCGAGAGTATCTTCGGCGAGTTCCGTTTCCCCGACGGCACCAAGCCCCACTGGGAGTCCCTCTCGTGGCTGCAGAAACGCTTCATGAAGTGGTTCAACGCCGAGCGTCTCAAGACTCCTCTGACATTCCCCGTAGAAACTATGGCTCTGCTCAGCGAGAACGGCAAACCCAAAGATCAGGAGTGGGCCGACTTCACAGCCGAGATGTATGCCGAAGGCCACTCGTTCTTCACATATATGAGCGACAATGCCGACTCTCTGGCATCCTGCTGCCGCCTCCGCAACGAGATTCAGGACAACGGATTCAGCTACACCCTGGGTGCCGGCGGTGTCTCCACAGGCTCCAAGAGTGTGCTTACCATCAACATCAACCGTTGTGTGCAGTATGCAGTCCGCAACAACATCGACTACCTCGTATATCTCGAGGAAATCGCCGACCTGGTTCACAAGGTTCAGCTGGCTTACAACGAAAACCTCAAGGAACTCCAGACCAAGGGAATGCTCCCTCTGTTCGATGCCGGTTACATCAACATCGCACGTCAGTACCTTACCGTGGGCATCAACGGTATGGTGGAGGCCGCTGAATTCCTCGGCATCACCATCAACGACAATCCCCAGTACGTCGAGTTCGTGCAGAATGTTCTGGGCATCATAGAGAAACTCAACCGCAAGTACCGCTCCAAGGACGTGATGTTCAACTGCGAAATGATTCCCGCGGAGAACGTCGGTGTAAAACACGCCAAATGGGATCGCGAGGACGGCTATTTCGTACCCAGGGATTGCTATAACAGCTACTTCTACATAGTGGAGGATACCTCCCTCAATATCATTGACAAGATTCGTCTCCACGGCCGCAAATACATCGAGCATCTCACCGGCGGTTCTGCCCTGCACCTCAACCTTGAGGAGCATCTTTCCAAGAAGCAGTACCTGCAGATACTCAACGTTGCGGCACAGGAAGGGTGCAGCTATTTCACCTTCAACATTCCCAACACCCTTTGCAACAAGTGCGGTCACATCGACAAGCGATACCTCAAGGTATGCCCCTGCTGCAGCAGCGACAACCTCGACTATATGACCCGTATCATCGGTTATATGAAGCGCATCAGCAACTTCTCCGCACCCCGTCAGGCAGAGGCTGCCCGCCGTTACTACATCAAGGCCAATGCCGATGCCAAAATCGGTTAAGGCGTAACGTCAGACACTTATGTTGAAATTCCACAATTATGATATTGTCTGCCAGGAGATCCCGGATGAGGTGACCCTGGCATTCAATATAACGGGATGTCCCAACAGATGCCCCGGCTGCCACAGCCCGTGGCTCCGCGACGATATCGGCAACCCCCTCGATATGGCGGCGATAGGCTCGATGCTCGACTGCTACGGTGCGGCCGTGACCTGCATCTGCTTTATGGGGGGAGACAACGAGCCCGCCGAGGTGAACCGGCTCGCATCGGAAATCCGCAAGGCCTATCCCAACCACAAGGTGGCCTGGTATTCGGGCAACGAAACTCTCTCGGAGGAGATTGTACCCGCCAATTTCGATTACATCAAGATTGGCCCCTATGTGGAGGCCCTCGGCGGACTCCGCTCCGAAACCACAAATCAGAAGATGTACAAGGTGGAGGATTCCACCCTTGTCCAGATAAGTGCAAAAAGCGAAACAGCGCTGGTGTAACTTAATACACCAACGCTGTTTCACACAATTAAAATAGGCATTCAGCGTGCTTTGGTAGTGGTCGCAGTGGACTTGAGTCCGCTGCGATTTACTGTTACCACCCCTATCTTCTTTGCCGAAATGCCGTTTATGGTGAACTCCATAGGCACCGGCTCCGTCGGATAGGTGTTGTCCCCGTTGGTGTCGTAGTTCTGGTAGTAACCTTCCTGGGGAACCCTGCCCACCAACTCTCCGTCGGCATAAATTTCAAAGCACATTATGCCAGATTCCACGTCGGCATCGGCCTTCCATTCAACTTTGATGGAGGTCTCCGACTTGGTGACGATGATGCTGTAGGGAGCGGGCGGGGGAGTGGTGTCCTCCACCTGGTTGGTGGTCACAAACTCCTGCCAGGCCTTTGCCGTGGCCTCGTCTATGAAACGGTACAACGACCTTTTGTTCCCTTCGTAATCGCTCTCTTGGAAGATAGTCTTGTCTTCGGGATTGCCCAGCCAGGTGTTGCCGGCATCGATGGGCTTCAGCTCTTTTGAACCGTCATCCGAAAGGCGCTGCTTCATAGCCGCCTCGAAGAAAGGGATGGAGATGGTGCGCATATAGCTGAAGTTGTGGTTCTGACCCTCGTTGAATGCCACGCAGGCGGGGGCGTCCAGCTTGCGCAGTTTGGCGCAGTGGTTCACTGCCGTTTGGGGACAGAGGATTTCGGGAGTTCCGTCGTTGTCTCCGGCGTGCCTAAGCAACACGGGGACGTCTGCAACCGCGTTATCGGTATAATCCCACTGGGGGTCCCACGCTGCAGAGTAGGTTACTACGGCAATGATGCGCGATGCGTATTCCCTGAGCATTGCCAGCGACCAATAACCGCCAGCCGAATGTCCGAAGATGAGCAGCGGGGCATTGGAAAGCTCCGGATGGCTGCTCTTCTGACCGGCTGTAGATAACATTTTGAAGAGGGAATATCCGCTGCCCGATGAGGGGTCTTTCCACACCCCGCAATCGCCGTGCAGGGCCGTTTCCACCACTGCAAGATTCCATTTCTTTGCAAATGCCTGGTATTGGAGGTCGTAGGGGCGGGTTATGCCGAACTGCTCCATACCGCATCCGTGCTGCAGAATGAGCGCTCCGCGCAGTTTCTCTTCCGTGGCGGGGACGAAGATGCCGTATTCCGCCTTGTTGGCAAAGGCGCACTGTTCCCCTTCGATGGAGAGCCTGATGACGGTGTCGCGGGGAGTCTTCTTGACGGGATCCGGCTTGGCTGGGTCGTCCGGAGGCGTATTGGTACAGGAAAAAACGGCAAAGATGCACAACAATGCAGCGGAAATGCGCAACAGGTATTTCATAAACGTATGTGTGTTTCTAAAAACGGATTATTCTACATACCTCACGTAGCCCTCTTTGCGGGGAGAGGCGGGTGCCGGCTCTTTGGCGGCATAGCCGAGAGCCAGGTGGCCGATGCCTTCAATGTCCCCCTCGATGCCCCACTGGCGGAGGAGTTCCTGCCCCCTTTCGGAAGCGAAAATCTGCCGTGCGCGGTGAATCCAGCACGAACCGAGTCCAAGGGCGTGGGCTGCATTCATCATATTGCCCAACACCAGGGAGCCGTCGTTGATGTAGGTGCCGTGGCTCCGGTTGCAGTTGCGGTCGGCCAGGACTATTATGATGCAGGGGGCGCCGTAGAAGGGGTCGAAATCCTTCCCGATGACCTCGGCATTGAGCCGTGAGAGTTCGTCCCTCAAGGCGCGGTTGGTCACCACCACGATGGTGGGCGACTGGGTGTTCTTCCCCGTAGGGGCATACATTCCCGCCTCCACGACTTTGTCTATCAGTTCGCGGGGGGGCATTTCGTCGGTATAGGCACGCACACTGCGGCGTGTCAACATTGCTTCAAGTGCTTCCATAATGACAGCGAAGGTACACATATATTTGACAAATACCGCGCTTAAACGTAACTTCGCGTTCACATAAGAAGCTGTTTAAAATTAATTACAAAAATTCTTTATGTTTGTTTTTTGCATCTTTGC
>JABUTP010000066.1:0-3422 GCA_021443625.1 Bacteroidales bacterium | reverse complement strand
AAACCTGCTTAAAAACATTCCATAAATAAAAATTTGAATCAAATTTAAACAGCTTCTAAACCCGAGTTATGGCAGACAATTACATAGAAAAGCGGATGGAAGAGATTGCGCAGGGGGGCAAAACCCGCCGCAAACCCGCTTCGCACCCATCTTTGGACTCGCTGCTGCTCAAAAACCGCAGCTGCCGGGGATACGATCCCAATTGCATAGTCACACGTGAGCAGCTGATGCAGATAGTGTCGGTGGCCAACAAGGTCCCTTCCGCCTGCAACCAGCAGGTGCTGAGGTTCCGCCTCGTGACTGCGGAGGAGGCGGGCAAGGTCAATCCCAACATCCGGATGGGGGCGGCCCTTCCCGATGTCAACCTCCCGCTGCCCGGAACCGAGCCGCAGGCCTTCATCGTGATATGTTCCACCATTGGACACACCCACTGGGCTGATGTCGATCTGGGTATAATGGCGCAGAGCATGCTGCTCAAAGCCACCGAGATGAAACTTTCGGGGCTTTGCATAGCCGCCATCAACCGAAGCGGCCTCCAAACCGACCTGGCACTGCCCGAGGGGCTGGAACCGATGCTGGTGCTGGCCATCGGAAAGGGGATTGAGCATATCCAGCTCACCAGCATTTCCGAAGCGGACAACCACCGCTATTACCGCAAGGACGGCATCCATTACGTCCCCAAACTCAAAATAGAAGATATGCTGATATGAACCCGAATTACGGAATGATAAGGACGGCTGCCGCCTCCCCGAGGGTATGGCTTGCCGATGTCGATAAAAACGTTTCAGAAATATGCTCGCTGCTCAACAGGGCGGAAGCGCAGCGGGTGTCGCTGGTGGCATTCCCCGAACTCAGCGTCACGGGCTACACCTGCGCCGACCTTTTCGGGCAGAAAGTCCTGCTGGATGCAGCAGAGCGGGGGGTGGCTTCACTCTGCGACCATCTCAAGGGGAAACCCCTGACCGCTGTGGTGGGGGTTCCGGTCCGCTATGGAAACCATCTCTACAATTGCGCTGCCGTTATCGGCGGCTCCGGTCTGCTCGCGCTCGTCCCCAAGATTCATATCCCCTGCTACAACGAGTTTTACGAGACGCGCTGGTTCGCCTCCGGAGCCGACTTTATGGACGGCAAAGGGGGAAAGAGGGTGGTTTATGCCGGATATGACACATATCTCGGCCCCGACGTGGTTTTCTCTCTGGGAGAGACGAGCTTTGCCGTTGAGGTATGCGAGGATTTGTGGACTCCGATGCCCCCTTCGGGCTGGCACGCCCTGGCCGGCGCCGACATCATAGTGAACATCTCCGCCAGCAACGAGATTCTGCTCAAGCACGAATACCGCAGGCAGATGGTCTCCAGCCAGAGCGGCCGCACCATTTCCGGATATATCTACGCATCCAGCGGCTGGGGGGAATCCACCCAGGATCTGGTTTTCGCCGGCAGCAGCCTTATATGTGAATACGGTACAGTCGTCGCCGAAAACAAGCGTTTCCAGAAGGGAAGTTCCATGATAATCGCCGATTTGGACGTGGAGAAACTCGTCAACCTGCGGCAGAAGAGTTCCACTTTCGGCACCGTTGCTCCCGACGGAACCCGCGATGCACGGATGGTCGAAAGCTACGTTCGCATCGATTGCGGTGCGGCGGCCGACACCGATTTCGCGGAAACGCTTTACCGCAAAGTGGCCACCCACCCGTTCGTGCCGATTGGAGATGATGCCGAACTCGACTCCCGAAGCCGCGAAATAATGTCAATCCAGGTGCAGGGACTCTGCTCCCGTCTGGAACATATCGGCTGCAAAACGGCAGTGATAGGCATCTCGGGAGGGTTGGACAGCACCCTGGCACTGCTCGTGGCAGTGATGGCGTTCGACACTCTCGGATGGGAGCGAAGCCGCATACTGGGCATCACGATGCCCGGACTCGGCACCACCGACCGAACCTTGCGCAATGCGCTGGATTTGATGGCGGCGCTTGGCGTCACAGTGCGTGAAATCCCCATTGCACCGGCAGTAAGGCAGCATTTCAGCGACATAGGACACGACGAGTCGCAACACGACACCACCTACGAAAACAGCCAGGCCCGCGAGCGTACCCAGATTCTGATGGACGTTGCCAACAAGGAGAACGGGCTGGTGGTCGGCACCGGCGACCTTTCCGAACTGGCGTTGGGCTGGGCCACCTACAACGGGGACCACATGAGTATGTACGGAGTGAACGCCGGTGTTCCCAAGACGCTGGTCCGCTACCTTGTGCAGTGGGCTGCCGACCATTATTTCGATGGCAGCGGCGATGCCGGCCGTTCTGCAGGCGAGATACTGCGCGACATCATCGACACGCCCATCAGCCCCGAACTCATACCTGCCGATGCCCGGGGCAACATTGCACAGAAGACCGAGGACCTTGTGGGACCTTACGAACTCCACGACTTTTTCCTGTATTACATCTTCAGGTTCGGCTTCTCTCCCCGTAAGGTGTTCTTCCTGGCCCGAAAGGCCTTCGGCAAAGAGCAGTACAGTGACGATGAGATAAAGAAATGGCTGCGGAAGTTCTACTGGAGATTCTTCAGCCAGCAGTTCAAGCGGTCGTGTCTGCCCGACGGCCCCAAAGTGGGGTCGGTCTCCCTGTCGCCGAGGGGCGACTGGCGGATGCCTTCCGATGCTTCTCCGGAAATGTTCCTGAAGGAGTTGGAATAAGAATGTCCTTCCGGTTACTCCGCTAAAAATTCCTCAAATCCTTCTCCCAATAAGGGATGCCGTGTTCCATCCAATAGGGCATGGGTTCCCCTTTGAGGAAGTGGCCGAAGAACTGTCCGAGACGGACGCTCAAATCCTTGGAATTGGCGCGGCCGTTGAGGTTGTGGGCCTCTCCGTTGTACTGGAGCATCCACGCCTGCTTGCCGCACCGGCGCAGGGCGGTGAAGAACTCGATTCCCTGCCACCAGGGCACAGCACCGTCATTGTCGTTGTGCATTATCAGCACCGGTGTGGTGACGTTGGGCACAAAGAATATGGGGGAATTCTCAATATAGAGGTCAAGACCGCTCCACAAATCCGTGCCGATGCGGCTCTGCTCCTTCTCATACTGCATCTGCCGCACCATACCCGAACCCCAGCGGATGCCGCCGTAGGCACTGGTCATATTGGAAACGGGCGCACCCGCTCCGGCTGCCTTGAAGCGGTCGGTCTGGGTGATGAGCCAGGCAACCTGATAGCCGCCCCAGCTCTGTCCCTGAATGGCCATATTGTCACCGTCTATCCAAGGCCGTTCGCAAATCTTGTCGCAGCCCGACAGAATGTAGTCGTAGGCACTCTTGCCCGGATGGCCGGTTTCGTAGTAGATGTCGGGCATGAACACGCAGTAGCCGTTGGAAACGAACCAGGCGGGATTGATGACCGACCGGCTCGGGGCGGGATTCCGCGGCTG
>JABUTP010000065.1 GCA_021443625.1 Bacteroidales bacterium | reverse complement strand
CCTGCCCGCAGAGGAGAGCGGAGAGGCGGGCGGAATGCCGGAGACCGACGGCGCGGAGGCAGTTGCGCCCTCACGAGGCGGCCGGAGCAAGGGGGACAAGTTCGAGAGGGTGATAACCGCGGGGGAAAACAAATACAAACTGCCCGGCATGTTCAAGGACTGGTTCCTGGATTATGCCTCGTATGTCATGCTGGACAGGGCCGTGCCCTACATCGAAGACGGTTTCAAGCCGGTTCAGCGCCGTATCCTCCATACCCTCAAACTCAACGAGGACGGACGTTACCACAAGGTGGCCGGTATTGTGGGAGACACGATGAAGTTCCACCCGCACGGCGACGCTTCCATCTACGATGCGCTGGTTTCCATCCAGCAGAAAGACCTGCTCATAGACGGGCAGGGCAACTGGGGCAACATCCTCACAGGGGACAAGGCGGCGGCTATGCGATATATCGAGGCCAAACTGAGTCCGTTTGCCTTGGATGTGGTATATAACCCCAAGATTACCCAGTGGGAACACACCTACGACCGTGCCAATCTCGAGCCGGTCTGCTTCCCCGTCAAGTTCCCGCTCCTGCTGGCGCAGGGAACCAAAGGTATCGGTGTGGGACTCAAGATAGAGATTCTGCCCCACAACTTCAACGAACTCATAGATGCCTCCATAGCGGTGCTGCAGGGCAAGGAGGTTACGCTGTATCCCGACTTCCAGACGGGCGGCATCGCCGACTGCTCCAAATACAACGGAGGCATGCGCGGCGGCAAGATAAAGGTCCGCTCCACCATCACCAAGCGGGACAAACGGACTCTGGTGATTGAGGATATCCCTTACGGAGAAACCACCGGCAGCGTCATTGCAAGCATCATCGCCGCCAATGACCAGGGTAAGATAAAGATTAAGAAGGTGGACGATTTTACCGCCGAAAAGGTCGAAATCGTCATTCAGCTCGCTCCTGACATCTCGCCCGACAAGACAATAGACGCGCTTTACGTCTGCACGAAATGCTCCGCGTCAATCTCCCCCAGTGCGGTGGTCATCAAAGACGGCCGCCCCGAGTTCATGAGTGTGGAGGAGATTCTCAAATACAGCGCATTCCACACCCGCGACCTGTTCGAGCAGGAACTGAAAGTGGTTCTGGACGAGCTGCACGACAGCTGGCACCGCCTCTCCCTCGAGAAGATTTTCTTCGAAATGAAAGTCTATCGCACCCTGGAGAACGATGCCCGCACCTGGGAGGACCAGATTGCCGATGTCACCGCCGAGATGAAGAAATACCAGCATCTGGTAAAGCGGGAGATAACCGAAGACGACATTCTGAGACTGGTTGAGAAGCCGGTCCGCAAGATTTCCAAGTTTGACATCAAGGCGGCGGAGGAGAAACTGCGGGGCATCGAGGCCGAAATAGAGCAGGTCAACTACAACCTGGAACACCTCATAGAATATACCATCGCCCATTTCAAGACACTCAAGAAGAAATACGGCGCCAAGTATCCCAGACACACCCGCCTCGAGGAGTTCGAAAGCATCCAGGCCCAGAAAGTGGTTGTGGCCAATGCCAAACTTTATGCCGACAAGGCTGAAGGATTCGTGGGTACCGACCCCAAGAAACTGGACAATCCCGAATTCATCTGCGACTGCTCCGATATCGACGACATCATCGCTTTTATGAAAAACGGCGATTACATCGTTACCAACGTCAAGGACAAAACCTTCATAGGCAAGGATATAATTCACGTGGCGGTGTTCAAGAAAGGAGACAACCGCACCATATACAACGCCATCTACCGTGACGGAAAGGCGGGGGCATATTTTGCCAAGAGGTTTGCCATCAAGGGCATTACCCGCAACAAAATGTATAACCTGACCCAGGGGACCGAGGGGAGCCGTGTGGAATGGTTTACCGCCAACGGCAACGGCGAGGCCGAATCCATAAAGATTTACTACCGCAACCGTCCCAAAATCAAGAAACTGCAGGACGTGTATGATTTCGCCACCCTCGCCGTAAAAGGAAGGGACAGCCGCGGGAACCTCCTGTCGCGCAATCCCATTCTCAAAATCCAGCTCAAGTCGCACGGCGTCTCCACCATCGGGGGCAAGCAGATTTGGTTTGACGAGGATATCCAGCGGCTCAACGATGCCGGCCGGGGACTCTATCTCGGGGAATTCCAGTCGGGAGACCAGATTCTGGTGGTGCTCAGGAACGGTAATTTCTACACCACTTCGTTCGACCTCAGCAACCGCTATCAGGGAGATATCCTGCGCATCGAGAAACTCGACGAAACTCTCACCTTTTCGGTGGCCTATTACGACAAAGGGGTGAAATACCACTATCTCAAGCGTTTCAGCTTCGTGCCGAGCGAGAATGTGGAGCAATGTTTCATCTCCGAAACCCCAGGATCAAAACTGCTGGACATCTGCTGTGACACCTATCCGCAATTGCAGGTCACTTTCAAAGGGAAACAGGACAGCCGTCCCGACGAAATCATAGATGTGGCTGAATTTATCGGCAAGAAAGGGTTCAAGGCCAAAGGGAAACGCATCAGCCAGTATGAGGTGGCCAAAGCGGTGTTCATCGAACCGCTGCCCGAGCCGGAATTCGTTGTGGAAGACGAACCCGAAACGGAACCCGTGGAGGAGGATACCCCCGAAATCACGCTGGAACTCAATCCCGAAGATACGCTGACCTCATCGGTGGACACTCTGCAATCCCTTTCCGAACATCGCAAAAACGGCGATGGCCCCGATGACGGCCCCATTGAACTGACACTCTTCTAAACAGGGAAAGGAAAACTATTGAAAACAAGCACCTGCGGCGGCCTAAAACAGGTCGTCGCGGTCTTTTATGTCCTTGATGCGCAGCTGGATGTTGGCAAGACCGCGGTAGTAGTTCTCGGCAATGGAGTAGCAGATATCCACGGGATTGCCGGCGTGCAGATGCTCAAAGTGGTCCGACTTGTTGAAGGCGATGGCCGAGATGGGCAGATAGGCGCTGTCGTCCTGTATCAGTTCCAGCTTGAGATGGCCGTTGTCGGAGCCCACGCACCGGCCGTTGCCGTTGTCATAGACGTTTTCCGAAAGGAAAACCGGCGACTGGTTGCCGGGGCCGAAAGGCTGGAATTGCTTCAGGATACGGAAGAACTTGGGCGTTATCTGCTTGAAGTCGAGATAAGAGTCGATGTTGACTATGGGGGTCAGCGTCTCGTCGTTTATCTTGCTGGCGACGTGCTCCTCGAAACGGCGGGAGAACTCCTCGAAGTTCTCTTCTTTCATGGTGAGGCCGGCCGCATACATATGCCCGCCGAAGTTCTCCAGAAGGTCGGAACAAGACTCGATGGCCTCGTAGAGGTCGAATCCGGCAACCGAACGTGCGGAACCTGCAATGAAACCGCCGCTCTTTGTAAGGACTATCGTGGGGCGGTAGAACGCCTCCACCAGACGGGAGGCCACAATGCCGACAACCCCTTTGTGCCAGTTGGGGTTATACACCACAGTGGATTTCCTTCCGGCAAATGCGTCCTCGTTGCGCACCATCTCTATGGCCTCGATGGTAATCTCGCGGTCGATGCTCTTGCGCTCGTTGTTGTGGACATTTATCTCGTCCCCGATTTTGCGGGCGCTCTCGTCGTCGCCCGACACCAGCAGATCCACGGCGGTGCGTCCCGATTCCATACGGCCCGCAGCGTTGATGCGGGGGCCTATCTTGAACACAATCTCATCGATGGTAATCAGATGCTTGTCCAGTCCGGAGAGCTTTATGATGGATTCAAGTCCCTTGCGTGGTTTGCTGTTGAGTTGTTTGAGTCCGAAATAGGCAAGGACGCGGTTCTCTCCGGTGACCGAAACCAGATCCGATGCGATACTCACCACCAGCAGGTCCAGCAGCTCCAGCACTTTGTCCTTGTGTATGCCGTGGGTCTGGGCGTATGCCTGAGCCAGTTTGAACCCGACTCCGCACCCCGAAAGGTCGTCGTAGGGGTAGGTGTTGTCCTCGCGCTTGGGGTCGAGGACTGCACAGGCGGCGGGCAGCTCGCTGTCGGGGAGGTGGTGGTCGCAGATTATCACGTCTATGCCCAGCGAGGCGGCGTATTTCACCTTCTCGATGGCCTTGATGCCGCAGTCGAGGGTTATGATGAGGGCGCAGCCGTTTGCGTGGGCAAAGTCGATGCCCTTGTAGGAAAGGCCGTATCCTTCGTCATAGCGGTCGGGAATGTAGTAGTGGAGGCGGTCGGTGGAGATGACCGATTTCAGGAAAATGTACATCAGCGCCACCGCGGTTGTGCCGTCCACGTCGTAATCGCCGTAGATGAGAATCTTCTCGCCCGACGACACCGCCTTGTCGATGCGATCGACCGCCTTCTGCATATCGACCATCAGGAACGGGTCGTGGAGCATTCCCAGATCGGGCCTGAAAAACTCCCGGGCCTCATCGTAGGATTTGATGCCCCTTTGCACCAACAGATTGGACAGAACGGGGTCGATGCCCAACTCCTGAGCGAGCTGACGCACGAGGACGGGATTACCCGACTCCTTCACTATCCATTTTTTATTTACTATCGGTGTCATATCCTGCCAAAGGTATCCTTTTATTTTATTAATGCCAAAAAATTCATTATTTTTGGCATTTGTATGGAACTTGGGGAGAGAGATGCATTTTTACGGAATCGAAACTAATCAAGAACAATGGAAATAACACTCAACGAACAGGAGCAGAACCGGCGCGACGCCTTGGCCAAACTCAGGGAACTGGGGATAGAACCTTATCCCGCAGCAGAATACGAAATAAATGCCACTTCCGCCCAGATCAAGGCGGAGTACGACGACAATATCCACAATTTCAGTGACGTATCCATAGCCGGACGCCTTATGAGCCGGCGCATCATGGGGGCGGCTTCGTTCATCGAACTGCAGGATGAGACGGGCCGCATACAGGTGTATGTCAAGCGCGACGAGATTTGCCCCGGAGAGGACAAGACTTTGTACAACACGGTCTTCAAGAAACTTCTCGATATCGGGGACATCATCGGCATCAAGGGTTATGCCTTCATAACCCAGACGGGCCAGCTTTCAATCCACGCCCATACTCTTACCGTGCTCAGCAAATCGCTCCGCGTACTTCCCATTGTCAAGGAGAAGGACGGTGAGGTCTATGACGCCTTCAGCGACCCCGAGCTGCGCTACCGTATGAGGTATGTGGATCTTATAGTCAATCCGGAGGTGCGCGAAACCTTTGTCAAGAGGGCAAAGATTGTGAGCACGATGAGGGAGTATTTCAATGCCCACGGCTGTCTCGAAGTGGAGACCCCCATCCTGCAGTCGATTCCCGGTGGCGCCACTGCACGTCCCTTTGTCACCCACCACAATGCGCTGGACATCCCCCTCTATCTCCGCATTGCCAACGAACTCTATCTCAAGAGACTCATCGTGGGCGGATTCAGCGGAGTGTATGAGTTCGCCAAGGATTTCCGCAACGAAGGGATGGACAAGACCCACAATCCGGAGTTCACCTGTATGGAAATCTACGTGGCCTACAAGGATTACAACTGGATGATGAAGTTCGTGGAGGAGATGCTGGAGAAGATAGCCATTGCCACCAACGGATGCACCAGGTTCGACGTGTGGGGCAACGAAATAGAGTTCAAGGCCCCTTACCGCCGTCTTCCCATTCTGGAAGCCATCAAGGAATATGCGGGAGTCGATGTAAGCGGTATGAGCGAGGAGGAGCTGCGCAAGGTTTGCGTGGAGAAGAATGTCCCCATCGAGCCTTCGTTCGGCTACGGCAAACTGGTGGATGCCCTCTTCGGCGAGTACTGCGAGAAGAATCTCATCCAGCCCACCTTCATCACCGACTATCCGGTGGAGATGTCCCCCCTTACCAAGCGCCATCGCGAGAATCCCCGCCTGACCGAGCGTTTCGAACTTTTTGTGAACGGTAAGGAACTGGCCAACGCCTACAGCGAACTGAACGACCCTATCGACCAGCTGGAGCGTTTCGAAGACCAGGCCCGCCTCAAGGCCAAGGGCGATGACGAGGCGATGTATATCGATATGGACTTCGTCCGTGCCCTCGAATTCGGAATGCCTCCCACATCGGGACTCGGAATGGGTATAGACCGTCTGACAATGTTCATGACCAATTCCCAGACCATTCAGGACGTGCTCTTCTTCCCCCAGATGAAGCCCGAGAAGAAGGCCGCTGCTGCTGC
>JABUTP010000064.1 GCA_021443625.1 Bacteroidales bacterium | reverse complement strand
GTGATTATGACTTGGGATGCGTCTTCGCGCACACTTTCTATAAGGGGTTTCTCTATGGTCCCCACGAGTTGCCATTCCGACCCTCCATCGCTCGAAAAGAGCAGCTTGTCACCTTCGAATTTGAAAGAAGGGGCGGGGGTGTCTCCCCCGATTTCAATGCGGTTTCCTTCGGGGTCGGTCATCCAGGCTCCGCCGATGGTCCACCACCAAAGTCCCTGGTCGGTCGCGGCGGAGATGTAGGACTGCCCGTCCCGCACCGATATCCTGCCGGAATTTCTGAACTCCATGGTGTAGCCGGTAACCTTTCCGTCGGAGCCGTAGGTGGGGGTGAACGAGACGAGTTCGTCCTCCTGCTTAAGCGCTTCGGCAAGACTCTGGAGCGCAGCCACATCGGAGCTGAGATCGCTGCATTTCTGCTCGAGAAGGGCAATCTGCGAAGCGATGTCGTCTATTTGCGGCTGGACGTTCTGGCAGGAAAAGACAATTCCGGCCACCGGCACGAAGCCGCACAGCCAGAGTATTCCCACAAATCTGCGCCATCTGCGGCAGAAGCGTATGATAGAGAGGGCGTTGCTGTAATCCATTGTCGTATGTTTTGTAAAAGGCGGCTTCCGCAAAAGGTCAGGATTCCTTTGCAGACAGTTCCTTTTCGATGAGTTCCACGAGTTTTTCCACTCCGTTGTCTTCGGAAATGCCCCGCTGCACGGGTTCCTTGCCTTTGTAGAGGGTTACCTTGCCGTTGCCTTCTCCCACATAGCCGAAATCGGCGTCTGCCATCTCTCCGGGGCCGTTGACAATGCACCCCATCACCGCAATTTTTATTCCGGCAAACTGACTTGTGCGGCGGGTGATTTTGTCCAGCAGTTTCTCTATGTCAAACTGGGTGCGGCCGCAACTGGGGCAGGCGATGTATTCTGGTTTGGCAAATCGTCTGCGGCAGGCCTGCAGGAGGTCGCTTCGGAAGTCGTCCATAACCTCGGGGGAGAGTTCTTTGCCGGCGACATACCCCTTGAGAGGGAAGTCGGCATCGCCCCCTTTCAGCAGGTGGGGTCCGATGGCATAAGACGCCTCTATAATAAAATCTTCTAATGTATCAGAATGTATTTCAGTAGGAATAACAGATTTGTTATCGGAGAAATTGGCTGCCAGGTTGCGCAATTTGCGTCCCACTGGAACTTCGTTGACCGGATTTTCCGTGAGGGAAACGCGTATGGTCTCGCCGATTCCTTCTCCGAGAAGGGTGCCGATGCCCACTGCCGATTTGATGCGTCCGGTGGTGCCTCCGCCCGCCTCGGTGACTCCGAGGTGGAGTGGGAAAACCATTCCGAGTTCAGTGGCCATTGTTTCGGAGAGGAGGCGGTAGGCCTCTGTCATCACTATGGTGTTGCTCGATTTAAGCGAGACGGTGACGTTGAAGAATTCCTTACGGACGCATACTTCCAGCCATTCCATCACGGCGCGCACCATTCCGAGAGGGGTGTCGCCCCATCGTGAGGTTATCCGTTCCCCCAAAGAGCCGTGGTTCAGCCCGATGCGGAGCGCAGTGCCGTATTCTTTGCAGATATCGATGAGTTCTCCGAATTTCTCCATTGCCACGGTGTGGTCCTTTGAGAAGTTGCCGGGGTTGATGCGCACCTTGTCGGCAATGCCGGCGGCTGCAGCAAGGGCCACCTTGTAGGAGAAATGGACGTCTGCCACAAGGGGGGTGGTTATGCCACGGCTGCGCAGGGCGGCCTTGATTGCTCCGAGCGCCTCAACCTCCTTCAGCCCCTGCGTTGTCAGACGGATAATGTCGCATCCTGCGTTGTGGAGGGCGACGCACTGGGCGATGCTCGCCTCAACGTCGGAAGTGAGCGTGTTGCACATTGACTGTACCGCAATCGGCCATCCGCGGCCGATGGTGACATTGCCTATATTGCAATGCAGATATGTTACTTCTTTCCCCATTGGAACTTGTAATAAAGGGTTGCGGTGGCCATAAGCACTCTCGGATATGCAAAGAGCCAATACTCGTCGCTGTAGTAAAACGTGTGGAAATAGCTGCTCAGACCATATTTGTAGCTTGCTTCCAGCTGCAGTTCGAACGGCCCGATTCCCGCTGCCAGACCTCCGCCGGCGGTTATGCCGTAGTCAAAGCGGTTGTCCGTGTCGCGCCACTCCTTGTCCAACCTTCCGTTGGCCACGCGGTATCCGGCGTAGGGCCCCACATTCGCAATGATCCTGAACCGCGAGAAATCCAGATGGAAGTTGCAGAGCATCGCAGCCTGGGCCACAGTATAACGCTCACCATCGATGTATTCGGCATCATAACCCTCCTGCACCATCATCGCATTCACCTGAAATCCGAAGTTGTTCAGCATATCCCACAAATCGGTGTAGCAGGTGTATGCCAATCCGAAACTGTTGGGGCAGATTATCTTTTTGGGGCTCACATCGGGGCTGAAACCGGCTGTGGAATAACTGACGCCATAGCGGACTCCAATCAGATGGGTGGGGTGGAACCGTTTTACGGGCTTAAGTTCGGAACCTTGCGCCAGGATGTCGGTACCCGTGGGGAGTTCGGCGTTGTAATCCCTGATTTTGAACAATGTGTCGGGTATGGCATTGGCAGATTCCCCGGGAGTAGTTTCGTTCTGGGCGGCAAGGGGAACGGCGGCAAGTGCCAGCAGGGCGGCTGTGAATATGTATCTCAGTTTCATCAGGAGCTATTTGAAAATTTGCTGAAGGTCGATGTCCTGCACCAGATCCATAGGTTCTTCCAGAATGATGACCTTGGTGTCGTCGGGGAGTTTGAAGAGTTTGATGGGCTCCGCCTGCTGCCATTTCATAAGGTTTCCGGTGTCGAACAGGCCGTTTCCGTTGCGGTCTTCGGTGATGCGGATGCTATAGCGCCCCTTTTCGATGTATGGGTAGTAGTAGGGGCCATCCTCGGTCACGACATAAGTGCGGAAGACTTTCTTGCAGTTCTCATCCACAAGTTCAACGATGTAGCGTTGTCCCTGGGTTCCCTTCACATTCAGGGTTATGGAACTCTTGTCCTCGGTTTTGGGGAGCTGGAACTCCTTGTTGGAACGGGAGTTGAAGCGGTGATAGACATCGTGGAACGCCTTGCTGCCCACTATGAGGTTGTATTTGAATCCCGGCTTGTACCCTTCGGATGCCTGCAGGATGTATCGCATTATGTTGGTGGTGTCCTGCACGAAAGTGTAAGATGTGGTGTCGGTCTGGTTGCGGGTGTTGGTCCTGACCAGTATGATGGAATCCATACACATCTCAATGATGGGAGTGTCGAATTCGAATGATATGCCCACCTGCTCCACGGTCTTTTCGTCCAGATTGAGCTTCAGATTGGTCAGGGTGTCGGCCTTGGCCGCCTCAATTCCCTTGTCGGTCTTGGCCTTGGCCCGCTCTTCCTTGCTCATTGCCACTGCAATGTCCTCCTGGGTAAGGCTCAGCGTCCCCGTGCTGTCGGTCTTCATATAGTTGATGGTTATCAGAAGACTGTCGCTCAAGGGGTAGTCGGCATTTATCCAGAAGTCGATGCTGTCGTGCTGGGGGGAATACTGCATGATTATGTCGGTGGAATCCACTCCCATAATCTGGAACGAGCGGATATCGACATCCGGGGCGCTGAAAGTGACATATCCGGTCTTCTCTTTTTTGCGTCCCTTGTTCTTGATGAACTGGTTGGCATAGAACTCCTTGAAAACGGCGATTTCTATCTCGCCCTTGCGCGCCAGGCACTCCAGGGTGTCTTTCATATCGAAAGCGAGGAGTTCATACACGGAGTCCCTTACCACGAGGTGGGGAGTAATCATAGTGTCGCAAAATCCTATGCGTTCTTCGCCCGGGTTGTATTTGTAGTCGAAGTTCTCGTCGGTGGTGGCGTAGATGCGGTAGGGCTGGGGTTTGACGTTGCGCAGGGCAAAGAATCCCCAGTCGTCACTGCGGGTGGCCGCCACCGGAAGAAGGTTGATGGAGGCCGAATCGCTGAGATCGGTGTAGAGCGACACGAGGGCGTTCTTTACCGGAGCCAGGGTTTCGCAGTCAACCACCGTGCCGCAGAAATACATCGAGTCGATTTCCTCTCCGGTGGAGAAAACATAGACGTAGCGGGGATTGAGATTGCCTTCGTTGTTGTCTGCCAGTGATTTGCCGAAGTCGAGAGTGTAGGTGGTGTTGGGCAGGAGTGTGTCCTGGAATGAAACCACAATATCTTTTCCTTTGGGTTTGGCCTTGGGTTTCTTTTTGCCGGGAGGAGAGAGCAGAATCTGCTGCTGGTCCTTCACCACGGTATATTCATCGAACCTCAGGCTCACCGTTCCACCCGTCAGCGGGAAGTTTGTGGCGCCGTGGGCGGGGTTGACGCTCAGCAGGACGGGGGGTATTGTATCCTTGGGCCCTCCCGTCGGGGCGGTGGAAGTGTTGCCGCACGAATGGGCAATCATACAGCACAGGGAAGTGGCTGCTATGAGGCCGGCGGCCATTATGGAGCGGGTTTTCATTTTAATCGATTTCAATGCGGTTAACTTTTTCCATCCCTTTGATTTCGGAGAGGGCTTTGATGACATTGTCCAGCGCGGAGCGGTCGTGGACGTATAAATCTATATACCCTTCAAAAATCTCGTCGTGGGCTTCTATGGAAATTTTGCGTATGTTGATGGAAAGCAGGTTGGATATCTTGTCCGAAATGTCTCCCAGCACTCCGATGCGGTCTATTCCGCCGATGGCTATGCGGGCCAGGAAGGACATCACGAACTGGCGGCTCCAGCGGACTGCCACCAGACTGCCTCCCTGGGTGCTGGCTATGTTGATGTAGTTCTGGCAGGTTGTCTTGTGGATGGTGACAATGCCGTCGGCTCCGATAACGCCCATTACGGTGTCTCCGGGGATGGGGTGGCAGCAGTCGGAGGTGCGGAAACTGATGGTACCCGCATCCACGTTCTCACTCAGGAGGAATTGCTGCTTTTTATCGACCTTGCCCTGACTTACCGGTGTAAGGAGCTTGAATCCCCACATCTGCACGTCCCTCTCACGGGCGTTGGTCTTGAGCACGGTGTCGAGGTCTGCAAGGTCTATGAGTCCTATGGCGATTTTGGTGTACAGTTCATCCTTGCCGCCGCCTATCTTGTAGTAGTCGAGGAGTTTGCGCATTACCCTCGTGTGGACGCGGATACCCCTCATCGCCAGTTGCTCGGTGAGCAGTTCCCTTCCTTTCCGGACATTGTTCTGGCCTGTTTCACTGAGAGCCGACACCAGGCAGGAGCGGGCCTTGGAGGTGGAGAGGAAATCGAGCCACTCCCGTTTGGGCAGGGCCGAATCGGAGGTGATGATTTCCACCTGGTCACCGTTGCTAAGCACCGTGGAGAGGGTTACCAGCTTCATATTGACCTTGGCGGCAATGGCGTGGCGTCCAATCTGGCTGTGGATATAGAATGCAAAGTCGAGGGCTGTGGCCCCTTTGGGGAGACTGCGCGACTCTCCGGTGGGGGTGAACACGAATATCTCGCTGGTCAGAAGTTCCTTGTGGATGTTGTCGAGGAACTGGAGGGCATTGGCGTCTGGGTTTTCCAGAATGTCCTGCACGTATTTGAGCCAACGGTCCATGTCGGCGTCCGGCGATCCTGCCGAGGAGCCGTCCTTGTAGGCCCAATGGGCTGCCAGGCCCCTTTCGGCAATGGAGTTCATCCGCTCGCTGCGGATCTGAACCTCTATCCAGATGCCGAGGAACATTACCGTAAGGTGGAGCGATTCGTAGCCGTTGACCTTGGGCTCGCTCACCCAGTCGCGGACCCTTGCGGGATTGTATTTGTATCGTTCGGTTATCTGGGAGAATATGCTCCAGCAGAGTTCCCTTTCGCTGACACCCTCCTTGGGCTCGAAAATGATGCGCACCGCGTATATGTCGAATATCTCTTCGAACGGCACGTTCTGCCGCTCCATCTTACGCCATATCGAATAAGGCGTCTTGAGCCGTTTGAGGATACGAGCCTTGATGCCCGCCTTCTCGGTAATCTGTCCCAGCTCCCTCACCAAACGGTTGATGTTGTCGCTCTTGTCGGCCACGATGCCGTCGAGAATACCCTGTATGCGGACATATTCGTGGGGTTCGTTGAACTGCATCCAGATATTCTCCATCTCCGACTTGATGTTGTAGAGGCCGAGCCGATGGGCCAGCGGGATGAAGATATACATCGTCTCGCTCAAAATCTTCTCCCGTTTGTATTCGGGCATGAAGGC
>JABUTP010000063.1:6397-10067 GCA_021443625.1 Bacteroidales bacterium | reverse complement strand
ACTTGGTCGATGTCATCAAAGACCTCAAGGGGCAGATAAAATATCCCCTGACTTTCAAGGAAGTTATTCCGTGGGTAGGGCTGGCGCTCCTCCTTGCCGCCGCAATATATGCGCTGGTGCGCTTTGTAAGATACCGCCGCCAGAACCGCACCTTCTTCGGAAAACCCATCGTGAAGGATCCGCCCCACATTGTGGCGCTGCGCTCGCTGGACCATATCCGCAAGCAGAAACTGTGGCAGAACGGCAACCAGAAGCAGTTCTATACCGAAGTTACCGACGCCTTGCGTCTCTATATCGCCGGCCGGTGGGGCATCGCCACCCTTGAGCGTCCCTCCAAGGAAATGCTGGCAGATTTGAATAAACAGAAGGTCGATGAGAAGCAGTTTGAAGTCATTTCCGAACTCTTCTCCACCTCCGACCTTGTCAAGTTCGCCAAATATGCGGCATCGGACGCCGAGAACGAGGAGGTGATTCCCACAGCTGTAAGATTTGTCAACACAACGTATCTGGCTGACATAGAGTCAGAGCAAACGGATAAGGAGAAATAGGTTATGTTCTTTGAATATCCCAAACTTTTATACCTCCTGCTGTTGCTGATTCCCCTCGCGGCGCTCTACGTGTGGCGTGAGTGGAAGGGGGCTTCTCCTTCGCTGACGGTCTCCAACTCGAGCCAGTGGAAGGCGCCCCGCACCCAGATGATGACCTGGCTGAGGCACGTTCCGTTCGTGCTGAGGCTTGCCGCCCTGGCCCTCATAATAGTGGCTATAGCCCGCCCGAGGACATCGCAGGATTTTGAAAAGGTTGATTCGGAAGGTATTGACATCGTTCTCGCGATGGACGTTTCGACATCGATGCTGGCACGTGACTTCAATCCCGACCGCATAGGGGCGGCCAAGGACATCGCCATAGAGTTCATTGCTTCCCGTCCCACCGACCGCATCGGCATCGCGGTGTTTGCCGGCGAAAGTTATACCCAATGCCCCGTGACAACCGACCGCGTCACCCTCATCAATATGATGAAAGAGGTGCAGACGGGACTGATTGACGATGGAACAGCCATCGGAAACGGACTTGCCACGGCTGTGGCCCGCCTCAAGGATTCCGATGCCAAGAGCCGCGTTGTGATATTGCTCACCGACGGTGTCAACAATTGCGGCGAAGTTTCTCCCGAAACCGCTGCCGAGATAGCCAAAACCTACGGCATCAGGGTTTATACCATCGGTGTGGGGGCGCAGGGCGAGGCACCTTATCCCGTCACGACCCCCTGGGGAGTGGAAATCCAGAAGATAAAGGTGGAGATAGACGAGGAACTTCTGAAGAACATAGCCGCCACAACCGACGGAAAATACTTCCGTGCCACCGACAACACCAAGCTGATGGAGATTTACGGAGAGATAAACAAGATGGAGAAGAACCGCACCACCATAGACAGTTTCCCCATTTACCGCGAAAAGTTTATGGTGTTCGCTATTTGGGCGCTGGTGCTTCTTCTGCTTGAATTGTTGTTCAAATATGCTGTAATCAGGAGGATACCATAATGTTCAATATAGCGCAACCCCAATTTTTATTGCTGCTCCTGCTGATTCCGCTATTCTTTGCAGCATACAAATTGTATCTGGTGGCCCGCCGCCGCAGAATTTCCCGTCTGGGGGATTCGGAGCTGGTTTCGGCGCTGATGCCCGATGCCTCCACCGCCAAGGGGTGGCTCAAGGTCACCTTCTTTTCAATCGGATTCTTCTTTTTCGTGTTGGGCCTGAGCCGTCCCCAGCTGGGCGCAAGGCTGCAGGAAAAGGAGAGTGAGGGGGTTGAGATAATGCTGGCGCTCGATGTATCCAACTCGATGCTTGCCAAGGACTACTCCCCCAATCGGCTGGAGCGGGCCAAACTGGCCATCTCCCGTCTGGTTGACAAGTTGCAGGGCGACCGCATCGGTCTGGTCATCTTTGCCGGGGAATCGTTCATACAGCTTCCCATAACCACCGACTACGTGTCGGCAAAGGTTTTCCTCAACAATGTCGATACCAAATCCATTCCCGTGCAGGGGACCTCGCTGTCGGAGGCCCTTATGACCTGTGCCCGCAGTTTCAGCACCCAGAGCGAGAAGAGCCGCGCCATAATCCTAATTACCGATGGTGAGGACCACGAGGGAGAAGCCCTGGAGGCGGCTCAGGCCATAGCCGAGGCGGGAATCCATATCTATTGCGTGGGTGTCGGCTCTCCTGGCGGTGAACCCATCCCCATAGACGGCGATTTGCTCAAGGACAAGGATGGAAATATTGTCGTTACAAGACTCAATGAAAAGATATTGAGGGAGATAGCCGATTGCGGCAACGGCGTCTATATCCGTGCCGCCGCGGGCGAATTCGGATTGAACCCCATCATAGAGGAGATACGGGATATGGAGTCCCAGAAGTTCAAATCCGTCGTATTCGAGGATTTTGACGAGCAGTTTATGTATTTCTTTGCCATTGCGGCGTTCTTCTTCATATTGGAAATGATGACAGGGGAGCGGCGCAACAAACGGCATCTGTTTGAAAACAAATAGTATGAAACGATATACCATCATTGTACTTTTATTGCTGGGAGCGTTTGTCCGGCTCTATGCGCAGACCGACCGCAGGGAGGTGAGACAGGGCAACCGCAATTTCAGGAAAGAACAGTTTCAGCAAGCTGAGATAGGTTACAAGAAGGGGTTGATAAAGGACTCCCTCTCGGTGGCGGCAAATTACAACCTCGGCAACACCCTCTACCGGATGGACAACTGGCAGCAGGCCGACAGGTTTTTTGCCACGGCCATCGACTCCCTTGCAAATACACCCAAAGGGGCCGACGCATTTTTCAATGCCGGTGATTCGTTCCTGAAACAGCGCAAGTGGCAGGAGGCGGTCGATTCGTTCAAGGACTGCCTGAGACGCAACCCTTCGGATATGGATGCCAAGAGCAACCTTGCCTACGCCCAGAAGATGCTGCAGAACGAGCAGCAGAATCAGGACCAGAACCAAAATCAAAACCAGAACAACGACCAGAATCAGGATCAGAATAACGATAACAACCAGAATCAGGACAAAGACCAGAACCAGGATCAAAACCAGGATAACAAGGACAATAATCAGGATAATAAGGATAATAACCAGGACAAGGACAACAATCAGGACCAGAATAAAGACCAAAACCGGAACAACGACCAAGATCAGGACCAGAACAACCAACCTCAGGGCGGTCAGCAGCCCAAAATAAGTCCCGAAGCCGCACAGCAGATGCTGCAGGCTATCCAGGACCAGGAAAAGGAGACCCAGGACAAGGTCAACAAGGAAAAGGCCCTTCAGGCGCGTTCAAAGAAGAAGGAAAAGAATTGGTAAGCCGTTATGAGAAGAATTTTTGCAATACTGACGATAATGTTCGCCGCGGTTTCACCGCTCGGCGCACAGAGTTTCACTGTGGATGCCCCCAATGTGGTGGCCAAGGGAGAGAATTTCCGCGTGGTGTTCACTGCAGATGCCGACATAGACGATTTCGAATGGGCACCGCCGTCTGAATTCACTCTCGTATGGGGCCCCCAACGCGGTTTCCAGAGCAGCGTCAGCATCATCAACGGCAAACGCGAATCGGTCAAGACCGTTACCTATACCTTTGTGCTGCAGGCCAATTCGGTGGGGACACACGCCCTTCC
>JABUTP010000063.1:0-6273 GCA_021443625.1 Bacteroidales bacterium | reverse complement strand
GGACAGGCGGCGCAGGGCGGACAAGGGAGTGACCCCGCAATCACCGGCACCGTTCCAGCCGACGATATTTTTCTGAGACTTAATGTGAGCAAGGGCAGCGTCGTGAAAGGGGAACCGATTACCGCCGTGCTGAAGTTCTACACACGGGTGGACGTTTCGGGCTTTGAAGATGTCAAATTCCCGTCGTTTACCGGCTTCTGGAGCAAAAGCACCTTCGAACCGCAGAACATAGAGTTCAACCGCGAGAATGTCGATGGCCGGCTTTACAATGTTGCGGTGATACGTCGCTATATGCTCATTCCCCAGCAGGAAGGGAACCTTACCATAGAACCCGCCCAGATGGTGTGTCAGGTAAGGGTCCGCAACAGTTCCGGCGGCCGATCCATCTTTGATGACTTCTTCGATTCATACCAGACCATCCGCAAGAGGGTTGAGGCAAAGGCTGTCACCGTCAAGGTGGCTCCGCTGCCCTCGGGCGCTCCCGCCTCATTCGCGGGAGGTGTCGGACAGTATTCCGTTTCGGCCAAGTTCTCCACCGACTCCATCTCTGCAGGCGAGGCCGCCTCTCTGGTTGTCACCGTCTCGGGAAAGGGGAACCTTTCCATGCTTTCGGCTCCCAAGATTGACTTCCCCTCGGATTTCGAGATGTACGACGTGAAAAGCACCGACCACAGCGATGCCACGGGGACCGGTGGAAGCAAGACTTTTGAATATCCTTTCATCGCCCGCAGTTACGGCGACTTCAAGATAGGCCCCATCCAGTACTCGTATTATGACGTGTCACAGGGGAAATACGTCACCGTTTCGGCTCCGGAGTCCTCCATCAAGGTATCTGCGGGAGCACAGGGCACCGCCGAGGGGATTGCCACGGCAGCGGCCCGTCTGTCGGTAAAGGACATCGGCAGTGACATCCGCTTTATCGCCACCGGAGACGGACACCTGCGCCGTGCAGGGAAATTTATGGTGACTTCCCCGCTGTTTTTCGCGTTGCTGGCGGCAATCGTGATGTCGTTCTTCGTTGCATCAGTGTTGATAAGAAGGGGACGCTCGCGCCGTGCCGACGTGGCAGCAATGCGCAACCGCCGTGCCGAAAAGATGGTGCGGGGGCGGCTCAAGGTGTCGGAAGATTATCTGCGCCGCGGGTTGGACAGCGCTTATTACGAGGAGTTGCACAAAGCCATTCTGACATACGTGGCGGACAAGCTCACAATGGAGCCGGCAACCCTCAATAAAGAAAACATAAGCGAAAAACTCGGAGACAAGGGAGTTTCGCCCGAAACGATAGACAGACTTATGAATGTTATAGATGCCTGCGAAATGGCCCGGTACGCTCCATACAGCACTTCCCAGCAGAATGAAGACCTCTTTGCCACGGCCCGCCGGACAATCCTGGAGGTGGATGCTTCCATATCCAGGGCGGCGAAGGTCAAGGGGAGCCGTGGCCGTATGGCTGTTTTGGCAGTGCTTCTGCTCCTTTCTGCACCGTTTGCTGCAACTGCCGGCAGTGCGGACGGGCAATGGGAAGAGGCGGCTGCGTTCTACTCAGAAGGCAATTACCAGTCCGCTCTCGACATTTACAAAACAATTGAGGAACAAGGTTTGTGCTCCGACCGCCTTTTCTACAATATGGGCAACGCGTATTACAAAATGGGAAACCTTTCGGGTGCCATATTGTACTACAACAAGTCCCTGAAACTCAATCCTGCCAATGCAGATGCCAGATTCAACCTTGGCATAGCCTCCGAATCGGTTCTGGACAGAATAGATGAGGTTCCGGAGTTCGTCCTGAAGACGGTTGTACGCAACATCAAGTATCTGATGTCTAGCGACGGCTGGGCGTGGACAATGCTGGCGCTCTTGCTTGTCACGGCGCTGTGCGTCCTCGGATTCAGGTTTTTCAATGCGCTGGGGCTGAGAAAAGTGTCGTTCATAACGGGTTGCATCACGCTGCTTATGGCCGTTGCCTCGTTGGGATTCTCACTGAGCGAGCGGGCAGATATCCGAAGCGAAGACGGAGCAGTCGTAATGACTCCGGTATCTTCGGTCAAGAGTTCTCCGGCAGAGGACGGGAAGTCGCTCTTCATCATACACGAGGGAACCCGCGTGGAGATACTTGACCGCTTGGGCAACTGGAGCAAAGTGGAAATAGCCGATGGCCGCCAGGGATGGATGGCATCGGGAGATTTGGAAATAATATAAAAGACAAATAATGGAACGGGAATATTTCAATCCGGAGTTTGAGTCGCTGTCACGTGCAGAGATTGAGGCGTTGCAGTTGCAACGGCTGAAGGAGACGGTGGCACATTGTATGAACTCCCCCTTTTACAAGAAACGTTTTGAGGAGGCGGGAATAGGTGTTGATGACATCAAGAGTCTTGACGATTTGCGCAAGATACCCTTTACAACCAAGCAGGATTTGCGCGACACTTACCCTTTCGGCATCGCTTCGGTACCGCTTGAGCAATGTGTGCGCCTGCACTCGTCTTCCGGCACCACGGGCAACCCCACGGTGATTCTGCATACCGCACGGGACCTTGACGAATGGGCCAATCAGGTGGCCCGCAACCTTTGGATGGTTGGTCTCCGTCCCAACGACGTGTTCCAGAATTCCAGCGGATACGGAATGTTCACGGGGGGGCTGGGTTTCCAATACGGCGCCGAGAAACTCGGTATGCTCACGGTGCCGGCCGCTGCGGGCAATTCTCCGAGGCAGATAAAGTTCATAAAGGATTTCGGCACTACCGCCCTGCACGCCGTGCCGTCCTATCTCACCCGCCTCAAGGAGGTGATGGACAAGGAGGGGGTGGATCCCCGTCGCGACACCAAGCTGAGGGTTTTTGCCATCGGTGCGGAACCCCACTCGGAGCAGCAGCGCCGGCGTATTGAGGAGATGTTCGGTGTCAAGGCATACAATTCTTTCGGAATGAGTGAGATGTGCGGTCCGGGTGTCGGCTTTGAATGCAAGGAGCAGAACGGACTGCACTTCTGGGAGGACTACTATATCGTGGAAATCGTTGATCCCGAAACACTGGAGCCGGTACCCGACGGCGAGGTGGGAGAGTTGGTGCTTACCACGCTGAGACGCGAGGCCATGCCTCTGCTGCGCTACCGCACCCGCGACCTTACCAGAGTGTTGGGACGCACCTGCCCCTGCGGTCGAAACCACGTTCGTCTGGACAGGATGAAGGGACGTTCCGACGATATGATAGTTCTCAAAGGGGTCAATATCTTCCCCATACAGATTGAGAAGATTCTGATGCAGTTCCCCGAGGTTGCCAACAACTACCTCATCACCCTTACCACCGACGACAATAACGACAATATGACGGTTGAGGTGGAACTGGAAGAGCTTTTCACCGACGATTACGGAAGGCTGCAGAACCTTACCAAATCGATTCAACGGGCTCTGAGGGACGAGATACTGCTAAGTCCCCACGTCAAACTTGTGGCAAAGGGCTCCCTTCCGGTGAGCGACGGCAAGGCGGTACGCGTGGTTGACAAACGAAACGTATATAAATAGAAACGAACTATGACACTCAAACAACTTTCAATATTCATAGAAAACAAGGGGGGTACCCTTGTAACCGTTCTCGACCTTCTGAGCAGGGAAGGAATCCAGATTATAGCATCTTCGGTGGCTGATACGCAGGATTACGGCATATACCGCGTCCTGTGCAGCGCCCCCGAAAGGGCGGGTGAAGTCCTGCTCGCTGCAGGCATAAACCTCCAGTTGACCGAAGTGACGGCGGTGACTATCGATGACGTTCCCGGATGCGCTGCCAAGGCAGTGGGAGCGTTGAGTGATGCCGGTATCAGTATCCTTTATCTCTATTCGTTCCTGTGGCAGGGGCGCGGGGTGCTGGTGTTCCGTGCCGATGCTCCCGAGAAGGCCGTTGAGGTTCTTGAGAAGGCCGGCTACATCGATTCGGCACCTTTGTTCTGATTCCGGACAGAACTCAGTTCAGCTTGAAGGTAAAGTATGTGTCAGGGTAGGGTTCGTCTTTTAGGGTGTAGTGCCACCATTCCGAATCCAGAGGCTTGAAGCCGTTGTCCGTCATAAGTTTCCGCAGAATCTGGCGCATATTATACTGTTCTTCAGTTATAGGGGATATTCCCGGTTTTCCACCGACCGGATAGTCGGGGTGCGATTCCTCTCCGAACCAGTCGAACGGGGCGCCCATATCGACTTCCTTGCCCGAAGCAATATCGAACAATGTAAGGTCAATGGTACTACCACGCGTGTGTCCCGATTTTTCCAAGATATACCCTTCGGGAATGAGCCTCTCCTTGGTCAGAGAAGGATAGAAGCACCTTTTCATAAGGGTGTCGCTTTCGTCGGCTGCCCACTCCATGAACATATCCACGGCACATTGAGGACGGTATGCATCGAATATCTTGAATGTGTATCCCAGTTCCCCGGCCTGACGGTGTGCTGCCTTGAGCGCACTGGCAGCCTCTTTGGTCATCATAGCAACGGGTTGTTCGTAGCCGGCAACCCTGCGCCCGACGAAATTGTATGTCGAGAAGTACCTGATTTCGAGAATCACATCCGGCACGCTGTCCGTAACCATACAGAATCCCGACGAATCCTCCGTCGGCTCTATTCTGCCAGTAGTGCAGCTGCACGCCATAAAAGCCCCTGCAATGGACAATAGCGTAATTTGTTTAAGCATACGATTGTTTTTCATATTTCAAAAATACACAAAATATGGGGAACCCCCAGTTCGGCATACCCATAAATTTTATGATTATTCGGTTCTATGAACTACCTTTGCTTGAAATGGGCTGATAGGATGACCATAGAATAATTAGTAGAAAGGAGTTTAAGAATAATTCATAAATTTGCGCTATGACCAAGTATCAGATTCCCTACACCAATGCTTGTATCAGGGCTTTCGGCAAGAGGTTCAGCATCTCTACCGGAGATGCTTTCCGGTACTTGTACAAATTTGGCGGGATATCCTTTCTCGTGGAATTCTACGAGGTTGAACATCTGCAGTCAATTGAGGATGCTGTGGATGATTTGATTGTCTGCTGCAAGAACAACGGAGGAGAGTTGTCATGATTCTTTATCACGGAACAAACATTGATTTCAATGTTATCAATTTGGACAAATGTCTCCCTTTCAAAGATTTCGGTAAGGGATTCTATCTGACTGATATACGGGAACAAGCCGAGGCTCTTGCTCAGAAAAAGTCCAGATTGTTCGGCGGTTCCCCTATCGTTCAAGAATACATTTTCATTCCGGACGAGGCAAAGAAAGCGGGACTGAAGACGCTCCTTTTTGATATGCCGTCAAGAGAGTGGGCGGATTTCATATTCAGAAACCTTAACAACCAATATTATTTCGGATCCCACAAGGCGATAGAACTACTGAAAAGAATATGAGCAAGGAACAAACCAGGGAGTATCTGCTTAATCGAATCGTTGACAAGATAACAGAATTCTATATAGCAGACACTGGCATGCAAATAGAAGACGCACTTCATAAAGTGTATAACTCAAAAATTTATGAAGCGCTCACCAAGCCGGATTCCTATTTGGTATCCCAAAGTCCGTCATATCTATATTGTCTAATGATGACGGAATAGACTTTTATGGTTAAAGTCCTTCGATGATGAAGCCCAGGCCGTTGGGCTCGGGGATGAAGGCGCGAATGGTGCCACCATGCAGCAGGAGGGCATTCCTTACGATTGAGAGTCCGAGGCCGGAACCGGATACCGTGCTGCGGGATGCGCTGCCGCGCCAGAAACGGTCGAAGATATGCCCGATTTCCTCTTTATCGACACCGCTCCCATTGTCTCTGAAGACGACTCCGCCCGCCGGAGTCCCTTCTATAGTGATGGAGCTCCCTCGTCCGGCATACTTCACACTGTTTTCCGTAAGGTTGCGGAAGATGGCATAGACCAGCTGGCTGTTAGCGGTTATTTCGCATCCTTCGGGAAGGTTGTTGCAGCAAGTCATTTCCTTATCCGAGAGTTGTGTCGCCATCTCTTCGATAACCTGGTCAACGGCAACCTTGAGAAACAGTTTCTCTTTGGGAAACAGTTGCGGCGCCTCTTCCATCTTGGTCACAAGTGAGATGTCCCGTATAAGATCCGAAAGCCGCATCGACTGAGCCAGGGCTCTTTCGGTATATTGTCTCCGTTTTTCCTCAGGGCAGTCGGGGTGGTTGGCGAGTATTTCAAGATAGCCCTGAATTCCAGCAACAGGGGTTTTCAGCTCGTGGGAGATGTTGCCCGTCATCTCGTGCTTGAGCCTCCGCTTTTCCTG
>JABUTP010000062.1:6449-9196 GCA_021443625.1 Bacteroidales bacterium | reverse complement strand
CGGGAACCACCACGGGGCCGTCGGCATTGGCAAAAAAATCTTTGGTGCCGTTCTTGGCAAAGCGGATGCCTCCGATATCTACGGGAAGTGAGGATGTATTGTAAATTTCAATGAATTTGGTGCCGGTGCTGATTTCCGAAAGGATGACGTCGGAAAGTTTGCCGTACTCGCTCCTGGTCCAGCTCACGGTATATTTCATCTTGGCCGATTCTGCCGACTTGCCGTTGCTGGAAACTGCGTTGATGTAATATTCAACCTCTTTGCCATCTTCCTGTTTGGGAATGACGGCGGTATAGGTGTTTTCCTCCGACTTGGTCATATTGACCATATTCTCCATACCCTGGGCGACAGTGTATCTGAGAGCCACTGCGGTGATTTCCGATTCGGTTACGGTAATTTTGGCGGTCACGGTAACGTCATCGTTGGGAGTCACCGAACCCACCTTGGGAGAGATGGAAACGGCGTCTATGCTGGGAGGGCCCTGAAACACCTGGTCCGACAGGCAGGACTGAAGGGAGAAGGCGGACAATGCGGCCACCGAGAGTATTGTTAAAAACCTTTTCATATTGTTTTCGCTAATCTTTGTTTAGAAATCAATCTCCATACGGAAACTTACCATATTGTAGTCAACACCGGCCTTTCCGCTGGCATTGGCAACTTTTGCGAAGTCTTTGGTGGGTTTGCCGTCGGCGTCACACCCCACATAAAATTTGTTTCCCTTGCCGTTGGCATAGCGGTCATTGTTGTTGAACTGGTAGTTGACCATAAACTTCACGTGGTTGTTCACATAGTAGTTAAGGCCGAGACAGTAGGCCTCAGCACCGCCTGCAGGGCCGCTGAGAAGGCCGTTGAAGTCGATGTATTCGTATCTTGCGCAGAGCTCGACATCGCCCCAGGAGCGGCCGCGGGTGACGCGGGTGAACTTGGCTCCGTTGGTATCATAGTTCTGACGGCCTCCGAAAAGGAGCCATCCGCCCTGCACGTACCATCCGTAGAGGTGGGAATGGTCAGTGGCACCTATCTGGTAGTTGTCATCTGCCATATATACGGCCTCACCGCGGAATCCTTTCCAGTAACCTGCCAGTTCGGCGGTGTAGAGAAGGTCGTGGTCAACGTTTCCGATTTCGTCGGTATCGATGTATTTCTTGCGGTTGATGCTGCTGGTGTTGCGGGTGCTGTAGCGAACCGAGGGGGTACCGCTGGTCGAAGCCGCCTCGTCATCCACCTTGGGATTGCGGTAGGAGAATGCACCGGCGAGGTGAAGACCCCAGTCCTGCTTGTTCCAACCCGGCATGAATACGACTTTCTCGGTGTAGCTTGTTCCGGCGTTCATACCGAAATCCTTGTTGGCATCCTCCACAAATGTGCGGGTTTCGAGATTATCCACAGTCTGGAAGAACACTCCCGACGATGCCCAGAGCCAGTCCTTGGCATATTTGGCATTCACACCGATGTGGCGCGAAGGGGCCAGGGCCTGTGCGACCATAGGACGCTCCATAAACTGGAGGTAGCGCGACGAGTTGTTGCGCTGGATAGCGAAGAACTCCTTGAAGTTACCTGCCTGTATTTCCATATTGCGGATACCGTCGTAACGGATGATGGCATCTTTGAGTTCGAACACGCCGTTGGCCATATCCATATCGATTTCGCCGTACCAATTCTTGTTGATCTGGGCTTTCAGGGCAAACCTGGCCCTCCTGATGGAAACGCCGTTGCCTATCTTGTCGGCATAGTCGGGAGCGCCGAAGAAGGCAGCGCCATCCACCTGGACACGGTTGTCAAACCAGATTTTGTATCCAATCTTGTCATTTTTGAGAACCAGGATTCCGTCTTGGGCCTGTGCCGAGAGGGGAGCCACTTTGACCGTCTGTCCATACTGGTTGACATCAGTCTGGACATCATCGTCAATCGTGGCGGTTTCTTGTGCGAATATGCCTGCAGGGATAGCCAGGGCAAGCATCAGGGTAAACAGATAACGTTTCATTTTTGATATTTTAGATTGTTTTTATGAATTCTACAAGGTTGTCGCTCCGCTTCAACTTCAGTTTGGTGCGGAGACGGTAGCGCGCTATTTCCACCGATTTGGGGGTAATGTTCATCATAGTGGCGATATCCTTTGTGGAAAAGTCGAGACGGAGCAGCGTGGCAAGCTTTTTCTCCGTGGCGCTCAGATTGGGATAGAGGTTGGTTATTCTCTGCGAGAAATCCTTCTGTACGGTGCTTGCATCGGAATATAGACCGCCTATATCCTCGTTGAACTTCATCCGATGGAAGAGATTCTGTTCGAAATCCCGGAACGCCTTCATCTTTTCCTCCGAGTTCAAGGCGGTCTGCTGGTCCTCGTGCTTTATGGCCATTACCGAAAGCTGGTCCGCTATCCTTCCCGCCGCCTCGGAGATGTTTTCCATATGGAGCGCGAAATAGCGCAGGTGGAACTTCTGGCTGAGTTTCAGGAAATCCATACTGTGGAAAACCCGCCATTTGATGGATTGGGAGAGTTTGTCCGCCTTTTTCTGAAAATTGTAGATGCGGTGAAGCCTCGAAGCCACCGTTTCGGGCTTCTGGAAATAGGCCTCCGCCGCCGGAATAACCCCTTCCACAGCCTTGGTGCTGTAGTCGGCAAGGGTGAGAAAATCCTCCGTGACGTCATCGGGAAAGAACGGATTCTCGATTTCAAACTGATAGAGGTTCTTGTACATGATGTTGACCATATAGTCCATCAGTTCCAGAAGCCTCATCAGGTCGCC
>JABUTP010000062.1:0-6406 GCA_021443625.1 Bacteroidales bacterium | reverse complement strand
ACGTGACGTCTTATGGACGAAGTTTCCTCTTCGCATCTCGATATGTTTTCCAGACACGAAGCAAATTCGTGCGAATCTTCTTCAAGGAAACACTTAACGCCATTGCCGAAGGAAATCCCGGCCTGATTTATCAGTTCGAGGATACGGGTCAATTCGGCAACAATCTTTTTTTCTCCGGTTACATCCATTGCATTTGAATTTATGGATGCAAGTTAGGAAAATGTTGCAAACTCTACAAACATTCTATTCTATGACCCGCGATTTAGAACAAATTATAAGGGATATGTATAGTTTATTTATAGATTTTGTAATGATTTTGTAACAATAGAAACAACAAAAGAGAGACTGACGCCTCTCTTTTACATTGTCAATGGAATGATCTCCGGGCTCTACCGGTAAAACTTCAGACCGTCCAATTTGTTCCAGCGTCCGCGGGTGAAATCGGGTACGCGCACCGGCATACTGCCGTTGGCATCGGATACTGCCGACAACTCCCCGATGCAGCACCATTCTGCGGCGTCATAGACATCCTGGTCGAGAGGCAGGCCGTGACGCAGGCAGTAGATGAGCCTGTAATCCATCACATAGTCCATTCCGCCGTGACCGCCCACCTTCCTGGCGACCTCGCCAATCTCCTTGTATATGGGGTGCTGATATGCCTTCATCAGGGCTTCACGGATTTCGACGGGCAGGAATTTGTGCTCGTTGATGGATTCATAGCCGCATTTGAGACTGTCGGAGAGGTTGGCTTCGCGCAGAGTGAAACCTTCGATGGGGTATTTGTTGGCAAACCCTTCGGTACCGGTAAGCTGGTACATCCGGTTGTAAGGGCGGGGAGTATATACGTTGTGCTGGATCTCCATCGATTTGCCCTTCTCGGTCATCACCAGGGTGACCTGATGGTCGCCGCAGGCATACTCTTCAACTCCCATCTTCTTTTGGGCAAGGGCTTTGCCATTGATGCTTTCGGTGCTCATAGAGACAAGGTAGTTGAGTTTGTCCCCCCTGTGGATGTTGAGCACGTTGCAGCACGGGCCGAAGCCGTGGGTGGGATAGACGTCCCCGCCGTGCGACTGGTTGAACTCCATACGCCAGTTGTCGGCATACTCGTCCCAGAAAGGTTCCAGATTGTGGATGTACGCTCCTTCGGTATGGATAATCTCCCCGAAAAGTCCCTGCTGCGCCATATTGAGGGCAGTCATTTCAAAGTTGTCATATATGCAGTTTTCGAGCATCATGCAATGCCTGCGGGTCTTTTCGGCAGTATTCACGAGTTTCCAGCAGTCCTCCACCGAATAGGCGATGGGAACTTCGCAGGCCACATTCTTGCCGTGTTCCATTGCATAGAGGGAGATGGGAACGTGCATCTGCCAGCCGGTGGTGACATACACCAGGTCAATGTCGTCACGTTGGCACAACTCCTTCCAGCCGTCTTCGCCGGAGTAGGAGGCTGCCGCAGGAAAGCCCGCATTTGCCAGTGTCTGCTGCGCCTTCTCCACCCTGTCGGGATACAGGTCGCACAAAGCCACGATTTTCACTCCGTCAATGTGGGTATAACGGGCCACGGCATCACCGCCCCGCATTCCGACTCCCACAAAAGCCACCCTTACGGTGTCCATCGGCTCCAAGGCGAATCCGAGCATATCCTGCTGGCCGGGCTCGGCTGCGGGAACGTCAAACTCTATCATTCCATCCACAACTTTCCAGTTTTCCCCTTTGGGGGCACAAGGCCTGCACCCTGCCAGTATGACCAGGGCTGCAGCCATAATAATCATGACTCTGCGCATATAGATTTCCTTAGTTTTTTGCGAATTTACAAAGATGTTTTGAATTGTCCGCCATCATTTCAACAACCTTCTGACAAGTCTGATGAATCTGTATGGCATATAACGGAACGGCATATCCACCTTTGTGGGGGTTACAAGGATGGAACGGCGATGGGTGAACGCCTCGTAACTCAGGCGGGAATGGTAACTCCCCATCCCAGAGTTGCCGACTCCCCCGAAAGGGAGGTTGGGATTGGCCACGTGCATTATGGTATCGTTGATGCAGGCGCCCCCCGAGGTGGTGTGCCTTATCAGTTCCCTGCCCTTTTTGACGGAGCCGAAATAGTACAACGCCAGCGGTTTCTCTCTGGAATTGACAAACCTTTCAACCTCCGAAATCTCCCCGAAGGTCATCATCGGAAACACGGGGCCGAAAATCTCCTCGGTCATAACCGGAGCATCCGGCGGAACATCCCCCAATATCGTAGGCTCAATGAAGCGGCTTTCGGCATCATAACGTCCTCCGGAGAGAACGGTGCCATCCTTCATATAGTTCACAACCCTTTCAAAGGCGGCATCCCTCACGATATGGCCGTAATGCGGGGTATCCTTGTCCAACCCCTCCCGATAGAGCCACTCTTTCTGTCTGTCGAACTCTTCCAGAAACGAGTCGCGCAGGGAATCGTGGACCAGAAGATAGTCGGGCGCGATGCAGGTCTGCCCGCTGTTGAGGCATTTTCCCCACAGGCACCGCCGTGCCGCGATTTTGACATCGGCCCCCTCATCCACTATGCAGGGACTCTTTCCTCCCAACTCCAACACCACCGGTGTCAGATTGCGGGAAGCCGACTCCATCACCGTCCTGCCCAGGGCGGGGCTGCCGGTAAAGAATATCAAATCCCAGCGCTGCGCAAGGAGGTTGGCATTCACCTCCCGGTTGCCCTGCACCACCGCCACCTGCCGCTGGTCAAAGGTATGTTCAATCATCTCCTGCAGCACGCGGGAGACGTTGGGAACGTATGGGGATGGCTTGAGCACCGCCGTACATCCTGCGGACAGCGCCCCCACAAGGGGGGTCAGCAGCAGCTGCACGGGGTAATTCCACGGAGAAATAATCAGCACCGTGCCGAGAGGTTCCTTCACCACATAACCCGCCGAAGGGAAAAGGGTGAGCGGTGTCCTTTTCCGCTCGGTGCGCGCCCAGTGCCGAAGATGCCTCAAATGGTCGCTGATTTCCGAAAGGACCAGCCCCGTTTCGGTGATGTACCCCTCTTCGCCCGATTTGTGCAAATCGGTCATCAGCGCTTCCTCGATGGCCGGTTCCCACTCTTTGATGGCGCCATACAGTCTGCGGAGAGAATCCTTGCGGAACGTCAGATCTCGCGTGGCTCCCTGCGAGAAGAACTCTTTCTGCCGCGCCACGATGGATTCTATTTTTGACAGGGGGGTGTTTTCCATATCCGTCCGAAAATTTGTTTTTTGATAAAAAAAATGCGGCCTTCCCTGTTTGAAGACCGCATCGATGTACGGAGAATCTATTTCTCTACGGTATAGGAACCTGCAGTGTATTCTGTCGCCTCGGTTTCGCCGGGGAGAGTCACAGAAGCCGTTGCCCCTTCGGGAATGGTGAAGTTCCATATCCATTTGTCCCCTTCATACTTCCAGGCGCTCTTTATGACACCTGCAGCGGATTTGTATTCGGCCTCGAGATGACCCAGACCCTTGTCGGGAACGGGTTTCATAATAATATGTTTGAAGCCGGGTTGGGCAGTGTCGGCGGCAATACCGGCGGCAGTCTGCCATATCCACTGGCATACGCAGCCATAGGCGTAATGGTTAAAACTGTTCATACCGGCAGGTCCCATTCCGGACTCGATGGTATAACTGTTCCAACGCTCCCAGATGGTGGTTGCGCCGTTGTCCACCGAGTAGAGCCAGCTCGGGTTCTTGCGCTGGTAGAGCAGTTTGTATGCGATGTCGCTCATACCGTTGTCGGTAAGGGTTCCCATCAGGATGGATGTCCCGAGGAAACCTGTCTGCAGACAGTTGTCGTGATCGGCAAAGTTCTGGCGGAGACGCTCTATCATAGCCTCTTTGGCCGCCCCCTCCACGATGCCGTTCTTCAGGGCGAACAGGGCGGGAGTCTGCATAGTGTTGAGAATGGGTGTCTTGAACTCTCCGTTTTCGTTGAGGAATTCGGATTTCAGATAGGCCTTGGCCTCGGCCTCGACCGCCGCATATTTGGCGGCGTCACGGCCTGTGGCTGCAGCCATATCCTTCATCATAGCGGCATCTATCGCCCAATAGGAAGCATTGAGATAGTTCCAGTAGAGATAGGCCTCGGGAAGAGTTTTGCCGTCGGAGCCGGCGATGGTGTTGCTGCAACTCTCAAGCGGCTCGTAACTCAGCCAGTCGGCCCACTGGAAGTTTTGGTTCTCAACGGCCAGGGCGGCCTGGCTGTATTTGGTTTCAGTGAGGACTCCCACATATTTTTCCATTGCGTCCCAGCATTCATCCACAATCCGGGTATCACCGTATTGTTTCCAAACGGTCCAGGGGACTATCACTCCTGCGTCCGACCAACCTACGCGGAATGTCTCCTTGCCGTACTGGCAGAGGGGGGCAACACCGGGGAAACCACCCCTTGCGCACCTCGAGTCGCGCATATCCCTCATCCATTTGTGGAAGAAGTCGCAGGTGTTGGCAAAGAATGTTCCGGTCTCGGCAAACACCTGGGTATCGGCCGTCCAGCCGAGGCGCTCGTCACGCTGGGGACAGTCGGTGGTCACGGAGAGATAGTTGGAGAGCTGGCCCCAATATGTGTTGGAGATAAGTTTGTTTACGAGGTCGTTGCCGGTTGAGATTTTACCGATTTCCAGATCTTTTGCAATGGATGAAACGGGGATTGACTCAATCTTGTCTATTTTAACCTCGGCATCTGCGGTGATGGAAACCAGCCTGTAACCGAAGAAGGTGCAGGTCGGGCAGAACGAAACCGGCTTGTCGGTATCGGCAAAGGTGTATTCGAGATACATTCCGGTCTGCGGAACGCGGAGATTGCGGCGGTGAACACTCCCTTCGGGGCCGTCCATACCGCGTTTTTTGGCACCATTGCCGTCATTGAGAAGTTCCGAAACCTCGCAGCGGAGGGTTGTTCCGCCATTTGCAGAGAAGACGAACGAGGGAACGCCGGCGCAGTTCTGGCCGAAATCGACAACCAGATTCTCTCCCGGAGCCACCGTCAAGGGTTCTCCTGCGGCAAATTCCTTTGTTATTACCACTTTGCCGTATTCTTCTTCCGAAGCGCCTTCCACTCCCTGCCAGATATAAGCCTTGACGGGCGAGAGGGCGATGTCTTTGCGGAGATAGATTTCTGCGCCGACTGTAGGCACGATTTCACCGCTGAATTCGGTATTCACTTCGGGGGTGGAGAGCAGTTCGGGTGTCTCGAAGCCGAGGAGCTCCCTTGCATCGTAAACCTCACCGTCGAAGATGGAGGCGTGCTTTACGGGGCCGGCTATGCCAGCCATCCAGTTTGCGGTATCGGTTCCCTTTAACTCTTTGGTGCCGTCGGCATAGGTCAGTTCCAGCACTCCGCGGAATGCACATTTTTTGCCCACCATCCCCTCGTGGCCGCGGGGAGTGACAATCTTGTCGGCCCACCAGCCGGGGGTAACCTGCACGGCAAGGGTATTTTCGGCCCCGGCCTTTGAGTTGAATGCTGATGTAATGTCGTAGGTATATGCAATTTTGGTCTTTTCGGGATGGGTGAAGCCGGGTTTCAGCACCTCTTCTCCTACCGGAGTGCCATTGACATACAATTCATAAACACCAAGGGCGGTTGTGCCCCATTTGGCGCTTATCACTTTCTGGGCGGGAACTACTGTGGAAACGAACCAGGAGGCGCCATCGGCCGAACGCGCACCGTCATAAACCTCACCGGTGACAACCGGGGCATCCACCACTGAAATCCACTGGGAGCATTCCCACGCACTGCTGTCCAGAGGGGTGGTCAGACCGACGGCCGGCTTGGAACCGCCGCAGGAAGCCATAATCAACATACCTGAAAGGCAAATTAAACTTGAAAGAAACTTTTTCATATCTTTTTACGGGTTAATCTCCAACAAAGATAATCATTCAATTTGGCTTTTCCTTCGCTAAATCGTACCTTCACAATCAAAATAAATCAGATAACACATTTTTATGAACAGATTCATCTCTACAATTGCCGTCATAGCCCTTTGCGCAAGCAGCGCCGTGGCATCCGCACAACAGACAGGACAGACAAGGCGCACCTCCGAACGGGGGATTGCAGGCTACCAGCCCACCGAAAAAATTGTCGAAAGGCAGAAGGAATTTCAGGACATGAAGTTCGGAATCTTCATGCACTGGGGCATCTATGCCATGCCGGGGAGCGGAGAATGGGTTCTCGAAAAGCGCGAGGCCAACTTTGAAGAATACAAGCACTACGCGGCTGCTTTCTATCCTTCAAAATTCGATGCCGCACAATGGGTTTCGGACATCAAGGCGGCTGGAGCCAAATATCTGACATTCACCTCGAGGCACCACGACGGATTCTCCAACTTCAAGACGGCGTGGTCCGACTTCAACAGCGTTGATGCAACCCCATTCGGACGCGA
>JABUTP010000061.1:10069-12092 GCA_021443625.1 Bacteroidales bacterium | reverse complement strand
ACGCTGACGTCGCCCCTCATTGAGGTGTAGTCGCCCGAAAGTTCGCCCACGCGCTCCCATACCATCTGGAGAATCTTGCCGACCTTCACAACGTAGGACTTCGAGGCTCCGGCAACGGGGTCGGTGACCACGATGTCGATGGGGAAGGTGCAATCTACGGTGACAGTGCCGCTAACCTCCTGACCATCCACGGTCACAACGTCTCCGAAACCGGCTTCGAACTTGGCTACAAGGCTCTTGCCGCTGCCGCCTTCGGGGATACGGATAATCATTTCGTCGGCAATGCTCTCGGCCAGATAGTCGCTGTCAAGACCCGAGTTGTCGGCCTTGTAGAAACCGAAATTCTTGAGTTCGGCGGTGCCGTCATTGAACTGGAAAGAGATGGAATATTCAGTCGTGATGTCCTCGGCGGTGTCGGTCACCTTGATTTTGGCGTTGGAACTGAAGTTGCAGGGGGTTTCACCCGATGTTACAACGGCAGAACCCACCGACACTATGTCGTTGATGGTAACCGTGAAGGTGGGGACAAGCCCTACCAGGGATACCCCTTCGGGAACGACAACGGTGATGTCGGTGCCGTTGATGGTGGCAACACAGTCGCTGCCGAGAGAGGGGTTCGCGGATACCGTGAACACAAGAGAGTTGAGTTTGGCCTCACCGTCGTGCACCTCGGGGTCGCAGGCCGAAGCCAGCATTACACAGAAAAGTGTGCAGAATGCGAATTTCAAAAGATTTTTCATAACGATATAAATTAGTTGGATTTTACTCTGGTGAAAGTGTATGTCCTGTATTTGTTTTCATCGCCCAGACTCAGGTAGCCGATGGTGAATTCCGGGTTGGAGACGGAAACTATTTCTATTGTAAGGGTGTTGTCCGCCGCAGAGTCGAGACTGCTGTTTCTGGACCACACTATATGGATGGGCTGCCGCGTGATGCCAGGTTGGAAGGTCAGAGTCCCTTCCAGCCCCTGCTTGATGCGGAAGTCAACCCCCTCTTTGAGTCCGCCGCCTACTATGGCGCGGAAGGTCACCGTAAATGGCTCTTCCATCCTGCGGGCCACGGTTGAGACGTAAAGGGAGGTGGTGTAGTTGTTGGCTTCGGCGTCAACGTTGAGACTGCTGCCTCCATCGGCATCCTTGATGTAGAGAAAAGGGGAGTCAAGGGGTTCCATCTCCGGCGTACATCCTGCGGAAACGAATCCGATGCTGCACACTGCAGCGGCGACATAAATTATATTGAGTAATCTTTTCATCTTAATACGAACTTGAATAACCCTCGTTCTGCACCATGTTTTCGTTGGACTGCATCTCCATCTGGCAGATGGGGAGGATGAAACGGTGGTCGGGATATTTGATGGTTTTGGTGGTCGAGGTGGTGCAGTCGGGGCGGACCAGGTCGTGTCCGAGGCGGATTATGTCAAACAGCCGGTGTCCCTCGAAGCAGAGTTCCTTGATGCGCTCCTTCTCAATGAGGTTGGCGAGCGAGGCGGCATCTGTGTAATGTATGGTGACGGCGCTTTCACCGACTCCCAAGGCCCTTGCTTCAATCGCCTTCAGATCTGCGGCGGCACCCTCCAGATTTCCCTTGTTGCAGAGCGCTTCGGCATGGATAAGGTACATCTCCGAGCATCGCAGCACAAACGGGTCACATCTGCGTTCCTTGGTGTCGGCAATGGATTTGTAGGCGCAGTATTTGGTGCAGGCGGTGAAACTCTTGCCGGCATACTGCTCTTCGGTGGGCTCACCCACGTAGGTCATCATCTCCAGCCGGACATCCCCCGGTTCATAGAGCGAAATGAGCGCCTCGTTGGGCACCATATCGTAACTGACGGTGGGGTCGGTCATACTTTTCATATGGAGGGTGACATCGTAGTTGTTGAGTCGAAGGATGGTCTCGGCGCCCGCGGTCTTGCCCGCATTGCGGTACATCTCGACATATTCGGAGCGTGGAGAAAGTTTTACCTTGTCCATCACCGCCTTGGAATACTTCTCGGCATTGTCCCAGTCGCCCATATAGAGATAGA
>JABUTP010000061.1:2574-10030 GCA_021443625.1 Bacteroidales bacterium | reverse complement strand
TCTCCCAAAAGGTCATAGGCGGTATTCAAATCTTTGATAATTTGGTCGTAGCACTCCCTGACGGTGGCGCGGGCCACGATTGCGTCGAATCCATAGACCGTGGTTACGCAGGGGACGCCGAGATGGGAGGCGTCGGCAGTGTAGCGGTAGGGCTGGGCATAGACACTGCACAGATTGAACGTGGCGATGGCCCTTGCAAAATAGGCCCATCCGAAAACCTTGTCGATGGTGGCCTGGTCGGCCGGCGCGGGATACATATCGCGCAACTTCGCCCCGTAATAAAGGATGTTGTTGGCATTGGTCACCACGGTGTAGCCGCCGCCCCAGATGTTGCGCACGTAGCCGCCGTTGTCCTCGGGCCTGTTGGTGAAGTTGTGGATGGCCATAACCGCCTCCCCCGCATTGAGGGTGACGACATTCGCCATATCGCCGGCGAGGTCGGCATAGAACAGGAAATTGTCGTCATAAAATTCCAGAAGTTCCCTGTGTAGCCCCACTCCGGCGGCGGTAAGCCCCGTGATATCTTCAAAAAACGTGTCTATGGTGCTCTTTCCTATGCTCTCCACATTGAGAAACGAGGTGCAACTGCAGAGCGCGGACTGCGCGGCTGCCACAAGAGCCAGTATGTTGTAGAAGAATCTTTTCATAACCACTTAGAATGATACGGACAGTTCGGCTGAGTAGGTGCGGGTCATACCGCTGGCATATTTGAAATTCTTGTAGCAGTTGCGGTCGCGTCTCTGGTCGGGGGACCACAGATAGGGGTTATCGACAATGAAACGGACGGTGGCCGATGACATCTTAAGGTTGCTGACCAGCCGTTTGGGAAGATTGTAGGACAACGCGGCGCTGCGGAAATGGATGTTGGTGGTGGACATCAGGTCGCGGGTCGAAGACATCGAAGAGTAGTTCTCCTCCTTATACACGAAACGGGGGTTCGTCGCAACCTGCCCGGGTTCCCGCCAGTGGTCCAGTTCCTCCACCAGCACGTTGAAGTCCATTATGCCGTGGCCGTCGGTACGGTAAATGTACTGATCCCAACCTCCTATGTCGTATGCAAACAGGAGATTCAACGACAGATTCTTGTAAGAGAACTGCTGCTGGAAACCTCCCGAAAGGGAAGGGTATTTGTCATACTGAGGCAGCAGCACGCGGTTGTCGTAAGAGAATGTGTAGGTGAGGTTGCCGTTGTAGTCATACCACATGGGGGAGCCGTCGTTGGGATCGACGCCCGCCCAGCGTACAAGCCACCACGCATCCTTGCTCGCCCCTTCCATCCAAACGTAATCGAAGAAACCGGTGTGCATCCCCTTGTAGAGTTTGCGGATGATGTTGCGGTTGCGGCTGCCGTTGGCACTCATCGTCCATTCGAAATCGTTTTTGTCGATGATGCGGGCCTCGACGTTGACCTCGATGCCCAGATTCTCTATTTCGCCCACATTGCGCGTCACGGTGCCGTCGGTGATGACGCTGGACACCCTGCCGCTGTAAAGCAGATCTTTGGTGAGTTTGGAATACCCCTCCACGTCGATGGTAAGGCGGTTCCACAGCCCCACCGAAACGCCGTAGTTCTGGATATAGGTTCGCTCCCAACTCAGCCCCGGGTTGGGTGGAGTTCCCTGGTGGGCCCCCATTATGCCGCCGTAGAACGAACTGTCGGAATAGACGTAGGTGCCGTAGGAAGATGACGTGTCAAGCCTTGAGTTGCCGTTGTTTCCGTAGGATGCCTTGAGCTTGAGGTTCTTTACCACATCGCTGTTGAACCACTTTTCGTTGTGGACGTTCCACGATGCGCCTATCGAGAGGAAACTGCCCCAGCGGGAGTAGGTGCTGAACGACGAATTGCCCTGCCTGCGCCACGATGCGCTGAGATAGTAGCGGCGGTCATAGGAATAGGTCGCCTGCCCAAGATAGGAGAGCGAGCGGGTGTAGGTGGTGTTGGATGTGCCGTCCCTCGTGGATTTGTCGGCATAACTCAACTCCTTGATGTGGTCGTTGATGAAACCATGGCCGGTGGCGTAGAGGTAGCGGTGCTTCTTGTCGGTGAACTCGATGGCCCCCATAGCCGACACGCTGTGCCTGCCGAACGTGCGGTTGAAGTTGATGCGGTTGATGTTGTTGATGGTAAACGAGAAAACCCCGGAGCGGCGGGAATAGCCGTTCAGCCCCGTGTCATAGATGCCGTCCAGCGTCTGGGAATGTTCGTAAATCCCTTCGTAAATGCTGATGGCGCTGACTCCCACCGTGCTCGTCAGGGAGAGTCCGTTGAGGGGTTTCCACTGAATCTGGCTGTTGGCGTCGCCGGTTACCGTACTCTGCCGGTTGTCGCTCAGGTCGCGCTCCGGAACGTAGTTATATACGAACTTCCGCTGCACCGGATTGTATTCGGTGTCGGAGAGACTGTAGTAGTTGTAAAGTCTGGGAGTCACGCCGTCCTCATCGTAGGGCGAGAAGATGGGCAGCACCTTGTAGTACGATGATGTGAGGGAAAACACATCGTTCACGTTGTATCCGCCCGCCACCGTAAAGTCGATGGAAAGCCTGTCGGAGAAGCGGTAGCCCGACTTGTTTCGGATAGTATAACGGTTCTGCTCATTTCCCTTCACGGTGGAATTGTTTCCATAGTAACTTATGGAGAGATAGTTGGACATGTTCCTGCTGCCGCCCGAAGCGGAGAAGTTGACCTGACGGTCATTGCCCAGTCCGTAATAGACGTCGTACCAGTCGGTGTCTGTGGTGGAATAGCTGTTGTGTTCGTTGTCCTGATAGGGGAATGCCTCAATGGGCCTGCCGGAGTTGAGCCAGGCTTCCGTTGCCAGGTCCCACCACTGCTCCGTGGTGCACACCCGCAGAAGGGTGGTGCGGTCAACCCTGCTCACACCGGAGCGAACCGAAACGTTGATGCGGGTCTTGTCGCTGCTGCCGCTCTTGGTGGTGACCAGAATCACACCGTTCGAGCCGTCCGCCCCGTAAAGGGTGGTGGTGGCGGCATCCTTCAGCACCGTTATCGACTCGATGTCATCGGGATTTATCATCGACATAGGGCTGACGTCATAAGACGTTCCTGTAATCTGCCCGGTCTTGCTGCCGGTGTAGATGGGGACGCCGTCCACAATCCAGAGAGGTTCGCTGGATGCGTTGAGCGATGCGTCGCCCCTGACCCTGATTTTGACTCTGGGCCGGCCGTTGGAGTTGGTTGTCTCAACGCGCATCCCCGGAACCATTCCCTCCAGCATATTGTCTATGCGGGTGGCGGGAAGTTGCGAAAGGGCTTTCCCCTCAACCTGAAATGCTGAACCGGTAAGGTCGGAGCGTTTCTGGACTACGCCGTATCCGGTCTGAATCACCGCCTCCTCTATGGCGAATTCCGAGTCCTCCAGAACCACGTCAACTACGGAACGCTTCCCGATCTTGACCGCAACCTGGTTGTACCCGAGCGAAGTGAAAACAAGTTCCGTCTCCGCGGTGGCGTCTTTCAGACGGATTACATAACGGCCGTCGGTGTCGGTCACGACGCCGATTCCGGTTCCCTTCTGTTGGACTGCCGCTCCGATGACCGTCTCTCCACGGGCGTCGCTGACCGTACCGGTCACTGTTCGGAAGACCTGCCCCAGGCCGTGCAAAGGGAGGAGCGTCAGCAGCAGTATTATGAAATATCTGATAGTCTTCATTCCATTAGATATATAGGTGGGCGCATCCACATGGATACGAACCGCAAATATATACAAAATGATAGGACTATGCAGACTTTGAGGGACAAAATGAAACGAAACGCCACAGGATTTGCAGCGTTTCGTCTCGTTTGGTATGTCGCAGGGCGATTATTCCCCGACGTGGAAGGCAATTCTCAGGTCCTCAACCTCCTTGTCGGTAATGGGGTGGAGCTTGCCGGCGGGAGCGGCCAGAATCAGCGACTTGGCACTGAACTCGGCAACCTCGAGGCGGTCAAAGGCGTTGAGCAGCGAGTCGGAAGCCACAATCACGGAGTCGTTGGAAAGCATCACGCACGGACGGGACTTGAGGGCGTCGGCGACCTCTGCAGGGTTGGTATATTGCATTCCGAAATCAAATTTGGGAACATCCTGCAGGAAAATCCAGCTTTCGGGGATGGTGCGGACGTTGAACTCGGCATCGGATGTGCAGAAGCCCATCAGCGAAGGGCACTGGGTGAGCACAATGGCGTTGACCTTGGGGTTGCGGCGGTAAATCTCCGCGTGAAGCACAGTGGCGCGGCTCGGATGTTTGCCGGCTTCCACCATTCCGTCCTTGATCTGCACGATATCCTCTTCGTCAATGTCCCAGCGCTGCACCTGGGTGGGGGTGATGAGGAAGTCATTCCCTTTCCAGCGCATCGAGATGGTACCGTACGAACTGCTCATAAGACGCTGGTCGCAGGCCCTGCGCACCATACGGCATATTTCGGAACGGATGGCACGCTCGTCCGAAGGGTGGGATACATTCATGAAATACTGCAGGTCGGGAGCGTGGCTCTCGTGCATTGCAATCTGGTTGCTGTTGAGGTATTTGGGGGTGCCAAGAGTCTTGGAGTTGAGGATGGTGCGGGCGCACAGTTCGAGGGTCTCGAACCTCTGGTATGCGCTGCCTATATCCTCACCGCACAACACCACGCCGTGGTTTTCCATAATCACAGCCTTGTACTCGGGATTCTTCTCAAACTCCCTGGCAATGCTCTTGCCCAGGGCTTCGCTGCCCGGAATGTCATATTTTGCAAACCCGATGGGACCGCAGACGTTGCGGGCCTGGGGAATGATGCTGGTGTCGGGGATTTGATGGATTACACTGAAAGTCACGAGTCCCGGGGGATGGGCGTGGATTACAGATCTCATCTTGGGCCTGATCTTGTAAATGGCCTTGTGGAAAGGGTATTCCGACGACGGACGGTGACGCCCAACAATGGTGCCGTCGGCCTTGACGCACATAATGTCTGCCGCAGTCAGCGAGCCTTTGTCGATGCCGGCAGGGGTTATCCACATATCGCCGTTGTCGTCCATAATGGAGAGGTTTCCTCCCGATGTCGTGGTGAGACCGCTGCGGTAGATGCGCCCGATAATCAGGGCCAGCTGCTCAGCCGGATGCATAAGTTTGGTGTTGAGCTGTTTCATTGCAAATGAGTTTTATAAATAGCGGTCAAAGTTACGATTTTGCAAACAAAAATCCCAATAGGAAGCTGTTTGAATTTGATTCAAATTTAAACAGCTTCTAAATCTTGGCAATACCGCAATATAACCCAGACTACAACTCTGCGATGGGGCGCACGGGAATCGCATACCCGCGGGAAAGGGATATCGTGTGATTTCCCCCATTGAAACTCGCTTGACGATATATCAGAATCGGGGACTTGCTCTTGCCGGACGAACTTTCCGGTGAGGAACACATAGAGTAGCCGTTTGTCAAGGTGTAGTTTCTGTTTGAGCCGGTACAATAACCCGATGCAGGGAAGAACACCGAAGTTCCGAGTGCTTCATTAGTAAGTCTGATGCCGCAATGTGATGCGTCCCATTCTTTTTTGAGAGTGACGCTACCGATAGTCACAGTACCCGGAACAGTATAATCGGATGTAAGCATATCCAGGAATTCAAGTTCCATCGTTCTCCAGTTGCCGCCCCAGTTGTAAGTTGCCGCATCGCCGTAAGTGACGCCATTCACGGGTCCTTGGTTTATCTTCCCCGTGAAAGCCTCAACCGTCTGATTGTAAAGTCCCCATCCGTCGCCGGTAAACGTGCTTGCAGTCCATTTGGCACCGGTAGCCGTCCCATCCTTGTCGTATTGGACGCAGACAGACTCCGACAGGGGGAATGTCTCCTGCTGATTGCTGGATATTATCTTCCATCCCTGCTGCTCTCCCCAACGGAAATAATAGCCAAACTCCGTTTCCCTTTCGGCACCGACGTTATTCTTGGCAAAAACAATCTTCTTGCTTGCATTGGGGTCGCCTGCACCATACACATCCCCTCTGGTCAACCCGAGATCCACATAGTCGTGACCGTTATGAACATAAGGATAATCCTTTACGACAATATGACAGGTGGCACTTTTGCTGCCGTCCGATGATGATACCGTAATTGTGGCTTCACCGGGATTCATCGCGGTAATCTGTCCCTGGAATTTGACCTTGACGACGTTTTCGTCAGAGCTTGACCATTTCGGGAAAGCGTAGGTGGCGTCTGCGGGAACAACTGTGACATGGAGAGTAGTTTCGTCACCCTCTGTAAGAGTCAACTCCGTCTTGTCCAAGGTTACTTCCTCCACGGGAATGATCGGTTTGTTTACGGTCACATTGCAGGAGGCTGTCTTGCCGCCGTCGTTGGTTGTTACGGTGAGAATGGCAGTGCCGACACTGATTCCCGTCCAAATGCCATCTCTGGCTGCCAAAACGGTTTCGTCAGAACTGGTCATGGTGACTTTTGTGTTGGTGGCGTCGGAAGGATAGACGTTAACATTCGGCACCATTCCTTGCCCGACGGAGATGGTACACTCGGGGGTTATGGTAACGCTCTCTACGGGGACAAATACAGATATCTTGCAGGAGGCAGTCTTGCCGCCGTCTTCAGTAGTGGCGGTAATGGTGGCCTCGCCGCCTCCGACTGCCGTAACCTTGCCGTCATTGTCAACAGTGGCCACTCTTTCATCGGAACTCGTCCAGCTGAAATTCTTGTTGGTGGCGTTGTCGGGAGTGATGGTGGCCGACAATGTGGAGCCCTCCCCCTTGTTTATTGATATCTCTGTCTGATTCAGGGAGATGCCCTCCACCGGATACACTTTGGCAATGACGGACACCTTGCAGGTGGCAGTCTTGCCGCCGTCCTCGCTGGTTACCGTGATGGTAGCCTCGCCAGGTTTCACAGCCGTAACCTTGCCGGCGTTGTCAACACTTGCGATGGCAGCATCGGAACTCGTCCAACTGAAATTCTTGTTGGTGGCATTGTCGGGAGTTATGGTGGCAGTAAGTTTAATTTCGTCACCTTCTGTGAGCGTTGCCTCGCTCTTGTCGAGTGAAATGCTTTCTACCGGGAATACCTGGGCGTTGACAGTCACCCTGCAGGTGCCGCTCTTTCCGCCGGCTGTGGCGGTAATGGTGGCGGTGCCGGCTTTGAGGGGAGTCACCCCACCGTTCTGATTTACTGTTGCAATGGTGGCGTCTGACGAAGACCAAGTCAGCGGGGCTACGGCATCTTCGGGCAGGATTTTGGCAGATAGGGCCGTAATTGCTTGTCCTTCAGTTAGTTCAATGGTGGGGGGGGGTAACTGTGACACTTGTCACCTCCACCTCTTTCTGAGCGCATCCCGCCAAGGCGAGCGCAGCAAATAAAAAGAGAATCTTTTTCATGGGTAAAGTAGTATGATATGGCGGCAAGATAGGGATAAAATCGATACTATGCAAACAAAACGGGAGCCGTTGTGAGGGCTCCCGTTGCTGTCTATGGCCAAAACTGCC
>JABUTP010000061.1:0-1336 GCA_021443625.1 Bacteroidales bacterium | reverse complement strand
GCAAACAAAACGGGAGCCGTTGTGAGGGCTCCCGTTGCTGTCTATGGCCAAAACTGCCGTAGGTGATTATTCAATCACGGCTCTTGCGGCAGCATCCTTGTAGTATTTCTGGAAGGTGAAGATTTCGCCGGTGTAGGGGTTGGTGTGGGTCTTTTTCGCCCTGTAAATGATGAAGCCCAGCGCAACCGCATTTGCAAGCAGCGCAAGCGCGCTCATCACAAGCATTGCAGTGGGATTAGCCCCGACCGAAGAGCCGGCGGTGATTTGGGAGATGCCCTCTGCGCCGCCCACATACTGTGTCGAAACTGTCGCCCAGGGGAACCATTGCTGCCCGGTGTGATACGTCTCCTGGAAAAGAGGGAATACCTGCGCGAACATACACCAGATGCAGAGAGTGTTGGCACGGTTCATTATCCAGCCGCCCCTGTTCCAGCAGAGTGCGGCGATGGTGGGTGCAGCCAGCAATGCAACGCCGCAGAACCAGGAGTGCGTAGGCAGGCAGTTGTATGTGTAGGTGAAGTTCCAGATGTCATAGGCAATGATATATACCCAGGTCATATCGGCCCATATCATATCCTTCTTGTCCTTTGACGCATAGACTGCCCACCAGCCCGTCATACAGAGAATGTTAAGGATACCTGCCACTCCGTTCATCACATTGTGCCACCCTCCGAAGAGCCATACGCCCTCAGAAGAGAGCCACCAGCTGTTCCACCCCTTTGCGGCCGACTCGAAGTCGCTGGCCACGGCAATGAGAATGTTGATGGCCACGATAACAAACGGGAAACATTTGAACCAATGCTTCTTGCCGATACCCCAGCCGTACTTTATCATCATAAAGCCGATACACCCCGCAAGCGACGCATAAAGTTTGGCATAGTGGAACCATCCGTTCATGTAAATGTGGGTCTGATTGTTGACAGCCCACTCCGAACCGGCTGCCGCACCGATGCGGATTGCTACAAAATACACCGTCAGAGCCAGCGGAATAAGGCCGAACATAATAAGACCGCCGGTCTTGGTCCTTCTTGAAAATTCGTTGAGGAGAATCAGACACAACATCACCAGAAGCATCATTCCCCATTGGGCAAGCGCGTGCTCGCCATACACTTGGAACAACATAATCTTGTTTTTTTGATTTGAATTTGACGCAAGGTAATAAAATTCGGGCAAATCGGGAAGTTCTTTGATGCTGTCCGTTGCAAATACACTAGGTGGGATATCTGCAGTTAAAAGAAGGATGCCAGGAAGTCTTCTTCCAGCAGGAACGGGATAACTCCAACATGTATGATTCCTTCTTCATCTGTCCGCATCTTCTGATTTCCCCCGAGAATTA
>JABUTP010000060.1:6837-14827 GCA_021443625.1 Bacteroidales bacterium | reverse complement strand
AGGCATTGCCGCATACAAGCAGCAGCACCGTCAAGACAAAGCCTCTTAAAACTGTATTTTTCATATTCTTCATTGTCTTGATAGTTTAGAACTTGGCACTTATACCGAGAACAAAGCTGCGCGGGACGGGATATGAACCGTAGTCCAGACCGCAGCTGAGGTTGGAGATACCGTAACTGTTCACATCGGGAGACCATCCGCTGTAACCGGTCAGGGTCAGAAGGTTGCATGCCGAGAGATTCACCCTCAGACTGCGAATCCACCTGGCCTTGAAGGGAATGTCATATCCCAGAGATACACGGCTGAGTCGGACAAAATCACCACGCTCAACCCATTTGTCGGTGATGACATAAGGCTTGACGCCCTCCTCCACAAGACGGTTGAGATTGAAGATAGTGAAATCTGCCGCACCATCCACAAGGACATCGAGAGTGAGGCCGAATGCAGACAGGGTCGTGCCGAAAGCTCCGAAATACTTGGGCACGGGACTTCCGAGGATTTCTTTGTCAGCCTCGCTGATCTTGCCATCACGAGTAACGTCAACAAGACTTCCGTCGGGATTGGTCAGGTACCCGTAGTTGGAGCCAAGCTGCCAGCCGAGAGCGTTGATATTGGCATAAAAGCCATCACCTATCATCTTTCCGTATGTATCGGCAGCGTCGAACCCGATAACCTGGTTCACGTTGTATGTTGCGTTGGCAGATGCAGACCACTTCACGCGTCTGTTGTCAATGATCTTGAAATCAGCGCTGCCCTCAATGCCGCGATTGGCGATACTGCTGCTGACGCCCATGACATCGGTACGGGGGACGTAATGCCAGATAATGGTATTGGTGTACTTGCGGCCGAAGCAGTACATGTTGAGCGCATCTTCAGTGACCTTGTCATAGTATCCGGCACTGAGGAGGATGCGGCCCCCCATGAATCCGACCTCTGCCGAAGCGGTGAATTCGGTGCTTTCAACATGGTTGAGCCCTTCGTAAAATGCCTCCTGCTCGGGAGCAACGGCAAAATAGTCTCCGGAGCAGTATTCTCCGAACAGTCCGTAAGGAACGAAACGCTCGCGGCCGGCCTTCCCGTATCCGGCCTTCAGCTTAAGAGTCGAGACCGCCTCGAAGTCAGGAAGGAATGCCTTGTGAATATCTGCCCAGGCACTGCCTGCGGGATAAATCACAGGTGTTGAATCGTAGTACTTGGGAGTGAAGTCGGCACGGACAGAAGCATTTGCCCCGACTATCCCCTTCCAGTCATAACTGAGCGAAGCAAATGCAGCTTCGCGGATATAGGTCTGACGGAACTTGTGGATATAAGGCTTGCTGGCCATGATGCTGATACCCTTGCCGCGAAGTTCGTGCGAGAAGAAATCCGTACCATTCATCGTGTTGAACTTATTGATTTCTCCCTGAACCTCCACTCCAAGGGAAGCCTTGATATGGTTGTTCCTGCCTATATAGCGGTTTGCGGAAAGCACCGACGAAGCGCTGTAGTTGAACATCGAGGACGAAAGGACACTTGCAGCTCCGTTTTCAGAAAGTCCGAAGGATGTGCCGTTTCCGTACCATATATATCTGTTGTAGTTCTGAAGGTCAACCCCGACGCTTGTCTTGAGACTCAGCCAGGGGGTGAAATTCAGAGTGAGATAAACCGAATTGACCGTCCGGTAGTCTGTGCCGTCATCATCGTAATCCGATGCCCATCCCTGTACCGTATCAGAAGGGAAAAGAAGAGGATTGCGTGCCGAAAGCATCATCGAGGGCGCCCCGAAATACGCGGTACCGGTAGTCGAACGGAGTGAACCGAGGGAAGAGATTGAGTTGAGCCCGAACCATACGACCGAATTGGCCTTTGTCTCGAAGTTCACGTTGAGTCCCGCATAAACATTTCCGGTGTTGGCAACAATGCCGTTGACATCGCGGTAATATCCCGAGATGCTGTAGGTGGTATTGTTTGCCGTACCGCTGACCCCGAGAGAATGGTTGTGGCTGATGCTTGTGGTGAAGGCATCATTTGCAACTGTCGGAGTATTTACGCTGACATTCGAATCCCATACAAAGAGCTTTTCGACCGATACGGGCATCTTGGTCTTTATGACCACGACTCCATTCGCTCCAGCCGCGCCATAGATTGCGGCAGCACTGAGGTCCTTGATGACTTCGATGCTCTCGATGTCGTAGGGATTCAGGAATGCGAGGGGATTCTGGGGAGCTGTGTATCCGCTTTCGCCGAACTGCCAGAAAGCCTTGATATTCCGGTTGAGAGAGGTATTGAGCTGAACACCGTTCACAATCCAGAGGGGCTGGCTGTCTCCGCGAAGCTCGTTTATACCACGGATGTTCACATTGAGCGCTCCGTTGACGGCGTTGTCAATGGCAGAGACTCTTACACCGGCAACCTGTCCGCGCAGAAGTTCAGCAGGGGTTGACGAGACTGCCTTGTCGAACTCCAGAGAGTCCCTGACAGTCTGGGCATTTGCCTGGAAGGACATGCTTCCAAACAACGCGACCAAAGAAATGATTATTGTCTTTTTCATTGTCTGAAGCATTTTCTATTCGTATGTAATGACCATCCACTTGATACCGGTTGCATAAAGGCCGACCAGGGCATAACCGGCACCTACCTCGGAAGTGGGAAGTTCGAAGGTAAGCAGCGAGTTGGGGTTGGCCGCCGCATCATCGGCCGGCGTATTGTATGTGACGCTCTTTCTAAGGGGAGCTGCCGCGTAAGTGAGGGCCCCGCCCGTAACGGTCTGGACCTTTGCCGCACTGCCTGCGGCATCTCCCGAAATGTCATTCACACTGCCGTCAAATATACCTTCGGCAAATTCGAGAGTGGTGATGCCGTATTTGTTCCAGGTTGTTGAAGTGGAGGTGTTTCCATACATCATCTCAACCTTTGCAATCTTTTTGCCGGGCACTCCGGGAAGGGTTATAGCTATCATGTTGTAGCTCGTGCCGAGGTTGAGTCCTCCCGTTGAGTTCACGCACATGCGGCAGCTGGGGCTGCCCGCCGCGGGATATACCGTACCCGCTGTGTGCATCCTGAACTCATATCCGTTGAGTGCCTTCCAAGTGTAGTTATTGTACATTCCGCGGGAAGAACCGAACATATCGACCTCGAAAGGCTGATAATAGGTTGTAGATGTGCTGCTTGCAGTGAACACATCAGGCCATTTGCGGAAACCGAGGAAGACCTTCGAAAGCCTGTCCACCGTAAGGGTGTCGTATGCCGGAGCCGCACCTTCGGCGAACATCTCGAGGATGATGGTCTTGTCATTGTTGAAATCAGTGTTCCCAAGCAGAGCAACGACCACGGAAGTCTCACCCTTCTTTGCCTCATAAACGTCCTTGAGTTCATACATCTTGCGGGAGCCATCCTCCATATAGACCTGGGAATTGTCGGCGTTCAGTACAGGAACCTGGAACTTGGCTCCAAGTTCCTCTCCGTCCTTGACCTTCATCTTCCACGCGACATTGGACTCGATGCCCACCATCTCTATGGTCGCCGCCGGCCCCACCCTCAGAGTGTCGCGGGTGAGCGAAAACCGGGGCAGGATATATTTCTCGCAGGAAGTCATTGAACCCAGAAGGCAGATAACCCCTGCGGCAACTACAGCGCATATAAAACCTTTCCTCATCTTCAAAGAGAATCTATTTTGTCGCGAAGTTACGAAAATTTCCTATCTTTGGCAGGTTAATTGCTTCGCAAAGCGCATTATGAAAAATATACGGCTTTTTGTCATCGCCCTTATCATACCTTTTGCCATTGCCTGTGAAAAGGACGATGTGGTTACTTCAATCCAGCTTTCCCCCACCCTCTCGTCGGTTCCCTGCACCGGCGGCACCGTGGATCTCAAAATCATCACCGACTTCCCGTGGAGAGTGGAAATCGACACCCTCAATCTGGTTGAACTTTCGGTTTCGAAGAACGCCGGCATCGGAGACGACATCATAACCGTCTCTGTTCCTCCCAGTGTAAGTTACACCAGCGAGACCGTCCGCGTCAAAATTTTTGCCAAAGGACAGAACACATCCAACTACAAATACGCCGTCATCACCCAGCTTCCCAAGCCCTACATCGCTCTGAACACCCCGGTGGTGTCGGTTCCCCGTGAAGGAGGTGTCGTTACGGTTGTCGTCACCGCCAACCAGGAGTGGAAGGCCACCTGTTCCGACAGCCACGTTTCCATAGCGCCCGTGGAGGAGGCGTTGGGCGTCAGCACCGTCAAGATAAAAGTTCCGGCATCGGCGGCCAAAAACACCATCAAGGTCGTGTTCAAGTCGAGCGACGCCTCTGCGGAACTCGTCATTAACCAGCAATAATCCCCCAAGAAGCGATGCCGGGTCCGGAGCGACAGGCGAGCTTGCTAAACTCACCTTTTGTAAAATTCCTGAAGGACTGGAGTCTCCCCATCTCGATGATGGTCGGAGTCGCCGCCTATTTCATTTTTGCGGCGCTGCCTCTGGAAGCCCAATCCCGGAAATGCGTGGCGGATGCGGTGGCGGTGATTCAACCGATGCTCCTCTTCTTCATTCTTTATCTCTCGTTCTGCAAGGTCGATCCCAGAGAACTCAGGATAAAGAGGTGGCATCTCAGACTGATATTGCTGCAGGTGGCCCTGGCGGGGACGTTTGCCCTGGCGATTATCGTTTTCAGGCCTCCTTTACCGGTTGAGATTCTGCTGGCAAGCGCGTTCCTGTGTTTCATCTGCCCCACTGCAGCAGCGGCGGTGGTTGTGACCAACAAACTGGGCGGCGATGTCCCTTCCACCGTAACCTACACCATCACCATCAACTTTGTCACCGCCCTTGTGGCCTCCATTTTCATCCCCCTCATCAACCCCGACGGAGGAATCTCCTTTGCTAACGCTTTCGGAGCGATGATATGGAAGGTCTTTTCGATACTGGTGGTGCCGATGCTGCTGGCCGTTGCGACCCGTTTCGCCGCCCCCAAGTTCCTTGCGAAACTGCTTTCGGTAAAGGATTTGCCGTTCTATATCTGGATAGTGTCCCTCGCGTTGGCCCTCAGCGTGACCACCCGCTCCATAGTCCACAGCCGCACCCCGTGGTACTGGATTGCGGCAATGGGTCTGGTCACTTTCGTCTGCTGCTTTTTCCAGTTCTGGGCCGGACACCGGACGGGCGTCCGTTTTGGCGACAGGACCACCGCAGGGCAGGTTCTCGGACAGAAGAACACGGTGTTCATAATCTGGATGGCAAGCACTTTCATGAATCCCCTGATGTCGGTTGTAGGGGGGCTTTACAGCATCGCCCACAACCTGGTCAATTCGCGGCAGTTGTACAAACACAGCCACAATCAGGACTAAGCCCGCTGACCTGCACCACTTCAAAAAAGTTGGCAGCTCGCCCACTTATTTGTAACTTCGCGAAATCCGCGTTAACAATCCATTACAATGAACGATATTATAGAATTGATATTGAGTCCCGAAGTCAACACGGTCGGGGCCTGTTTCAAACTGGCGCTGTCGGCCCTTCTGGGGGCGATGGTGGGCCTTGAAAGGAAGAGCAAAGGGCAGCGTGCGGGCATCAGGACCTTCGCCCTCATCTCTTTGGGAGCGACTCTGGCGATGTTGGTTTCAATCTACATCCCGCAGATTTATATGGGGCTCAAAAACGGCGACCCGGGGCGAATTGCCGCTCAGGTGGTGTCGGGTGTGGGTTTCCTCGGTGCCGGTGCCATTATCCAGAGCAAGGGAAGCGTCCGCGGCCTCACCACCGCCGCCGGTATCTGGATGACCGCGATGATGGGCGTGGCGGTAGGCGCGGGAATGTATCTCATCTCAATAGTGGCCGCCCTGCTGGAACTATTCATCCTCATAGTCCTCGACCGTTACGAGCACACCCGCCACGCGAGCTATGAGCTCAAGATCATCCGGCTGAAGATAGGCGCCCTTCTGACCGACCTCTCCCCCTATCTTGACATTTTCAAGCAATACAACATTACCGTAAACGACAAGTACATACGGTATGAATACGACAACACGACCACTACCGTCAATTTCCGCATCAGGGTTGGCACGGACATTGAATTCATAGAAATTTTTGAAAAGATGAGGGAAGTGAATGACAAGACCATCTCCATAACCCTCAACGACGAAATCAACAATTGATGCGAATGACCATGAAACAGTGTTTTCTCAAAATTGCGGCCGTGTTTGTCGCGGTTGCCGCGCTTTGTTCTGCCTGCGACCCTTGGGGGGATAAGGAGAAAAAGAACTCTTCGGACCTTTCCCTTTGGGGGGCCGTCGCCCTGTGCTGGGGTACGCGTTACAACTCCAGCACCACCAATATGATTCTCTATCTCTACGAGGGGCAGTATGGTTCCGACGGGGATTTCGTGGGACAAGGGACCGAAATCGCCCTCGACCTCGTCTGCCCTCCGGAAGCTCTCGGCAATGAGATTTCCGCAGGCAAGTATTCTTTTTCGGCAGACGAGATTTACGCCTTCAATTTCCTCGAAGGATATACCGAAGACGGCTATGTCTATCCCTCGTTCATCTATACCAAGGAGAGCGACGGAACCACTTCGCTGAATATAATAACCGGTGGCACTCTTACCGTAAAAAAAGAAAGCAACAGCAGATACAAGATTAGCGGAACCCTCAAGACTGATTTCAATACCTTCGATATAGAATACTCCGGGGAAATACCCATCACCGATATGTGCCAGTCGGGCGACAACGGGCAGGGAAGCGGNGGAAGCGGGAGCGGTGACAACGGCGGCTACATCGAAATCGAGCAGGAGGATGCCCTGCACGCCGTCTGCACCTATTACGGAAAATACTGGAGCGACGACACCGACGACTATGTGCTGACTCTCTACCGGGGGACGTATGCCGAAGGTACCAACTATTTCGTGGATGAAGGGGACGAACTCCAACTCGAACTGCTGTGCCCCGTAAGCGACAAGATTGCGATTCCCGCCGGCAGTTACACCAGCACTTTCGATGAATTCGAACCTTTCCGGCTGCTGGAAGGATATACCGACGAGGACGGGACAATGCAACCCTCTTTCCTCTTCCGCCAGTATGACGCCAATCGCAACTACTCCCTATGGCCGGTGGTTGAGGGGACTCTCTACGTGAGCCTTGACGGCGACAACTACTCCCTCAGCGCCTATATCTCCGTGGACAACAACACGGTGGCCGGAACGAGCTGGCTCTACCGGTACAGCGGTCCCATCACATTCATCGACGGCAGAGACCAGGTTTCCCAGACCAAGGTGGCGACCAAAGCCGGGTTGAAACCGATGCGCCGCAAAGTCGGCAAGGATGCCCCCCGCCCCCGTTTGGACAAAGATTTTGCCCGCAAAGAGGAATAGACGACCCGAGATGCCGTCCAAAACCATAGAAATCCCCCGGGGGTGCGACCGGCTGCTGCTGCACAGTTGCTGCGCCCCCTGCTCCGGAGCGATTCTGGAATGGCTGCTGAGCCACGATATCCGCCCGACAATCTTCTTCTCCAATTCCAACATTTTTCCTCAGGAGGAATATGTCCTGCGCAAGGGGGAGATTGAGCGGTATGCACGGCAGTCGGGACTGGAGGTCATTGACGACGATTATGACCACGACTGTTGGCTTGACCACACCCGCCATCTTGCCGATGCCCCCGAAAGGGGCGAGAGGTGCTCTCTGTGCTTCCGGTTCCGGCTTGAGAGGGCTGCGGAATATGCCCACCGACACGGATTCAAAGTACTGACCACCACCCTCGCCTCCTCCCGCTGGAAAGACCTTGAACAGGTCAACGTTGCGGGAACGGCGGCCTGCTCACACTACGACGGCCTCCTCTGGTGGGGCCAGAACTGGCGCATCTGCGGGTTGCAGGAAAGGCGCAACGAAATCATCCGCAGCGAGGGGTTCTACAACCAAACCTACTGCGGATGTGAATTTTCGAGAAAGAATCTCTGATCAAGATTGAGAGAAGTCCCTTTATTCAAGGGTTTCTATCGCATCTTTGATGCGGGCGACGGCTTT
>JABUTP010000060.1:1069-6500 GCA_021443625.1 Bacteroidales bacterium | reverse complement strand
GAGCAGGGGCCGCTGGTATATTGTCCCTGAATCTTGTTGGCGGCATCTATGAGCCACTGGGGACCTGCGGCAAAACCGATACGCCAGCCGGTCATTGCGTATGCCTTGGAGACACCATTGATAATGACCACGCGGTCTCTGATGGATTCGAACTGCGCGATGCTTTCGTGGCGGCCGATATAGTTGAGATGTTCGTAGATTTCATCGGAAATAACCACAATGTCGTCGTGGCGGGCTATCACTTCTGCCAGCCCCGCAAGTTCCTCGCGGCTGTAGATGGCTCCCGTAGGGTTGGAGGGAGAACACAGCATAATGGCCTTGGTGCGGGGGGTGATGGCGGCTTCAAGTTGGGCAGGGGTCACCTTGAAATCCTGCTCAATCCCGGCCCTTACAGTCACGGGAACGCCTCCGGCAAGGATTACCATCTGCATATAACTTACCCAGCAGGGAGTGGGGATGACAACTTCGTCACCCGTATCCACCACGGCCATGATGGCATTGGTGAGCGACTGCTTGGCTCCGTTGGAAACCAGAATCTGCTTGGCGGAGTAGTCCAGCCCGTTTTCATTCTTGAGTTTGCGGGCGCAGGCCTCCCTCAAAGGCATATATCCCGGCACTGGGGAATATTTGGTCCAGCCGTCCTCAATGGCTGCGTGGGCTGCAAGCCTGATTGTTTTTGGGGTTTTGAAATCGGGTTCGCCGACGCTCATGCTTATGACGTCGATGCCTGCCTGTTTCAATTCCATGGATTTTTGAAGCATTGCAAATGTGGCCGAACTGCTGAGACTCCTGGCCCTTGTGGATAATTGAGGTTTCATCTTTGATTTTTAGTGCAGACTGTTGGAATGCAAATGTAGTTATTTCTGAAGTTGTTTAAAATTAATTGCAAAATTTCTTTATGTTTGTTTTTGGCATCTTTGCATTGTTTGCTTTGTTACATAGTGATCAACTATGCGCCCTCGCAAACAATGCAAACCTGCTTAAAAACATTCCATAAATAAAAATTTGAATCAAATTCAAACAACTTCTAAATTTGCGCGCAAAATGATTTCCGTATGAAGCATTTTATTTTTATGTGTGCATTGTGCTCTGTTTTGTTTGCATCCTGCACTTCGGGGCAGTCCGCCCAAAACGCCGCCGCAGTTGCGGAAGATTCCCTCAACATCAAGTCGCTGCTGGTGGTGGTCGATGTGCAGCGCGATTTCTTTGACCCTTCAGGGGCTCTGTATGTCGGTGGAAGCGAGGTTCTTCCCGAGAAGATAGCCGCCATCGCCCCCGCCTACGATGCCATCATCTTCACCCTCGACTGGCATCCCGGCAACCACTGCTCCTTCGCGCCCGAAGGTGGTATGTGGCCCCCTCACTGCGTGGCTTTCACCCAGGGAGCCGGACTGCCGGACGCTTTCAAACCCATTCTGGCCCAGAATCCCGACCGCGTGCAGTTCTTCCTCAAAGGAACCGAAACGGACAAGGAGCAGTACGGCGCGTTTGAAAATCTGGAAGAGGGCGTTGCCTTGAACTGGCTGCAGAATTGTGAAAGGATTGACGTTTGCGGCATCGCCGGTGACTACTGCGTGAAGGAAACCACCGCAAATATCCTCAAAATCGTACCCTCAGAGAAAGTGACGATGCTTATGGAGTGCATCCGCAGCATCGATGACGGAACCGCTCTGGAAGAATTCATCAAGGCCAATAATCTCGGCAGGAAATAAGTCTAACCGTCGTACGGCAATGTCAGGCATAAGTTCTTTTCTGAGCCGCAAAGAGGTCAAACCGTCGTTCAAGACCTATGGTGTCGATGCAATGTCGGCCATGGCGCAGGGTCTCTTCTGCACCCTGCTGGTCGGGACAATCCTCAATACCATCGGAGCCCAGTTCCACATCGGATTCCTCACAGCCCACGTCGTTACCATAGGGGGCGTCGGCTATTCCATAGGAAGCGTGGCCTGCGCAATGGTGGGTCCGGCAATGGCAGTGGCCATCGGCAGTGCCTTGAATGCCCCCGCTCTGGTGCTGTTCACTCTGGTTCCGGTAGGTTACGCCACCAACGCAATGGGCGGGGCCGGTGGTCCGTTTGCCGTCTATCTCATAGCCATCATTGCGGCGGAAGCCGGAAAAATCGTAAGCAAGGAGACGAAGATTGACATCCTCGTCACCCCCATTGTCACCCTTCTGGTGGGCATAGGCGCCGCCTGCATCGTGGCCAAGCCGGTGGGACAGGCAGCCGCCTGGACGGGCAACCTCATAATGTGGGCCACCGAACTCCATCCGTTCCTTATGGGTATGGCGGTGGCGGCGCTGGTGGGGATGGCCCTCACCCTCCCCATCTCCTCCGCGGCGATATGTGCCGGATTGGGACTCACCGGACTTGCCGGAGGGGCTGCCGTGGCAGGGTGCTGCGCCCAGATGGTGGGGTTCGCATTCATGAGTTTCCGCGAAAACAGGTGGGGCGGAATGGTGAGTCAGGGTATCGGCACCAGTATGCTGCAGATGGGCAACATTCTCAAGAATCCCCGCATCTGGATTGCCCCCATCATAACTTCGTGCATCACCGGCCCCGTGGCCACCTGCATATTCCGTCTGCAGATGAACGGAGCCCCCGTCAATTCGGGGATGGGAACCTGCGGTCTGTGCGGCCCTATTGGGGTCTGGACCGGCTGGATTGCCCCTCAGGAAGCCGCCCTCAAGGCGGGTGCAACCGCCATTGTCCCCGGCGTTTCAGACTGGTTGGGGCTGCTGCTCGTATGCTTTGTCCTCCCCGCCGTGATATGCCCTCTTCTGGGGATGATTTTCAGGAAAACAGGGTGGATCAAGCCCGGAGACCTCGCCCTTTAGGACGGAAATCCGAAACGCCGTCACGACTCATTCTAAATAAAAATTTGACTCAATTTAAACAACTTCTTAAATTCGCAGATTAAACTGCGAAAGAATGAGCAAACTTTACGATGAACTATGTAAGGACTGGCGGTTTGTGGAGGGACTTCAGACCTGTATAAACTGCGGCACCTGCACAGCCATCTGCCCCGCCGCCGAATTCTACAAATACGACCCTCGAAAGATTGTTGACACAGTGCAGCGGAAGGATGACGCCGAGATAGAGGCCCTTCTGAAAAGCGACACCATCTGGTATTGCGGGGAGTGTATGTCGTGTATGACCCGCTGCCCCCGCAGCAATGCCCCCGGCAAGGTGATTATGGCCCTGCGCAACCTCTCCGCCCGCCTCGGCTATTTTGTCCACAGCGAGAAGGGACGCCAGCTCTTTCCCCTTACCGAAATATTCAAGGAAAACATACTCAAATACGGCTACTGCGTCTATCCCGACACGTTCAGCTGGGAAGACCATCAGGAGTCGGGACCCGTATGGAAGTGGCACACCGAGCACCTTTCCGACAGTCTTGCCCGACTCGGAGCCAACTGGCGCGGCAAAGGTACGGGCGTTCTGAGAGCCATCCCGCAGGAGTCGCTCGACGAACTCAAAAGCATATTCGACATAACGGGAGGTACCGAGCGCATCGAGGCCGTGGAGAAGTATTCCGCCGAGAAGGCTGCCGAGATGGGCCTGGATATGGAGGAGTATTTCCGCAAGACTTTTGAAGAGTGCAGCGAGTGCCATTTTAACAATTAAAAACCGTTTTTGAAACGTTTATAAACGGATGGAAACGTTTCAAGACACATGCAAGACCTGTCAGATATGATATACGAAGGAAAACAGAAAATATGGTCCGATTATCAGAAGGAGATTCCCGATGACAACTGGTTTTATGTGAGAAGCTGCATCCGGCAGAACTTCTTTCCCGGCTCCGAAAAGGCATTTCTGGATATCTGCCGCGGCGACTTGGGCAAGGATATCTTTGAGACGGAGCACCACACCACCTGCGGCGGCATCGCCTACCACTGCGACACCATTCCGCAGGAGACCGCAATGACCATTGTGGCCCGTCAGTTCGCGCTGATGACCGAAGCGGGCTACGATAATTACGTGTGCAGCTGCATCACCTCTTTCGGCAACTACATCGAGACTCTGGAGTCATGGTATGAACACCCCGAACTCGAGGCACGAATCCGCGAGCTGCTGTTCAAAGCCACCGGCAGGGAGTTCAACAAACCCAAATACATTGCCCACGCTTCGGACCTCATCTTCAAATTCCGCTTTGACATAGCCGCAAAGGCCAAATACAACCTGATAAACGTCCACACCGGCAAACCCCTGCGGGGAGTCGAACATATCGGATGCCACTACGGCAAGATGTTCCCCTCCAAGAGTGTCGGCGGGGCCGAATACCCCTATGTGCTTTGCGGAATGATTGAAGCGTGGGGAGGCGAAGTGGTGGATTATCCCGAAAGGCGCCACTGCTGCGGCTATGGTTTCAGGCAGTACCACATCAAGGCCAACCGCGGTTATTCCATCTCCAATACTCGAAAGAAGTTTGAGTCGATGGAACCTTTTGCCCCCGATTTCATTCTGACAAACTGCCCCGGATGTCCCTATTTCCTGGACCGCTGGCAATATGCCATCTCGGAGATGGAGGGCAAGACCTACGGCAAGGGGGGCTACGGCATCCCCGTGCTGACCTACGAAGAGCTTGCCGGGCTCATCCTGGGCTACAACCCCTGGGACCTCGGGTTGCAGCTGCATCAGGTTGCCGTGGAGCCGCTGCTTGACAAAATGGGAATTCCCTGGACCGCTGAAGACAAATACAAGGGGCTGGACGGCAAAGACCTCAAATATCCCGAACTGCCACATTGGATGAAATGCTGCTGATATTATGGAAAACGTTCTCATCATAGGCGGTGGCCCCGCAGGGCTTGAAGCTGCGGCCACCCTGTTGAAATTCAAGGAGTACAATCCCATCATCGTGGAATCCGCGGAGCATCTGGGAGGCCATCTGGCATCGTGGCACAAACTGTTCCCCGATATGTCCGACGCCTCCGCAGTGCTGGAACGGCTCAAGGAGAGTGCCCGCGACGCCTGCATCTTTCTCAATACCAAAATCGTGAGCATCCGCCGCCTCAAGGACGGCTATTTCGCAATGCTCAGCAACGGCGTGTCGGTCAGCACCAAATATGTGATAGTCTGCACCGGGTTCTCCCTTTTCGAAGCCGAGAAGAAAGAGGAATACGGCTACGGCATCTACAATCAGGTCATGACCAATGCCGATTTGGAGCGCTGGTTCTGCGAAGGAGGGGACGAACGGCTTGATAAACCCATAATGAAAGCGGGATTTGTCCACTGTGTGGGTTCCCGGGACGTGAAGGCGGGCAACACCCAATGTTCCAAGGTGTGCTGCGTCACCGCCATCAAACAGGCCATTGAACTCAAACGGCACTTCCCCGAAGCCGAAATATATTGTTTCTATATGGACCTGCGGCTCTTCGGACGCAAGTACGAAGATTTCTACATCAAGGCGCAGAAAGACTACGGCATCCATTT
>JABUTP010000060.1:0-1038 GCA_021443625.1 Bacteroidales bacterium | reverse complement strand
ACCCTGAGCGGCAAACCCTTGAAAATCACCCTCGATCTGCTGGTGCTGATGTCCGGAATGGTGTGCAACCGCACTATGGCGCCCATCGCCGGCAATCTGGGCCTCGCGCTTGACAACGACGGTTTCCTGCAGAGTCGGGACAACGTTACCGGTATAGTGGCCTCCCCCGTTCCCAACATCTACTACGCAGGGGCTGCTACCGGGCCCAAAACCATACCCGAAACCTTGGCAGAAGCCCGCTCGGCTGCACTCCAGCTCCATTTTGACGTGACCGAAGCCAAGAAATCGGGACTGAAAGAAATTCTCAGACGATGAACAATTTCGGGTTCCATATAGTTCCGAGTTCCACCATCAATCTGGACACGGCCGATGTTTCGAAGTTCAACCTCATCCGTGCGGTAGAGCCCGACGTGATGCGCTGTATGTCTTGCGGTTCGTGCTCGGCCACCTGTCCGGCAGGCAATTTCTCGGGAATGAGTGTTCGGAAACTTATCCTGAACCTTGAGCGGGGACGAGAAGAGGAAGTGGTGAAAATGGTACGCAGCTGTATGCTTTGCGGCAAATGCCTTATGGTTTGCCCCAGAGGTCTCAACACCCGCCGTATAATACTTGCAGCATGCCGCGTATGCGGTGATAAACCCCAAGAAAAATCTTCCGAGCTATGATGCACGAGCGTATAACGTCGGGATTCCATCCATTCGTACTCCCGTTCCTGATAGGAATGATTTTCATTCTTACGTGGTGCGCCGTGGGCATTGTACGCATCATACGGCAGTTGTCCAAAGAGGAGCGCATCGCGCTTGCCAAGTCTCTCATCACCCCCAAGACTTTTCTCAAGAACATCAGGGACATATTTTTTGACTGCCTGTTCCACGTGAAGTTGTGGAAACGGAACAAGTTGCTGGGATTCATGCACTCCAGCATCGCCTTCGGCTGGTTTATGCTCATCGTGCTGGGACATATCGAGGTTATTCTCTACACCCCCGAACGCATCCGGCTGTTCTATTATCCCGTGTTTTTCAGGTTCTTCGTGGCAAG
>JABUTP010000005.1 GCA_021443625.1 Bacteroidales bacterium | reverse complement strand
GTTATCAGAAAGGCCCTTGTAGAGCTTGACGGAGCGCCGTTCAAATACTTTGCAGAGCATCGTGCAGAGTGGGCAGAGAACACCTCCTACATCTATCCCGGTCCCATCCAGTACTGGGGTCCTTCGGAGGTTTGCGACCAGACCACCAAAACCCTCAAACTTGAACATCAGTAGAATCCTGTTCATACATACGAAAAAGGCTGACCCCTGCGGGCCAGCCTTTCTCTTTTTACCTTGAGTTCCGAGGATTATATCGGGAATATCACGAATACGGCGGCGTCCCAGAGGGCGTGGGAGATGACCAACGCCGGAAGCCATTGGGGGCGGAGCCAATAGAGCAGGCCCCACACCGCACCTGCCACGAGGGCGGCCATTATCAGCATGAAATTGAACGACCAGATATGAATAAGGGTATATACGGCAAGGGTCAGGAGCATAGCCGTGAATCGTCCCGTCCGCTGTCCGAGCTGCTCCTGGACGAACCCACGCCAGAACATTTCTTCTGCAGGGCCGGTGAGAATGAGCAGTTGCGCCGCAAGGATGCCGGCGGAGCGGCCGTCCCCCATGGCGTAAATGTTCCCCACCTGAGTGTCGCTGAAGCTGAAAATCAGTGCCGAAATGTGGTCGCCTACCCAGAAAATGCCCCAAAGAACGGCTGCCAGTGCCACTCCCAGCCCAATCTGCTTCCAGTCAAAAGCCAGCTTGAGCGAACCATAGTCGAACGTAAGCAGCAGCAGAATTACCGAACTTGCAGCCATAAGCGACCAGAACCAATAGTTAAGTCCCAGCCAAGGGTTGAACATAACGAACCACAGCACTGCCGCAATGCCCATCGACAGATACAATTTGTCGGACGGACAGCGGGGGGGGATATAAGAACCGTCAGTGACGGCTCCCCGCCTGTTCCATGAAAAGATGCCTTCCAACATAGACTATAGTAATGCTGCAACAGCAAATGCAGCAAACAGGGTTATTCCCGAAATCATCTGTAATTTCGCTGTCATAAGATCCATTGTGTTGAATGCCTTGAGCCCCTCGGTGGCATATTTCTCTGCCTGACGGGTGTTCTTCAGGACAATGGGGAGGGAGAGCAGGATGGCCAGCGTCCAAATCGGAAAGAGTCCGGCGATGACCATAGCGATGGTGTAGAGAGACGGAATCCATATCAGGGCCTCATACAGGCGTACCGCAGTTTTTTCGCCTATCACGTATGCCAGAGAGTGGGCGCCGGCGGCACTGTCGGTGGGGATGTCGCGAGTGTTGTTGCTGTGGAGCACTGCCACCGTCACGAAACCCACGGGGACGCTCAGCAGCAGCGTGCTCCAGTCAATAGTGCCGGTCGTGACGTAAGAAGTTCCGAGCATAGGCAGGATACCGAAAATGACAAAGATATTCAGGTCGCCCAGTGCGCAGAATTTGGATTTGGAATAGAGCAATGTCAAAATAAGCCCCGGAACACCTATCGCCAGCAGAGTCCATCCGCTCATCGCGGTCAGGATAATTCCGACGAGGCAGCTCGCAATGAAAAGACAGATGGCGTATGTCTTGTAATCCGCAGCCTTGAACTCCCCGCTGACCAGGTTGGGGATGCAGAAGGCGTCTTTGTTATCGACTCCCGTCTTGTAGTCAAGATAGTCGCTCAGCACATTTCCCGCTGCGTGGAACAATATGATGCCCACGAGGGCCAACACTGCTGCAATCCAGTTGAACCCCTCGGGGCAACCTTTCCACAGAAGATAGACTGACGTTACCATTACGGGGGTGGCCGATACTACAAACGACCACGGGCGGGTTACAAAGAACCATTTTTTGATGCTGTTCATCTATTCAATTTTTATTTTGTTTCTATCCGGTTATATTCGTTTCTATCCGTTTATAAATGTTTCTATTCGTTTCTACCCATCTCTACCCGTTTGTAAACGTTTGTAAACGGATAGGAGATGTCCGTCAGCCGTCCTGTCACATCTGGGACGCCTTGGGGACGAATATGGCGAAGCACTCCAGCAGTTCCTTCTGTCCGGCGGCATCCAGGGCGGGATTACCCTTCTTGGCAATGTTGAAGGCGCGGTAGTTCCACGAGCCCCACCACGTGTCATCCACCTTTACAATCTGCTCATATACGTTTGCGGGACGGTTGGAGGTTTTTCCGCTCAGACTGGTCCAAGCCTCGGGGCGGTATTGGAATCCCTCCTTGAGCACTATCACCGACCCGTTGGGAATGTCGCTTTTGGTGTAGATGGGGGTGCTTGCAAACTGGTTCAGGTTGGAGGCGGAACTTCCCGTCGCCGCACTATAGACAGTGGATGAGGCGGTGGATTGGTAGAACGAGTTGGGAGTAAGTCTTATCTGCAGTTCTTCATAGTTGTCGGGGTCATATCCCGCGGCCTTCAGCACAGCGGCGAGTTCTTCGTGCGGGGGGCATACCTCGGCTTCCGATTCATATTGCGACCTGGTCACTTCGTAAGGGTGGTCATAGGCATTGTTCACCGCCTCCTTGATGGCCAGAATCTGTTTTTCGCTGAAGGAGTATCCCGAGGGTTTCCAGGTTACCCCGGAAATGTCCCTGCCCGATATCTGGCGGGCCCACATCATGGCCGTGACATAGCGGCCGGTGTCGTAGGCCATATGGTAGCCGTCGCGGGTCACGTTGTCACCTATGAGACTCGTACGGAGGTTCTGCACGGCCGTGCCGCACGGAATCACAAACTCTATCTCCTGATGGGCAAGGACTTTCTCGCGGACTGCGTCCAGAATCATATTGTACATCTTCATCTGATCCTTGTCGTATTTGGAGAATTCGGAGTGGGTGGAGTTCTGCTGGTAAGCCCACGTCATGTGCCACATCAGGTGGGCCTGGGGGGCAAGTTTGCGGACTTCGGTGATGATGTTGCCGAGGTAGGGTTCGTAGGTGCTCTTCACGCCCGACGAGCCGCTGGCCTGCTGCATTGAGATGTAGTTCCACTTGCGGCTCGAAAGGGCAGTCTGGGCCGATGTCGCATCGGTGCTGCTCCAGGTGCCGTTGTCGTTGGTGTAGTAGATGTAGGCGCCGAGTTTCCCCGTAAGATTGCCCGAATGTGTCTCCAAAGTGCATCCGCCTATGTAGAGGTTGCCAAGATGAACCTCGCGGTAGCCGCATTGCAGGAGAATGTCGTAGAGATACTGCATCGCATCTATGGAGAAACTGTTGCCTATGGCGAGAATGCTGATACACTCGGGGTCTTCGACATAAATGGCCTCCTGGCTCACTTTCAGAGTGGCGCTGACTTCGGCTTCCCTGTTTTCGAAAACGATGGAACCGCTGCGGTCGCTGCCCGTGTCGTTGGGAGCCGCGGTTACGCTATATACTTTGGTTTCCCCTTTCTCCTCCGCCACACTTGTGTCAAGCCAATCGGGGGCGGAGATGGTGTATTCGACGTTTGAGGTGACCTCCACCGAGAAGGTCTTGCCTTCGGCATCGGCCTTGTAACTCTTGCGGCTGATGGTAAGGGAAGGGGGGATGACGATGACTGCGGCATCCTGCTCGAGCGTGACTTCGCGGGTAACTTTGCCGGCTGTGAAAGTGAAAACTGCAGTGCGCGGCTCGGTGGCTTCGTTGGGGGCGGTCTTGATGGTGACCGTTACCCTCCCTTTGGCACCGGAGGCGGGATCCACGCTGCACCAGCCGGTGCTTGCAACGGCCTTCCAGCCGCAGTTCGTGACAACTTGCAACTCTGCGGAACCCCCTTCCGCCGAGAATGTTATCAGAAGGTCTTTCGCCCCCTCTATATCGAGGGTATCCTCCACTTCCACCAGCTCGTCATTGCCGGGGTCGGGAACCGGATTGACGGGAGAGGGGTTGGGGTCGGGAGTGGGTTTGTCGCAACCGGTAACGGGCGACAGGGCTGTCATCATCAGCACTGCGAGAAGCAGGAGATAGCGTTTCATCAGCGGTTTTGCTAAACTTATGTTTAAACAAGTTTGTTTGAGCCGTAAAGATACGAAAAAAAAGCAAGGGTGTGATGGCCCTTGCTTTTGGTTTGTCATTCCGACATTGTCGTAACCGTTATTCGAGCAGTTTGCCGATGGCTTCCACAAAGTCGTAAGGCTCGCCGAACGAAATCATCTTGATGATGCCTTCTGGGTCGATGAGATAGAATCCTGGGAATCCTTCCACGGCATATTTGCCGTCGATCGCATCGGCTTTTGAGTTATAGACCTGAATCCAGTCCATTCCGTATTTCTCAATGCCGTCCATCCATCCTTTCTCGGTGTCGCCAGTGTCAATACTTACCACCGTCAGTTTGTCGCTGTAGCGTCTGCTGATTTCTTTGACATTGGGAATCCCTTCGCAGCACCAATGGCACCATGTTCCCCAAAAGTCGAGCAGAACGTATTTGCCCCGCTGCTCCGAAAGGGTGAAAGTTCCGCCATTGGAAGTTTTTAAGGTGAAGTCTGGAGCTTCGGCTCCTTCTACAATTTTGCCCATCGCTTCGTAACGCTCAGCTTCCCCTTTGATAACCATCCGGCGGTCGTTGAGAAGTCTCGCCATCCGACCTTCGCGGGCCTTGTCGGAGAGAAGAGCATATGCCTCCTCGAAGCGTTTGATGCTTATATCGGTGGCAAGGTAGGCGGAATAGTCGCTGTCGGGGTGACCTTCGATGAATTTCAGTGCTTCGGCATCCCTTTCGAGAGAGAGCTTCTTCTCTTCGCCGTGGAAGTCAAACGACAGGTCGTCGCTCTCTTCCTCTCCGAGTCTGCTCATAAGGTCGTGGCGCCTTGCCTCAAGCGGGGCAATCTGTTTCAGAAATTCCCCACAGTCGGCATAGAAGGGAGTGCCGCTGACGGTGTAATCCACCATAGACCCTTCGATGACTGCCTTTTCGCCCGGCACGTAGTAGAGATTCATGAAGTTGCAGAAATCATCTTTGTCAAAAATCATCAACACACCGCTCTCGTCTGAAGGGGGAGTGTAGCTGAACTTTCCGCCACTCAGCGCAAGGGTGTCCAGAATGGCAATGCCGATCCCTTCATCTGCACTATATGCGATATAGAGGGTGTCACTCTGTATCCCGTCAATACGGCCGCTTATGGGCGCCTGGGGGGATGTGCACGATGCGGCGGCTGCAATCAAAACTGATAAAAGCAATAATCTTTTCATAACAACGATTTTAATGAATTGACAATGTCGGGGTCAGACGGGCGCGGGGCATTGACCGATGCGATGGTGCCGTCGGCTGCAACGAGCATAAAACGTGGAATCCCCGTCACGCCATAAACTTTGGAAATGCTCTCCTGACCCGCTTCGCTTGCGATGAACTGTGGCCAGAAGGGCTTGTCGCTCTCGAGCTTGCCGCTCCAGCTTTCCTTCTCCTCGTCTATTGAAATGCTGATGCAGACAATCTCCGGGTCGGGGCCGAGACTCTCCACAAGGCGGGCGAGGTGGGGGATTTCTGCACAGCAGGGGCCGCACCAGGATGCCCACAAGTCAATGTAGAGGGGTTTGCCGGCGAATTCCGACAGATGGTGGACGTTGCCGTCAATGTCAAGACATTCGATGTCGGGGGCAATGGCTCCGGGGCAGAGTGTCAGGGCATTGTTGCATTTCTCCACAAGTTCCTCATCTGGGTCATCGTAAAGCTCACAATAATAGTCGAAGGCCGGTTTGAGCCGGAAGGTGCTGCCGGCGCCCACGAAATCGGTGAGGAGTTTCTCGATGAAGATGCGGCTGCCGGATTCCCCGCAGATGTCGGGGGCCGATTTGAGCAGTTCAGCAAGATTTATCCTGCCGTAACTGTACGCTGCAATGGATGAGATTACCGAGATGGTCTGCTCGTCCAGAACGTGTTTCGACATATAATCTGTAAAATTGCTGTCCTGTAGATACTCTCCATCGCGGTTTATCTGCAGGATGGGGTAAATGGCGGCATACATACTTTCATTACGGGCAATGTCTTTCCTGTAATATTTTTCAAAAGGTTTGTTCCCGACCGTTGCGAGGTCCTGCAGAAGTCCTTCTGAAATGGAGCGGATGTTGCCGATGAACTCATTGAAACTTGCGCAGTCGGCGTTTGCATCAATTACGCTGTCGGCATAGGTGAAGGTTTCCCAATATCTGGCAAGGAAACTGTTTTCCTTCTCACCCTCTCCGGTAAAACGGAAATTGGTCTCAACTCCCTCCTCGGTGAGGTCAAACTCTGCAATGTAGTGCTTGCCGGGTTCGATGGAGGTTCTGAACATGAACCTGTCGGCAAACAGCGCGGCGTCATAATCGGCCTTTTCAAACTCCAGGGTATCGCAGAATGTGCCGTCCTCGGCCACCCTTATGGGCATCTCCTTGAACGTGCCGTCACCCACGGGGAGGAAAAACTCGACGTACTCCCCGTTGTATCCGATGAAGCGTCCCTCAAAGATTACGGGACCTCCTGCCTTGTTGCCGCTGCATCCGGCAGCGACGAGTGCAGCTGTAAATAATGCTGTAAGTGTCTTTTTCATAAAGCTGGGTCTTACTATTCAGATTACTCCTCGTCTTCGTATTCGCTCTCCTTGCTCACGGTAATGGCGATTTTGACGTTCATGAACAAGTGCATGAACTTTCCATCGTTGTCCATCATCGCGGCGTTGATGGTGTATGTGCCGTCTGAGTTCTTTTCAAGGATAGTGGAAACGTATGCGTCGGGAATGTCATAATCACCGAATCCGTAGATTACGTATGAACCCATAGGCATGGAGAATCCTCCGAAATCCATCATATAGCCGAGGGATACCTTTCCGGTAATTCCTTCCTCACTTTCCTCGCCCTCCTCATCTTCTTCCTCTGCCGAAGTGAATGTGCCGCTGAGATTGTTCTCATCGACGGGTGCGGGATATATCAGTTCGAAGTTGGACATGACGCAGTTTTCGTCATCACCCGAGAGAAGGCTCAGCGTGCAGGTGACGGTACCGCTTTCTTCATCCACTTCCCCGATGGACATTATCGCTTCATAGATATCCTGAGTGGGGTCGGGGTGGTTGCTGTCCGAAGGATAAGTTGCGCCTTCAAGATTGATCTCAACGTTCCCTTCATATACCATCTTGTAAACGTTGCCTTCATTGTCCGTAACGTCGAGAAGGAAGATATAGCCGTTTTCCGACTCTTTTACCTCAAGGGTTCCGTCAACTATGGCATAGGCGGTTCCGGAAGCCTTGACAGTGACGTAAGAACCGAGCGTCATTATATCTCCATCGTCCTCGCTGATGTTGCCGGCGGCATAGGTCGAAGGCTCGGCATAGAGGGTGATGGGGTCTCCGTAGCTGTCTTTGCCCAAAGTGTAGGTCTTCAGGTCCAGAACAACTTCCTCTTCAGATTTATAGAGGTCCGTGAAGACTTCCATCATAACCTTTGCATCCTCGGTTTCGAGGGCGATGTAGGCCATTCCGCCGTATTCCTCGCTCTTGGGCTTGATGAACATATAAATCAGTGTTCCGCCGTATTCGTAGGTGATGCTGTCGGCAACCTTGAATCCCGGATATGGGGAACCGGGTTTCTGGGAAACCTTGATTTCGCAGCTGGCAGTGCCGCTGGTGAGTTTGATGACTCCTTCGCGGGGGGCATTGACCAGATTGATGTCGGCGGTAAGGACAAGTTCCTTTCCGTTGGCGGTGCATACTACCCATTCGGGCTTTGCGGAAACCTCATACTTGTCGGTGGTAACCGCTACGTTGATTGAGCCCCCTTCGGCTTCGAAGGTGACGGTGGAGGGGGAAGCCGAAATCGAATCAGCTTCCTTCGTGTTGTCGCAACTTGCAAAAATTGCGACACAGGCCATTACGGCTGAAAAAAATCTTAAACGTTTCATAAAATTTTATTTGGTTATTTAGAATATTCGGGGTGCCAGGCAATGACTGTCGGGGGGATTTTCATATAGAGCCGGTCTTCAGTAAGACGGTAGGTTTCGTTTCCCACAGTATGGACATAGTATTGTTTCAAATCCTGGAACAGGGGGTCGTTCCACAGCCGTTTCATTTCAAACCAGCTGGTGCCGAAGCCCAATCTCTCTCTCATACCCTCCTCAAAGGCGAACCGTATCATATCGTCTTTGGTGGAGACGTCGGCGGGAATGGCTTCGTGCCCCGGTTCCATACGGTGGCGGCGCAGTTCCACCAACAGTTCGGCTGCCTTGTCAAGATTGCCGCTGCGGGCCAGACATTCTGCATATTCCACATAAATGTCGGCCAGGTCAAGGGCGTAGTTGGTGGAAATGTTGCCGCAGTTAATGTTAGCGGCGTATTTATGGCTTTTCGAATAGGTCTTGTAGGCGCTGTTGCCGGTGGAGATACTGGAATACATCGTGAGCCGGGTGTCGGCACGGTCATAGAAATACAGTTCCAGGATTTCGTTCTTGACACCGAACAGCAACTGACCGTAAAGACCGGCATAGACCGCTTCCCAGAGACGCGGCATCCCTATGAAGGCATAGAGCAGTTCGGGGTTGAGGTTGCTGTTGGTGACGTAGTTGAGGTCTTTGCTTTCGGTGACCATCGTGTTGTAGTCCATAAGACCTATGGCGGGCGAGCTCTCATTGAGACATTTCAGGGCTGTGGCAAATTGTGCCGCGGCTTCTTCGTAGCGTCCCATCTGGAAAAGGACTTTGCCGTAGAGTCCGTAACCGGACCCTTTGAAGATGCGAAGATGGTGCTCGGCCTCGTCGGCGAGGGATACCACCGCTTCGCCCATCTCCGCAACTACGAACTCCCGCACCTCCTCCACCGTGCTCAGGGGCAAATCCATCCGGTCGGTGGTGGCCTCGGTTATGAGGGGTATTTCTCCGAAGAACTGCGACATCATGAAGAGGCACCATGCCCTCAGCATCCTCGCTTCGCTGTGGAGGGCAAGGCGCTCCGCCTCAGTGCCGTTGGATGCGTCAAGCACTTCGGCGATTACCTTGTTGGCACCGTAAAGGATGGTGGTGAAGCTGTTCCACTCCCCGCATATCTGGTCTTCACGGTAGATGTCCGCCTCCCATTTGAAGGCGTCGGTGACGTATGAACCTATCTGGCTGTATGCCATTTCAATCCCTTCGGCCGAACTGCTGGTTTCGAAGCACATATAGGGGAATGATTCCTTCAGGAAATACTTTTCGCTTCCGTACAGAAGGCCGGCGTAGTGCTCTGTGGTTGATGCGATGTCATAGCCACGGGGCTTGACGTTGAGATAGTCTTCACAGGAAACGAGCGATGACAGAATTATGATGGCAGCGGCTGCTGTGTATGTCAACTTTTTCATAATCGGAAAGTTTTAGAATTCAACATTGAGACCGGCGGTTATTACGGGACCGAACTTGTCCGACCTGGCCCCGCCCGAGAGAGAGAAGCATTCGGGGTCGATGCCCTGCCCGTTGAATGCAATGGTGGCAAGGTTGGTGGCGGCCAGCCTTAGCGATGCCCGCCGGGCATAAATGCTCCTGCAGGCCTTCTCGCCCAACTGGTAGCCCAGCGACACTTCGCGGAGCTTGATGTATGACGCGCTCAGGACGTTCTGCGAGCCGTATTTGTAGAGGTACATCACGTCCAGTTCGTTGATGGAGGTGTTCTTCAGACTGTAATAGGCCGGAACGTCGGTGTTCAACTCGTCTCCTGAAGAGCGCCATCGCCTGGCGAAATCGTTGTGCAGGTTGCTTCCCAGACGGTAGGAGAATGTCCTCCCCACATCGTTGCGGAGCACGTGTCCGAAGTTGTATATCAACTGGACGTTGAGATCGAACCTGCCGTATCTGAAATTGTTGCCCAACGCACCGAACACGGGGGCTATGGTTGTGCCGAGATAGGGCACCGCCTCGGCGCTGTCAATGTCGGTGAGGGTGCGGACTGCCTCCCCTTTGGTGTTGTAGGCGCGCGGCATGCCGTCTGCAGGGTCCAGACCGGCCCAGTTATAGCCGAAAACAGTGCCGTAGGGGTATCCTTTCCAGTATTCGTATTCTATCATCAGATAAGGGGTTGTGGGGGGCTCCACATACATATCCACCAGTTTGTTCCTGTTCCAGGTGAAGTTGAAGTCGGTGTCCCACGCAAACAGACCGCTGCGGAGGGTTTCGGCCTCTATGGAAACCTCGATGCCGCGGTTGGTCATCCGCCCCACGTTGGAAAGGACTGTGACGAATCCCGTGGAGGGGTCGCACGGGGTCTGTGACAGAAGGTTCGTGGTGTTCTTGTCATAAATGTCAATGCTTCCCGACAGCCGGTTGCCCAAAACAGCCCAATCCACTCCGAAATTGATGGTGCGGGTCTTCTCCCAGGTCAACTTGGCGTTGGCCGGGGTTTTGATGACATAACCCAGGCCGAAACGGCTGTAGGCGGGGTCAGAGGTGGAAGACAATATGTCGTAGGGGCCGCCCTCGCCGGGTTTGGGAGAGTTTCCGGCATAACCGAAACTGCCGCGCAGGTTCAGCCGGTCAAATGCGCTGTCTGCCATAAAACCTTCTTTGGCGGCATTCCAGATGGCGCCCACCGACCATATCGGCTTGAACTGCACTGACGGGTCACTGCCGAACAGGTTGGACTGATCCACCCTTATGCTGGCGTTGAGCGAATATTTGTCGTTGAGCGTATATGCCCCGTTTGCATAGATAGATACGAAACGGTATTCGGTCTCACTCTGCGTGTAGGTGTTGGGGTCAAAGTAATTGTTGCCCGCAGAGACGAACGAAGGCAGGGCGGGATGGGCGACTCCGGTGGTGTTCATTTCATAGTCGTTGTAGATTATGTGCTGCATGGTCTGCATATCGTAGCCGCGCATGAAACTGGAGTGGCTGCCCGACAGATTGTCCCTCATTTCAAATCCCGCAAGCGCTGTTACGGAATGGTTTTTGGCCGCTCCGAACGAATGGTCAAAATTGAGCTGGTTCCTGATGGTATAGGAAACGGACGATGCGTCGGCCACAGTATAGTGCCCTCCGGAGGAGGGAAGGAACTGGTTTCCATCGACATCTGTTCCCTGGGAGCGCTCCTCCCTTACCAGGAACGAGCCGGCGGGAAGGAAGGCTTCGCTGCCTCCCCTCGTTATGGAATATTGGAAACGCCCCTCGTAGTTGATCCATTTGGTGAGGTTTACCTTCAGACCGGCATTGGCGTTCAGACCCATAGTCTTTTCGACCGTGCGGTTGTCCAGATAGTCCGACACGGCATTGTATTGCAGACTTATTCCGGTAAGGGATTCCACCTGCTTTTGGTATTCGGGGGTCATTATATATTCGGTAAGCGATTTTTCGCTGCCGGCTGCATCGTAAAAGGAGACATAGGGCAGGGAAGAGAGATTTGTTGCCGTATGTGCCTCCCCTCTGGAGTGGAATGCGGTAAGGGAGATGTCGAGGGTGGACCACTTTGAGAGTTTGAAGATGTCCCTGAAGAAGGCCTTGTAGTCGTCGGTAGGGTCCATATAGGCCCCCTTGTCCCGCTGGTATTCCAGAGAAGCGTAGAAATTGCTCCGCTCATTTCCGCCCGCAAACGAAACCGCGTGGTTGGTAAGAAAACTGTTGCCCATAAAGTACCTTTCGTATTCGGAGCGGCCGTCGGTTGCGGCAAGTTCGCCGAGCATCCGGTCCCGCTCATCGAGCGAAATCTCTCCCCTGTAATATTTGTAAAGGGGTATCTCGTGGGGATATACCGTGCGGTAAACCCCTCCGGGGAGACCATAGATGGTGGTGTTGATGTCGTTCCACTTGTATGTCTGGGGGTCGAACACCTCGGTGGCGGCGGTTATGAAATCGGCGGAACTCATCATATCCTGATAGCCGTAAACCGGTTTTCCCTTGAAGGTGAAAGTACCGTTGTAACTAATTTTGAGGGCATCGTTCCCGCTGCCCGATTTGGTGGTCACCACAATCACGCCGTTGGCGGCCTGGGCGCCCCAGATTGAGGTGGCGGTGGCGTCCTTGAGGAAGTTTACCGACTCTACATCGTTGGGGTTGACCATCTTGTCCATCTGCTCGTGGGTCATTGCAATGCCATCCACAATGAACAACGGCTCGGTGGAGGCGTTGATGGAGGATACGCCGCGGATGAGATATCTCACACCGTCGGCACTCTCCGACACGTTGAGACCCGCCACGCTCCCCTCCAATGCCCTGAGAATGTTTCCGTGGATGTTGGCCTGGTCACGCACCTCGGCGCCGCCGACTTTGGCAAACGCTCCCGCCGAACGCTCGCGCGACAAAGTCTGGTAACCCGTCACCACGGTCTGCTCCAGCTGGTTGCTGTCGTTGTCCATAATGACGTCAATCACGTTGCGCTTGCCGATGGCCACCACAACCTGACGCATCCCGATGAAGTTGAAGGATAGTTCGGTGCTTGGGTTGTCGGGGACTTCAATGGTATAACGGCCGTCCACGTCGCAATAGGTTCCCTTGCGGCTTCCCACTATCACCACCTCGGCCCCCGCCATTGCATCGGAGCCGCGGTCGGTCACGGTGCCGGTTATGATGCGGGTTGTCCCCGCCTGTGGCGTGCCGGCAGATTTGTCGGGTTCGGGGATGGAAAGGGCAATCTGTTTTCCAACAATGGTGAATTTGATCCCCAACGGGGCGAACACCTGCTCCAGCAGTTCGGTGAAACTGTCGGAAGATGCCTCCACTGTGACGCTGCGGGAAATGTCAATGAAGTCGTTGTTATATACAAAGTTATAGTCGCATTGAGCCGATATGAGACCCAATACAGACGAAAGGGGTTTGTCGTTTACAAAAACGTTATAGGTATTCTGCCCATTCATTTCGACAGAAACAAAGGCGATGGCTGCGGCCAGCGCTATCCGGAGCATCCTTTTCATTGCTTAGACGATTTTTTAAGGATTACGACCCCGTCGTTTTCGGTGTATTCAAGGCGGGAGGTTATGCAGAGAAGTTTCAACACTTCGGAAAGGGTTTCGTGGCGGAATTCGGCAGTGAACGAACTCCGATAGACCGACTCGTCCTCCACGATGACCTTGACGCCGTACCACCGCTCTATGCGGCCGATGGCTTCGCTCATCGAGGTATTGTCAAAGCGGAGGATACCGTCTTTCCATGCAAGACTGAGGTCGGGTCGGGCCACATTCTCGACACTGTGGAATTCGTTGCTTATGACAATCTGCTGCGAAGGGTGGACGTGGATTACCTCGTTGGCCTTGGTGGTGACATCCACCGAACCTTGGAGCAGCGTCAGGTCGAATTTCGGGTCGGAACAATAACATTTCACGTTGAAACGGGTGCCGGTCACAGTGACCAGAATCTCCTGCGGAGTTTTGATGAGGAACGGCTTCGACTTGTTGTGGCTGACGTCGAAATACCCCTCGCCGTCAAGATAAACGGTGCGGGTGCTGCAGTTGAAATCGTCTGCAAGGCGGAGCGAACTGCCGCTGTTCAAGGTGACCACGGTGCTGTCGGGAAGTACCACCGTTCCCTGCACAGAATTGTTTATGGTGTATTCAATGGAACTTTGGGCGGCGGGTTCCATTTCGGCAGTCGCGTCATGAGCGCTGAGTCTGTTGAGCCTTAAAGATAGAACTGCTGTGCTGCATCCCAGAACCACAATCACCGCCGCGGCGGCTATCCGGAGAATCTGCACCTTGACGTTGCGCCCGTATTGCGGCAACCCGCCCTCATAGACCGAGTTGGGCATCGACCGGAACACTTCTTTGTTGAAAGAGTCTTGCATAATCAGTAGGTTTTACTGATTATACGTGAAAGGCGCCCTTTACCCTAAAACCCTTTTGAAATTTTTCAGAACCGTGGAGATGCGGTATTCCACCGTCTTGACCGAAACCGACTCCATCCGGGCAATCTCTTTGTAGGACAATCCTTCGCTGCGGTTGAGCCGGAAGGTCTTCTGGAGTTTCGGGGGAAGCTGGTCGAACGTTTCCGAAATGAGACGGCCCAGGTCAAGGGCATCGATACATTCGGTCAGCGAATTGTCTTCCAGATGCCGGCACGCCTCCAGCGAGGCGTTGTCGCTCCGTTTGCGAAGGATGTCGAGAGCTGCGTTGCGGGCAATAGTGAATGTCAGCGCGCGGAGATTGCCCAGCGGGTTGAGAGTTTGGCGCCGCTCCCAAATCTTGAGGAGCGACTCCTGCGCAATGTCTTCCGCCTCCTGCCGGTTGCCGAGATAACTCTGGGCAAAATGAACCAGATTGTTGTATTCCATCCGGTAAAACGCCTCAAAGGCACGATGACTGCCGCGGCTTAGCGCCACAACAAAATCGTACCCTGCCGTCTTGTATGACCCGGGATTGTCCATCAAATTACCTTTGCTTACCTAAAGCCAAAGGTAAGAAAAGAAACCCAAATAACAATTATGGGCCCTTGTCAGAGAGTGTGTTCCGGATTTATGGGGCTGATTCTGATGTCCTATGCCCCCCCGCCGCTGACGAGGAAGGTGACGAGGGTGGAGTCGTTCTGAGGGGTGAGGGAGGGAGTGAGGGCGCTTCCTTCGCCGTAATAAGTTTCGTAGAGAAGGAGGGCGTTTATACTTTTGTAGGCGCAGTTGGGCCAGAGGGAATAGTTTTCCTCGGCAGTCATTTCGTACCAATCGGTGATGATGAGCCCCGAGACCTTGTTCTGCACGTTGGTAAGGGTGGCCAGAAGCGCCTCTGCCTTGGCTTTCCAACGCGGATTGCCGGTGGTGCTGTAGGCCGCAAGGAAGGCCCGTGCCACCGTGGCGCAGGCGTCATCCACGGGAACCTGGTACTTGTACTGCTCGCACACCGAAGGCCAGGGGAGATGCCTTATGCCGTCTTCCGCCGGCAGCCAGTCCCAATGGACAAACTGGTCTTCGCAGAAGCGTACCAGGTCGAGGGCCTGCTCCAGCGAGGCGCCGTGGGTCCGCCCCTCCTTGAGTTCGTAAAGCAGATATTCGCCGTACATCGCAGCGGCAACGTAGGTCAGATTTTCGTAAGGCTCCAGTCCGTTGACCGACACGTCCTCAAACTGCCCCGTGAAATCGAATGTGGTGAGCGGCACCCGCGCCATCCACTGCTCCGCATTGAAGGCCATATCGTCGAATTCGGTGACGCCGAACTCGTTGCGCAGCCGTGCGACCGTCAGGATTATGGGGTGGGGCATGGCGCATACATCCAGCAGGGGGGCGCCGGTGGCATAATTGACCTTGATGGGGAAAGACCCGTCGGGACGTTGAAGTGAGGCGTAGGTGCGCATTATGTCCAGCGCAAAGTCGAAGTATTGCCGCTCACCGCACGCTTTGTAGAGCGTCAGAAATGCGTCTGCCACAGAGCAGGCCTCCATTGTCATAGTGGTCCCCCGGTTGTCAGCCAACTTGGCGGCGGAGGTCATCGCGGCGTTGTTGTAGTAGGTGGGTGGGAAGTGGGCCAGAGGAGCACCTGCGGGCTGTGCGATGTCCATAAGAAACTGCGCGGCGTTACGGGCGGCACCGAGCGCTTCTTCCTTGAGAGACGGAAAAACCTGCGCGGTCAGAGCCTCCAACCCGATGGTGGCGCTGATGATTTTGCAGGGGTAACTGTTGTGACGGAAGGTGGGATCGGGCACCGTGTGTCCTTTCCACCATTGGGCGAAAGTCATTCCGTGCAGCGCCTGAAGACAATACCGGGCGCTCTCACCGCAGGGGCGGAAAGCTGGATGGATTTCTGCGCGGTCAAACGGGAAGTCTCTCTGGAAATCCCTCTCGAACGGCGGGGAAATGACTTGGTTGTCCCTGTCCACTGCCTCCACCGTAAGATAGTATCCGCCGACCGGAAGCGATTCCCAAATTGGGGCGAGAGAGGCGGTTGGCACATCTGATTCGAAACGGTATTCTTTGTCGTTGATTCCCCCCTCGGGGCTCACCGAAAAGACGTAATGGTGGGCACTTTCAACATTGGGTACATTGAACGACGGGGCGTAGATGAACTTTACGGCGTATGTGTTCCAAAACCCCGAACCTTCTGAACTGCCAGGATGAATAGGTGCAAGGTATTCTGATTCTTGATTTGTAACGTTGTTGTTATGGCGGCTGCAACCGCAGACGGCTGCAACCAGGAAGGCGCAGACAGAGGCCTGAAGATATCCGGTTTTCATAAATTGCTCCTGAAATGGTTCTGCTAAGGTAGTGTTTCTATTTGGAATTTCGGTTTCTTCGTTGTAAGTTCGCTCGCAGAAAACAACTCAATTTACAAAGACCTATGAAATACGTATGTGATGTATGCGGTTGGGAATATGACCCCGAGGTGGGCGACCCCGACAACGGCATAGCTCCCGGAACTCCTTTTGAATCGCTTCCCGAAGATTTCGTATGCCCTCTCTGCGGAGTTGGCAAGGATGAATTCTCAGAGGCGTAGGTCAAGGCGTTTTCCGACCCTATACCAGCGATTTGATTTCCCTGCGGGCCTCGCGCCAGCGGGGAAATTCTTTGTCCATCACTGCGTAAAATCTTTCTCCGTGGTTAGGTACTATAAGGTGCGCGAGCTCGTGAACCACCACACTCTCGATGCACCACGGGGGCAGGAGCAGTAGATATGTGCTGAATTGGATTTTCTTCGTTTTGACGTTGCAGCATCCCCATCTGGAGATGGTGGCGCGGTAGGTGATTGCAGAGGGGGATACGCCCATCTGCCGCGAATGTTGCTCCACCAGCGGCATGACAATGCCGTTGAGGCGTTCCACCGCATCCCTGCGCTCCCGGACGGTGGCAAGTGGGAGCCGCGCATAGAATGCACTGCGCTTCTGTTGCCGCGCTGAAGAGGCGGCGATGGCCTTGTCCATCCACTCCCTGTGACTTTCGATGAAACGAAGAATCTCCTTTTTGGCAATGCCGTATGGGGCGGAAACGTGGATGTCCCCGTTCTTTGCCACCCGCATAGAGAGGCGCGAAGTGCGTCTTCTGGTAATGATTATGTTGGTGTTCTCCCGCATTGTATCCGCAAAGATATTGATTTCTCAGAAACCTGTCCTCCATTCTTGCTTGTTGCCCGAGTGTTCTGAAATATTGCTATTTTTGTGGAGATATTTCAATATTATTTTCTGAATATGGAACTCATCAGGGCAATGCTCATAGCCGGGGCGGGCGGATTTGCCGGCACTTGTCTGCGATATCTGATTGGGGTATTCGCAAAGCAGTGGGGTAGCGGTGCTTTCCCTTTGGGGACATTCATCGTGAATGCTCTCGGCTGCTTTATCATAGGCGTGGTCAGTGGTTTGTCCGAGAAATCAGGAATACTCAACAGCAACCACGTGATTTTGCTCGCTACGGGCTTCTGCGGAGGATTCACCACCTTCTCGGCTTTTGCAAACGAGGCGTGGATACTCGGCTCAAAGGGCGACATGCTTATGAGCCTGCTGTATGTCTCCGCGAGCATCATCGCAGGCATATTATGTGTCTGGATTGGAAGATTGCTGACTTGACAAGCAAAAGAGCAATCCAATATGGCCATGCCTATATGCTCTGAGCAAGCAGGCTACACAACTGGCGGAAGTTTGAAAAGTTTTGCTTAAATTTGTTAAGCGTTGTTTCAAAACAGGCGCCGTTGACCGATGAAACTCAGAACTATCGTGCTGTCTGCAGCACTCTTCATATATTCCGCGTTGGGGGCCGAACCGATTCCCTTCACTCCGCTCATAAGGAACTGGTCCACGGCGGATCAGGGTGCCAACCGGCAGAACTGGAGTGTTGCGCAGGACTCCGAGGGGATAATGTATTTTGCAAACCATTCGTGTCTGCTGGAGTTTGACGGCCATCTGTGGCTCAGGCATCCGCTCCCCGGCAGAGTTAACGCACGAAGCGTGGCGGTGGCGCCGGACGGCAGGATTTATGTCGGCTCATACAAGCAGTTCGGCTATTTTGAGAAAATCTCCGACGGCAGTCTGGAATACCACTCGGTGTCGGACCTTCTCAGCCCGGACGCCCTTTCTGAGGATGATATATGGAACATCGTGTTTTACAATGACAAGGTGCTTTTCCAGGCCTTTGACAGGATATTCGTTTATGACGGGACGGCGGTATCTTCAATTGCCGCCGTGCCGCTGAATTTATTCAACATCGACGGCACGCTATATTCCCAGATTATCGATGCCGGAGTGAACGTCATTTCCGACAATGGTGAGATGACTGAAATAATGCCCGCCTCCTGCGGCCTCATCAACTCTATATTAAAATATGACGGGAATAATCTTTTGATGGCGTCGGCCAACAACGGTCTCTACCTTTACAACCGCGAAACCCGGAAGTACGTCCCGATGCAGACCTATCCGAAAGATGCTCTGAAGGGGTTCAACGTCAACCGCGG
>JABUTP010000059.1:15199-18640 GCA_021443625.1 Bacteroidales bacterium | reverse complement strand
TCAACCATAGAGGGCAGTTCTCCCGCATCAACGCTCTTGCGGTATTCCTCTTCGTTGAAGGCAGAACTGCTGTAACTGCCGTATCGGAAGTTGTCGGGAGGCGAGACAATCAGCACAACCGCCAGGGAAACGACGGCCGTCAGGACCACATAGAGGGCGCCGTGGCGGAGGTTCAGCCACGATTTACGCCACAAGGTGGGCAGCAGAGCCGCTGTCAGAGCCATATTCTTGAGCAGCGACTGCTGCGGGGTGAAGTCGATGAGTTCTCCGAAGCAATGGCAGTTGGAGTTGTCTCCCAGCCACATCCGCCAGATGAGGAAGCCCGAAAAGGCAGCCAGCGAAAGAAGGGCCACAGCGCTGCTCCACACCGCCTTGACACCGCTCAGCATCCATATTCCGAGGAACAGTTCAAAGGCGATGACCACCCGCGCCAGCACAAACGACAACCCCATCGGCATCACTCCGAGGCCGAAAACATAAAGTTCAAAAATATCGGCGGAAAGCAATTTTGCCACCGCCGACACAATGAACAATACTCCTGCGAGTATTTTAAGAATCGTTTTCAATTAGAAGAGTACGGGAGTACACTTTGCGTCCATAATCTTGGAACCGCCGATATCAAGGCCGCCCTCAAGGTCGCTGCATTTCTGACCGTCACCGAGTTCGATGGTCTTCTCTGTGGAAACGCCGAGAACTTCGTACTTGCATTTGCACTCTTTTGCACAGCTTGACAGACCGATGGTCATGGCAACTGCTACTACTGCGATAAAAATCTTTTTCATAATGAATTTATAAGTTAAAATAGTGTGTAAAAGTCTGTTGTTATTCCGAATCCCGAGCCGCACCGGCATCTGTCGGTTCCACCTCAACCGCTTCGACATCCACAGCCACCTCCTCGGCTACCTCAGCCGCCTTCTGGGCCTCTTCCGCCTTGCGGGAAGCCTTGCGGGACACGAGCGCCGCAACTATCTCCATCAGGCCATACACCATAAGGGCGATGCCGAAGATGACCACCAGGGTTTCGATGCTCTTGAAAGGGCGCAGAATCACCGTAAGGCCGCAGGCAGCAATGAGGAAAGGTACCGCCATCACAATGGTTGGCACCTTCACGAACTTGCGTGCCGAGAGGAAATTCGTTATCTGACCTACGCCGAACACCAGCAGAATGGCCCCGAAAAGGTACATTATGAGGTTGGCGAAAAATCCCGTGAAGAAGAGGAGTACGAGTCCGAAGATGACGTCAAAGAAGCCGTTGAAGCTCATTATCGACGTGTGTTCCTCGTGATCCCTGAAAGAGAGGAACAACGACACTCCCCCCACGATGATGAGGAGAATGCCTATCGCCTTTATGGCCGTAGTGACCGCCACTCCCGGAAATTTTATCAGGAGCACGCCGGCTGCCAGAGCGAAGATCGCTCTTACCAAGCCGTAAGCCGGACTGAAAAGTTTTGTCATATAATGTTGTTAGGCAGGGTTTACAAAAGCCACTATCTCGTTTTTCTTCACCGATTCGCCCTGGGCGGGATAAACGGCTACCAGAACACCCGATACCGGAGCCTTGACCTCCTCCATTCCGTAGTAGGTCTGCACCCTGCATACCACGTCGCCTTCGGCAACTTTTGTGCCAACGGTCTTGGCCTCGGACTTGTCAACCACGTCGTATTCCCAGATAACCTGACCCGAAACGGGGGCGTGGAGAGCCTGTGCGGCGGGATATTTCTCCACTGCCTTGTCAACGTCGAACTTGGGAACCTCAACCACGGCACGCTTCACAATGATGGGGGCGCCTGCCTTCTCGCGGGCTGCATCCAAGTCCTTCTGGAAACGCTGTGCGGCAACACCGCTCTTGTAATCCCTGTACTGACGCTCGTGCATTGCGAACTCAAAGAGTTCCTCATCGTCCTGACCGCGGTCCCAGCCCTCTTCTTCCATCATCTTGATGTAACGGGGCAGGTCGTCGGGATATGCATCCTGAGGGTTGCCGGTGTAGAACTCAAGCCCTTTGGCCTTCACGATATCCACAATCTCCGGCGCGAGTTTGCCGGGAAGTGTACCGCACTTGCCCAATATCATGTTCATGGTGTCGGGATCGATGGTCTTCCAGCGCGGTTCCCCCTTGAGGGTGTGCATCAGGTTCATCAGGGCGGTGTTCTTCACATACTGGCTGAACGGGGTAACCAACGGGGGATAGCCCAGTCTCGGCCATACGTACTCCACTTCGTTGAAGAGCTTCACCACGAGCTGGTCGAGGGTAAGTTCCTCTTTGCCCTGATTGCGGAGAGACATGTTGATGGCATTCTGGAACCCTTTGAGGTCGGCCATCATCGAGCCCATCATACCGCCGGGAAGGCCGCAGCCCACCAGGAGGGACGAGCAGAAATGGTTGGTCGGCTCTATGAAATAGCCCAGGAAGTCGTCGATGAACTTCTGGGTGAGGCGTCTTGCCTCCATATATGCGTCCATATTGATGTCCTTCACCAGGAAGCCGGCATCCTTCATCATCGCCTGGATGGTGATGACGTCGGGATGAATCTTGCCCCAGGAGAGGGGTTCAATGGCAACGTCGAGATATTCTGCGCCGGCGCGGGCCACCTCAAGCATCGATGCCACCGAGAAACCGGGGCCGGTGTGACCGTGGTACTGCACCTTGATGTGGGGATATTTGTCCTTGATGGCCTTTACGAGCTTGCCCAGGAAGACGGGGCGGCCGATGCCTGCCATATCCTTGAGGCAGATTTCGTCGCATCCGTATTCCACAACCTTATCGACCACACCCATGTAATACTCTACGGTGTGGACGGGGGAGTTGGTGATGCTGAGGGCAACCTGTGAAATCATTCCTCCCTTCTTTGCACCGATGACAGAGCCTTTCAGGTTCCTGTGGTCGTTGAGGCCGCAGAACGAACGGGAGATGTCGGTACCCTGGGCATATTTGACCTTGTACATCAGGTGACGGACATCCTCCGGCACGGGATTCATGCGAAGTGCGTTGAGACCGCGCTCCAGCATGTGGGTCTGTATGCCCACCTTGCGGAACGGAGCCGTCCACTCCCTAACCGCCTTGTTCGGATTCTGGCCGTAAAGGAGATTAACCTGCTCGAATGCGCCGCCGTTGGTTTCCACACGGTCGAAGCATCCCATATCAATGATTACCGGAGCAATTTCTGTAAGTTGGTCAACTCTCGGGGTGTATTTGCCCGAAGACTGCCACATGTCCCTATAGACAAGGGAGAATTTAATTTCGCGTGCCATATATATGTTTATAGTCCGCCAAAGGTAAGACTATTAGCGGCGAAAAACAAAATTTTATAATTTTTGTTGCCATGTCAAAAAAATGATTACATTTGCAGCCCCTTACATATATGGTGGATGTAGCTCAGTTGGTCAGAGCATCGGATTGTGGTTCCGAGGGTCGTGGGTTCGAGCCCCATCTTCCACCCC
>JABUTP010000059.1:0-11075 GCA_021443625.1 Bacteroidales bacterium | reverse complement strand
CACCTTTTCTCGAGAAGATAAGGAAGTTAACCCTATTTATTAACTTTAAAACACAAAGAAAATGGCTGTTAAAATCCGCCTTTCACGTCATGGCAAGAAGAATTATGCCTTCTACCACATCGTAGTCACCGACGTTCGCTCACCCCGTGACGGTCGTTACATCGAGCAAATCGGAACCTACAATCCCAACACCAACCCCGCATCCATCGTACTCAACAGCGAAAGAGCTCTTTACTGGCTTAATTGCGGTGCTCAGCCGAGCCCCACAACCCGCCGTATCCTCTCTTACGAGGGTGTTCTCCTGAAAAAGCATCTTCAGGGCGGTGTTGCCAAGGGTGCGCTCACCGAGGCTCAGGCCGAGGCTAAGTTCAACGAATGGAAAGTAGCCAAGGAAGCCAAGGTCAACGCCAAAATCAGCGGCATCAGCGAAGCCAAGAGAACCGCAGCCAAAGCAGCCACAGCTGCAGAGGAAAAGGTTAACGCAGAGCGTGCCGAAGCCATCGCCAAGAGGAAAGCCGAAGAGGCTGCCGCCAAAGCCGCTGCTGAAGCTGCCGCTGCAGCAGAAGCCGCCCAGAGCGAAGAGGCCGCAGAGGCAGAAGCTCCCGCAGAGGAGGCTTAATTTCCGCTTGATATGCGCGTTGTCAAGTCGTATGGAACCGAAGGCGGCGTAATCGTAAGCGCCCCCGAGTTGGAATGCGATTTGGAGAAAACTGAACCGGTGACCATCGTTTTCGATGGGTTGCCGGTTCCTTTTTTTGTGGAGGAATTCTCCCCGAAAGGGAGTACAAAATATTTTCTCAAACTCGAAGACATCGACACGCTTGCCGATGCCGAGGAACTCGTGGGCAAAGAGATATTTGTGGGAGAATGCGACACTGAGGAGGCGGACGACCTGACCGGCTACACGCTCTTCAGCGACACGGGACGCGAGATAGGCCCCATCGACGGCCTGCTGGACATCCCGGGCAACCCCTGCCTTGAAGTGGGCACGAAACTTTTCCCCTGCCCCGACGAGTGCATCGTAAAAATCGACAGACGCCGCAGGCAAATCCGGCTCAGGATTGCCGACGGCCTTCTGGAAGGTCTGTAACAACCGTAAGTAGTTTGAAAACCATTCTCAAGAAGCTGCTCTAAGCAGTTTCTTGGATGCCGTTTGATTAAACAGTTTCTTAGTCCAGTCGCACTTTGTAGTGGGTGCGGGTGAGTCCTTTGGCTATGTTTGCAAGGCGTTTTGCCAATATCTTCTTGCGGATGGGGGCGGCCCTGTCAGTAAAGACAACCCCGTCGAGATGGTCCATTTCGTGCTGCACCATACGGGCGTCGAATCCTTCGAAAGTTTCCTGTTTCTCTTCGAAGTTCTCATCGGTGTATTTCACCGTAATCACCTTGGGACGGGTGATGTCCGCATCCACCGCGGGTATGCTGAGACACCCTTCGCTGTAGGTGACAGTCTCGTCGCTCTCCTCAACGACCACCGGGTTTATCATCTTGCGCACGAATCCCTTGAGATAGGGATAGGTGTCCGCCAGGTCGTTTCCATCGACTATCAGGATGCGCTCGCTGACTCCGACCTGGGGAGCGGCGATACCGCAGCCGTCAGCCTCCTTCATGGTTTCGTACATATTGTCCAGCAACCGACCGACGGCGGCTCTGTCGCATTTGTCGAGTTCCACCTCAGCGGCCTTGGCTCTCAACACCTTTGAGCCGTACAAATAAATGGGTAGTATCATATTCGTTATTGTTTCAATTGACTGCAGGCTGCTGCTTTTCGGGGCAGTCGGCACGATCCAGATAAGTCTGGAGAATCAGCGCCGCGCTGACCTTATCGACAGCCGTCTTGTCGCGCCTGTCCATCTTCCTGACTCCGCTGTCTATCAGCGACCGGTGGGCCAGAACCGATGTAAAGCGCTCGTCTTCGAGGGTAACCGGAACCGCAGGGAACTGCTTGCGGAGCAGGTTGAGAAAGGCATCCACGTCGCGGGCAGCCTCCGACGGCCGGCCGTTGAGATTCTTGGGATATCCCACCACGAAACGGACCACCGTGTGCTGCGTCATATAATTTTTAATATAATCTATTATATTTGCAGAATGAACAGTGTCCAGGGCTGAGGCGAACACCATCAACGGGTCACTCACCGCCAATCCAGTGCGTTTGCGTCCGTAGTCTATGCCTATAATCCTGTTCATCGGGGCGAAGATACAACTTTTTTGCTTTCTTGAGGAGTTGCAGGGTGGAAATAACTCCAAACGGGGTTTGGAACAGACAAGTATGAACAGTCATAAAAAATATAACATTTCGATATCGGATGCCGACAGCGGGGAAAAGCTCTATTCCACGGGGTTGAGCGGACGGAAGTTCATTGTCCTCTCCGCGACGGCGGTGGTGGCCGTGATTATCCTGACATATCTGCTGGTGGCATTGACCCCTCTGCGCACCACCGTCAAGGGATACCCTTCCAAGGCATCCCGCCAGATGGCCATTGAGAACCGCCTTCTGGTGGATTCTCTCGAACGGCAGATCAACCTCTGGGCATATCAGGTGGGCAACATCCAGCGCATCGTCACCGGGCGCGAGCCTATGGACATCGACAGCATCGCCCGCACCTCCCCTTCCTCACTCGACAGCGCATACGCCAAGGTTTATGCCCGTCAGGACTCGCTGCTGAGGGGCATAGTGGAGAAAGAGACGGCGATGAGCATCGAGAAGAGGGAGAGCGGCAAGGTGCGGCAGATAGAGGGACTCCATTATTTCACCCCCCTTCACGGCATTGTCACCGAAGAGTTCAACGAAGCCACGGGGCACACTTTCATAGCAATTTCGGCGGACGAAGGGACCTCCGTCTGCTCCATCCTCGAAGGGACGGTCATCGCCTCCTACTGGAGCGACGAAACGGGTTATACCATTTACATCCAGCACAGCCACAATCTGGTCTCGGTGTATAAGCACAACCAGCAGCTGCTCAAAAAGGCGGGGGACCACATCAAAGTGGGGACGCCCATAGCCACCGTGGGTTCCAGCGGAAGCCTCAACACCGGCACGAGTCTCCATCTCGAACTATGGCACGACGGGACACCCCTCGACCCTACTCTTTACATAAATTTCTGACATTATGAGCGATAAAAGGGAGAAAAAGCGGATAGCCGTATTGGGGTCCACCGGTTCAATAGGACGGCAGACACTGGATGTCGTGGCCCAGCATCCCGATTGGTTTGAGATAGAGTGCCTCGTTGCCAATACCAGCAGCGCTCTGCTCATCGAGCAGGCCCGCAGGTTCGACCCCAACTGCGTCGTAATAGGAGACGAAGGACATTACGAAGAGGTCAGGTCGGCCCTCCAGCCGCTGGGCATCAAGGTTTATACCGGCAGCGATGCCGTCTGCGATGTGGTAAGGGGGGAAAACATAGATATAGTGGTCACCGCAATGGTGGGATTCAGCGGACTCCGCCCCACCGTCGCCGCCATTGAGAGCGGCAAAGTGATTGCGCTGGCCAACAAGGAGACGCTGGTGGCGGCTGGAGAAATCATCATTCCCCTTGCCGTAAGGCACCGCAGCGCCATCCTCCCCGTAGATTCCGAACACTCAGCCATTTTCCAGTCGCTGCAAGGCGGCGGGGAGATAGAGAAGCTCATCCTGACCTGCTCCGGAGGGCCGTTCCGCACTTGGGATAGCGCACGCATCGCCGGGGCCTCGGTAGAGGAGGCGCTGAAACACCCGAGGTGGGATATGGGCGCCAAGATAACCATCGACTCGGCCACCCTTATGAACAAGGGGTTCGAGGTCATTGAGGCAAAATGGCTGTTCGGTGTGGCTCCCGACAGGATTGAAGTGGTGATTCACCCCGAATCGATAATCCACTCGATGGTGCAGTTCAGCGACGGGGCGGTCATAGCCCAGCTCGGATCTCCCGATATGAGGGTGCCGATACAGTATGCCCTGACATACCCCTCCCGCATTGCCCTCGACACCCCGCGACTCGATTTCGGCAAGATTGCCTCGCTGACGTTCGACAAGCCCGACACCGACAGATTCCCCTGTCTGAAACTCGCTTTCAACGCCATGGAGGCCGGTGGGAATATCCCCTGCGCGATGAATGCCGCCAACGAAGTTGCGGTGGCCGCGTTCCTTGCCGGCCGACTTCGGTTCGGCACAATTTCTGCGGTCATTTCGCACACTATGGAGAAGTGTCAGTTTGTCGGACACCCCACTCTCGAAGATATTTTTGAAACCAACGACGCCGCCCGCAGACAGGCGGCCGCCTATATTGAATCTCTCTAAAAAATGGTACTGACCATCAAAATCATCCAGGTTGTCTTTGCCCTGTCGCTCCTCGTGCTGATACACGAGGCCGGGCACTATTTCTTTGCAAAACTTTTCGGTGCGAGGGTTGAACAGTTCTATATGTTCTTCAACCCCAGATTTTCAATATTCAAATGCAAATATTTCGGTGGAAAGCTCCATTGCAAGTTCTTCAGCCGCAACACCCAGCCGCTGGAACCGGACGCAGACCTGAGCGGGCTCGCCGATGATGACTGGCGCAAATATCCCGACAACACCGAATACGGCATCGGCTGGATTCCCCTCGGAGGCTATTGCGCCATTGCGGGAATGATAGACGAAACCAAGGACGCAAGCGCCCTGAGCAAGGAACCCCAGCCGTGGGAACTCCGCACCAAACCGGCCTGGCAACGCTTCCTGGTGATGTTCGGAGGGGTGTTCTTCAATTTCATACTGGCTATCGTCCTCTACGCCGCCATACTGCACCATTGGGGCGAGGAGTATCTGCGCAACGAAGATGCAGTTTATGGAGTGGTTGTAAACGACCTGGCCTATGAGATGGGCTTCCGCAACGGCGACCGCATCCTGAGTTTCGACGGGAAGGAGATTGACAATTTTGCGGAAATTCAGATTGCCCTGGCCCATTCGCAGGCAGAAAGCGCGGAGGTTTTAAGGGATGGCGACACCATCCGGATTCCCCTTGACGAGTCGTACATCTCCCGCATCCTCAATTCCCCCGGAATGTTCCTCCCCGCCTATCCCTTTGAAGTCAAGGAATTGGCAGAAGGATCCATAAACCTTTCGAGCGGCATCGCCCCCGGCGACCGCGTAGTGGCGGTTGACAGCGTGGGAATGTTTCTGGTTCACGACATCCAGAAGGCTTTGAAGAGCCACGCCTCGGACTCCGTCACCCTCACCGTTGAGAGGGACGGTTGCACCAGCGACATTGCAATGGCGGTGGATACCGCGGGAATGATAGAGGTTCTGCTGGAAAACGACCTCACCAAGTTCTTCAAGACCACCAGCCACACCTACGGCGTGCTGGCAGCCATCCCCGCCGGAATAAAGAAGGCCACAAACTATATCGGGAGTTATGTCCAGGATCTGAAACTGATATTCACCCCCAAGACCAAGGCCTACAAGCAGGTGGGCAGTTTCATCTCCATCGGGCGCATTTTCCCTGGAACCTGGGACTGGTACCGCGTGTGGAGCATCACCGCGATGCTCAGCATAATGCTGGCTGTCCTCAACATCCTCCCCATTCCCGGGCTGGACGGCGGACACATCCTGTTCATCATAGTTGAAATCATCACCCGCCGCAAGCCGAGCGACCGCTTTATGGAAATAGCCCAGACCATCGGCATGCTGTTCCTCATAGCGTTGATGGTGTTTGCCTTCGGCAATGACATACGAAGTCTGTTCTAAGCCTTTTGAAATATGAAAGCATATAAAGCATTACTCCTTGCCACCCTCCTTCTCACCGGCTGCAAAAGCGGAGAGACGATTCTTCCCGCCATCAGCGGCAAAGCGGGTGAAGTTGCCATAGTGTCTTCCAAAACCGAATGGGAGACGGAGCCCGGCTCCACCCTCAGGACAATCCTTGGAGAGTCGTTCCCGTTCCTGCCCCAGGCGGAGCCGATGTACGACCTGTTCAATGTCCCCCCGCAGGCATTCAACAAACTTTTCAAGGTTCACCGCAACATAATCTACATCGACACCGAAGCCACCTATTCGGAGTCGAAAGTTCATATCCTCAAGGATGTCTGGGCTACTCCGCAGGTGGTAATCCGCATCGAGGCCCCCAATGCCGATGAAGCCAGAAGGATGGTTGAGGAGAACATCCCGCTCATCATCTCCGCACTGGAAAAGGCTGAACGCGACCGCGTCATAAGCAATGCCAAAGCCTACGAAAACCCCCAGGTGAGGGCGGCTGTCCACGAGATGATTTCGGGTTCCCCCTACTTCCCCAAAGGCTATACCCTGAAAAAGGCCGACGACAATTTCCTCTGGATTGCCTGCGAAACCAATTTCACCATTCAGGGCATCCTGATATGGAAGTATCCCTACATTTCGTCGATGCAGCTCACTCCGGTCGCCCTGGCCGCAATGCGCGACGAGGTCACGAAGGCGCAGATTCCCTGTACCACCGAGAACAGTTACATGATATTGAATCCGGTGCTGGAGCCCGACTTCAGGACGCTCCAGTACAACAAGCGCGAGTTTGTGGAGATGAGGGGGTTGTGGGAGGCCTACAACGACTTTATGGGCGGCCCCTGCGTGTCGCACACTTTCTTCAGCCGCGACGGAAGCGAACTCATCACAATGGACGCTTTCGTGTATGCGCCCAAGTACAACAAAAGGGAGTATCTGAAGCAGGTGGAGGCGCTTCTGTACTCATTTGAATGGGATAATCCGGTTGGCAAACAATAAAATTTTCAACAAATATTTGCATTAATAAGAAAAATATATACCTTTGCACTCCCTTTTCTTGGGGGAGATATGGTGGGTTCGTCTAACGGTTAGGACTCAAGATTTTCATTCTTGCAATAGGGGTTCGATTCCCCTACCCACTACTAAAAAATAAAAAAAATACAGAAATGGCACAACACGCATCAGCAGACAAGCGTTTCCGTCAAAGCGAGACGCGCAGGTTGCATAACAAGTATTATGCAAAGACCACAAGGAATGCCATCAAGGCTATCCGCAACACTACCGACAAATCAGCAGCCGAGGCTCTTGCCCCCAAGGTTTATTCGATGATTGACAAATTGGCAAAAACCAACATCATTCACAAGAACAAAGCTGCCAATTTGAAAAGTGGAATCGCTGTTTATATCAACAAACTCGCATAATTTGAGATTTCAGCATATTTCATCCCGCAAAAACTCCCCATATTCGGGGAGTTTTTTTATTTATGAAAGGGATGATTAAAGAATGGTCGGAGGAAGACCGGCCGAGGGAGAAACTGAAAGGCAAAGGGGGCGGCGCGCTCACCACAAGCGAACTCATAGCCATACTGCTGCGCACCGGCAACAACGGCGCCAATGCAGTGGAAGTGGCCTCACAACTGCTGGAACTGGGGGACGGCTCGCTGCGCCGGATTGCCTCCTTTCCCATAGAGCACATCACATCGGTGGCGGGGATTGGAGAGACCAAGGCAATAGTGCTTATGGCTGCCTTCGAGCTCGGAAAGAGGTTTATGGAAGAGTCGGTGCGGGAGGAGGCCGCCATATACAACTCCATTGGCGCCGCATCCCTTATGCGTCCGGTGCTGGCGCCGCTGGACCACGAGGAGTGCTGGGTAATCTACCTCAACCGTGCCAACAGAATCATTGCCAGGGAGTGCATCAGCAAGGGGGGAACCAGCACCGCCGCCATTGACATCAAACGGGTGGTCAAGAAGTCGGTCGAGCGGCTCGCAAGCGGCATTATACTGTTTCACAACCATCCCAGCGGAAGCTGCAAGCCGAGCAACGTGGACTGCCGATATACAGCCTCGCTCAAAGATGCGCTCAAACTGCTGGAGATAGATCTGATAGACCACATAATAGTGGGCGGCGGAGAGTTCTACAGCTTTTCCGACAGCGGCTCCACTCCCTGGCCGTCTTAGAAGTTGCTTGCGTCTTAGAGTTCTCTGCGGAGACGGGCGATGGGGATTTCCAGCACATCGCGGTATTTGGCAACCGTGCGGCGGGCCACATTGTACCCTTTGGACTGGAGAAGTTCCACAAGCTGTTCATCGGTAAGGGGATGATGTTTGTCCTCGGCTCCGATGCACTCCTTGAGGATGGTCTTGATCTCGCGGGTTGATACCGTCTCTCCCGACTGGTCGGTAAGACCCTCGGAAAAGAAGTATTTGAGAGAAATTATTCCGAAGTTTGTCTGGACGTACTTGCTGTTGACTACTCTCGATATGGTGGAGATGTCCAACCCGGTGCGCTCGGCGATGTTCCTCAGCACCATGGGTCTGAGTTTGGTCTCGTCACCCGTCATAAAGTAGTCGTACTGATACTCTACGATGGCCTCCATCGTGCTCTGCAGAGTCCTGTGACGCTGTTTGAGGGCTTCGACAAAATATTTGGCGGAATCCATCTTCTGCTTGATGAACGTCACGGTTTCACGCTCGGCGGGGGATTTTGAGCGGGATGCCGCCTCCAGCATCTCCCCGTAACGCCTGCTGATGCGCAACTCGGGCACGTTCATCCGCGGCATTGTCACCACCGGCCCCTGATTTGTTATCTCGAGAAGGAAATCGGGAACAATCTGCTGCGCCTGGTCGGTGTAGGTGTCGTCTATCTGCCCTCCCGGATAGGGATTGAGGTGCTGAATCTCCGCCTGCGCGGCCCGCAGCTGGTCTTCGGTGATGTCCAACTTGCGGAGAATCTTGTCGAAATGCTTCTTGGCAAGGTCCTCGAAGCACTCTTCCAATATCCTTCTGGCAATCTCCTGATTGGGATTGAGCGTTTCCTGCCTGAGCTGCAGCAGGAGGCATTCCCGCACGTCCCTTGCACCGACACCGGCCGGCTCCAGTCCCTGTATCACAGTGAGGATTTCCTCAAGTTCCTCCAATGTCGTCTCTATACACTGCTTGAATGCGATGTTGTCCCATATACTCTCCATGGTGGACCGCAGATATCCGTCGGTTTCAATCATACCTATCATATAACGGGCTATCTCCATCTGCCTGTCGTCGAGATTGCAGTATCCTATCTGGTTTTCAAGACTCTGATGAAGGCTCTCCTTTACCGAAAAAGTGTTGTATTCGGGCTTGGCATCCTTCCCCTGATTGTTGACATAAAGCTTGTAGGACGGCGTGGGGTCGCTGTTGCCGTATTCCGACAGCGACACGTTCTTGGGAGTATCGTTCTCTTCGGATTCCTGCTCTGAGATTTCTTCGAGCACCGGATTTTCCTCAATCTCCTTCTGGATGCACTGCTCCAACTCGAGCGTAGGCAACTCGAGAAGTTTGATGGTCTGAATCTGCAGAGGCGAAAGGGTCTGCTTCTGCTTCAGCTCCTGTGTCATTCCTAACTTTACCATATCACAATACCGGGAAGTTGATTGTTTCTTTTACTATGAAGCCCGAAGGATAAGACGATTTGATGGATGACAAAAAGCTTTGGGCATCCGCCTTGGTGCGGAAATCGCCCACCGTCACCTTGAAATAAGGGTTGGCATATTCCCTATAAACCCCGATTCCGGGATGGGCGGCCATAAATCCCCCCATAACGCTCTCCGACGTCGCCCTCGCGGTCTGTTTGTTGTCGAAGAAGATACGTATCCGGTAACCCTGAATCTTGCGGGACGGGGCATTCGCGATGTGGCCCGCCATTGCCGACCTTACCGACTCCGGCTGGTCGATTTCAACTTTGCCCACCGAGGAGAAAATGCTCTTTCTGGCCAGAACGTCAAAGATGTTTTTCCCCGCATAGGTGCTGTCCACCACACTGGAGAGAGCGTAGGTCGAGTCAATGAAAGGACCTATGGAGATGTCCTGCCCTATGTTCTGGGAGTTTCCTTTGAGGACGAAGGCCAGCAGGAAAGCCAGAGTTATTGCAAATCGCTTCATCGGTCGAGATATCTCAAAAGCGTGGACATAGGAACCGCCTGGTCGCGGATAACCTTAGTGACACATCCGTAACGCACCTTGCATACATAGTCTATCGTGTATCCCTTTGCCCCCAGGGCCGAAAGGTCGCCTCCCGCCACCAGAGAAATTGTGGAAAGGAAATTGTCAAAGTCAAAATTGACAGGGATTATGACATCCTGCCGGTTCATCTTCCAGAGAATGCAGCGGTTGTAGCAGTCGGTGGTTATGTTTGCCACCGGCTTGCCGTTTTTGTTGTAGAGAACCCCCTCAAAAGATTTCAACTCCAGGTTGTGACGGGAGAAATTTTCTGCATCCAGCACCAGATTGGCGCGGAAATGGATGTCGCTGCCGAAGCCCAAATCCTTGACTCCCTCGAGTTTATAGTTGCGCACTACGATCTTTTCGGCAACGTTGCCGCACGAGGTGAGGGAAATTGCGGCAACCAGCATCAACGCTACTTTTACTAACTTTTTCATATTCCTATTTTTCACAAAGATACATAAAAATACTATCTTCGCTCCCACAATTTGCCGAAAAACACAACGGATGCAAAACTCAACATATACCGGCGTCAAACCGTTGATTAGCAACGCAGCGCCCCACGTCTATATCGAAACCTATGGCTGTCAGATGAATGTCAACGACAGCGAGGTTGTGCTCTCCATTCTGCAAAAGGCGGGATACACCATTTGTCAGACCCCCGAAGAGGCCTCTTTGGTCCTTATCAATACTTGTGCCATCCGGGAAGGGGCGGAACAGCGCATCTTCGGCAGGCTGGACGTCTATCGCCTGGCCAGGAAGAAAAATCCTTCGCTGATTGTGGGGGTTCTGGGTTGTATGGCCGAACGGTTGAAAGACGACCTGCTCTCCAATCCCGCCGTTGATTTTGTGGCCGGCCCCGATGCCTACAGAGACCTGCCGCGGCTGCTCTGCGCTCTGAAGGAGAGCGGAGAGAAACAGATCCACGTGCTCCTCTCACACGAAGAGACTTACGCCGACATCGCACCGGTCAGGATGGACAAAGAGGGGGTGAGCGCTTTCATCTCCATAATGCGCGGGTGCAACAACGTATGTTCCTATTGCGTCGTACCCTACACCCGCGGCCCCGAAAGAAGCCGCGACGCCGGCACCATCATAGCGGAAGCCCAATCCCTTGCGGAGGCCGGATACAAGGAGATTACCCTGCTCGGACAGAATGTCGATTCCTA
>JABUTP010000058.1:17349-19249 GCA_021443625.1 Bacteroidales bacterium | reverse complement strand
TCCTGCCGCTGCATTTCTCCGACTTTCTCCAGAAGGGCCGTTTCGGCGCGGGCGGCAACCTGAAGGGGAACCGCTCCAAGGATGCCGGCATACTGCGAAAGGGCCTCGTTGAATTGGGACACGGTGAACCCGCAGACTTTGGAGGTGTCTTCCGCGCCTTTGCGGGGCTCGTCCAGAAACCGGTTCCAATAGTGATTTACGATGTATTCCGCGGCTTCCTGCTGACTTGAAACCACAGCCGGCACGGTGGGCAGGGGGAATTCTTGGGAAACCTCCGCCTCCGCCGGCCCGCGACCGCTGCGGGAACGGCCGCAACCCGCTGCCGCAAGGACAGCCAGACAGCAGACGAGCGCAAGGGAAAAGGACTTTTTCATAGGACGTTTATCCTACCAGCCAAACCATGACGTGTCCGTCAAACACCATATATTCGAGCTCGAACTCGAGTTCGGAGCCGTCCTTGTGGGTAAACACGGCGTCCAGGGTTCCCTCGTCGCGGGGAGAGAATCGCTCTATTTCAATCTGGTCGGAATAGTCAACGTTGGAGAGGGACATCCTTTTGTAGATGGCCTCCTTGGCACTCCAGATTATGGCCAGCTGGAGGTTGCGGCTCTCTTCGCGCTCCGAAAGGTCGTCTATCTCATCCTCGCTGAGGACGTGCGTCTGCACTTTGTCGAAATTGCGGTCGAGCGACTCGATGTCGATGCCCAGACTTTCGTCGCGGTGGGTGATGATGGCCACAAAACGGCGGGTATGGGAAATGCTGATCTCCTGAGCCGAATTGTGGAGGAACGGGCGGCCGTTGTCGTGGTGGCCGAGATAGACTTTCTCGTCGAAAATCTCCCCCAGAAGTGCGCGGACGGCGAGTTTTTCCTTGCGACGGGCTTCGCTTCCAATCATACTGAGTTCTTCGAGCTCATCGTTGGGGATGGAGCACATCCGCATAAGTTCCTGTTCGGTTTCGGTGATTTCCCAAACGTAGATTACTGCTTCGTTGTCTAATTCTTTTGTAAGGTATAGTGCCATAAAAATATCATAGGGCGGACCTCATCTGCGGGATGAAATCTGCCGGGTATTGTCGGAATTTTGAATGGAGCTGACACGCAGGGCGCATACGGAATCAGGATTGTTTCCGCAACTGAAAGGATCTGGACTGCAACTCGGAGGCTTTTCCACGTGTCAAAAGTTAAAGGTTTGATATAGTTGAGATAAGAGGATTCGAACCTCTACAGACAGAACCAAAATCTGTAGTGCTACCATTACACCATATCTCAATCGCAAGTGCCGCAAAGATAATAACAATTTCGTATTATTATGTAACTTTGTAAAATATGGAAAGTGAATTTTTTATGAAAGAGGCGCTCAGCCAGGCCAGAGAGGCGGAGCAGAGAGGGGAGATTCCCATCGGTGCGGTGGTAGAGTGCGGCGGCCGGATAATAGCGCGGGCACACAACCTCACAGAAACACTCGGAGACCCGACGGCCCACGCCGAAATGCAGGCTATAACCAGCGCAACGGAGTATATCGGGGGCAAATACCTCAAAGATTGCACGATTTATGTCACTGTGGAACCCTGCCCGATGTGCGCAGCCGCGCTGGCCTGGGCCCAGATAGGGAAAATCATATACGGCGCGGATGACCCCAAGCGGGGATATTCGCTCTTTACCCCCTCCCTGCTGCACCCCAGGACACAAGTTGAGAAGGGCCTGATGCAGCAGGAGTGTTCCGACCTTGTCACCAATTTTTTCAAGAAACTGAGGTGACAAAATGTCAGCAAAACAAATTGGCACCCAATTTGCCTTGAATTGCGGCGGCCGGTATTACCGCCATCAGAAAGTCATAATAACTAAGAAGCTGTTTAAAATTAATTGCAAAAATTCTTTATGTTTGTTTTTTGCATCTT
>JABUTP010000058.1:13267-16414 GCA_021443625.1 Bacteroidales bacterium | reverse complement strand
ACCGTTGAAGAGGGCAAAGGCACCGAGACTGAGGTCAAGGTTGTCGAGGGAATGCAGTTTGACCGCGGATACATCTCGGCTTATTTCATGACCAACCCCGACAAGATGGAGACCGTTCTGGAGAATCCCTATATCCTCATCACCGACAAGAAGATTTCAGTGATGAAAGACCTTATGCCCGTACTGGAGCCGATAGCCCGCGAGGGAAGGTCGCTGCTCATCATTGCAGAGGATGTGGACGGTGAGGCTCTCTCCACTCTCGTCATCAACAAACTCCGCGGCACAATCCGCGTGGCTGCAGTCAAGGCTCCCGGTTTCGGCGACCGCCGCAAGGAGATGCTGCAGGACATCGCCATCCTTACCGGAGGTCAGGTAATCGCCGAGGAGCGCGGTTATACCCTTGAGGGCGCAACCGTCGATATGCTCGGATGCGCAGAGAAGATTTCCATCGACAAGGATACCACCACCATCGTGGGCGGAGCCGGCTCTTCTGCAGAGGTAAAGGCCCGTGCAGCCCAGATCCGCAAGCAGATTGAGGCGACCAACAGTGACTACGACCGTGAGAAACTCCAGGAGCGTCTCGGCAAACTCGCCGGCGGTGTGGCTGTCCTCTATGTCGGCGCTGCCAGCGAAATCGAGATGAAGGAGAAGAAAGACCGCGTGGAGGATGCCCTCAATGCAACCCGCGCCGCTGTTGAGGAAGGTATCGTTGCAGGTGGCGGAGTGGCTTACATCCGCGCCATCGAAAGCCTCAAGAAACTCAAGGGTGCCTGCGAGGATGAGCAGACCGGTATCAACATCGTGGCAAGAGCCATCGAGGAACCTCTGCGCACCATCGTTGAGAACGCCGGAGTCGAAGGCAGCGTGGTTGTTCAGAAGGTTAAGGAGGGCAAGGCCGATTTCGGTTACAACGCCCGTGCCGACAAATATGAGAACCTCCTTGCCGCTGGTGTCATCGACCCCACCAAGGTGGCCCGCGTGGCTCTCGAAAACGCCGCATCGGTGGCCGGAATGTTCCTTGCCACAGAGTGCGCCATCGTTGACAAGCCCGAAGAGCAGCCGATGATGCCGAACCCCAACGCAGGCGGAATGGGTATGATGTAGTTGTTTGACAATTGAAGTTTCCATAGTGAGAGGGCTGGCCGGATTCCGGTCAGCCCTCTCCATTTCCTTTCGGAAGCATTTCCTGTCGGGAAGGATTATCCCGCCATTACGCTCTCCACCTCTTCCACCGTGATGGGCAGGCGGCGCGTTCCGAGGCGGCGGGCGCCGTCGGGAGTTATGAGCAGGTCGTCTTCGAGACGGATTCCTCCAAAGTCATAGTAAGATTCCAGCAGGCTGTAATTGATGAAATCCTTCAGGCGGCCTTCCGCCTTCCACTGCTCGATGAGGGCGGGAATGAAATAGATGCCGGGTTCGTCGGTGATGACGTGGCCGGGCTTGAGGACTCGGGCCATTCGGAGCGAGGCGAGGCCGAACTGCTGCGAACGGGAGACGGTAGCGTCATAGCCCACATAATTCTCCCCGAGATTCTCCATATCGTGCACGTCCAGCCCCATATTGTGGCCGAGTCCGTGGGGCATGAACAGTCCCTGCACGCCGTTTGCCAGGGCTTCGTCCAAGTCTCCTTTCACCAATCCCACGTTTTTGAGGCCGTCCAGAATCACGCGGCTGGCAGCCAGATGCACGTTGCGGTAGGAGATGCCGGGGCGTGAAAGGCTGGCAGCGGCATTGTTGGCCGCCAGGACAATGTTGTAAATCTCCTTCTGCCGTTCGGTAAACCGACCGCCCGAAGGGAGGGTACGGGTGAAATCGCTGCAATAGTGCGACTCAATTTCGGCCCCCGCGTCAACCACGCAGAGCCGCCCTTCGGTGAAAATCTGGTGATGGGAGTGGTTGTGCAGGGTTTCTCCGTTCTGGGACAGAATGGTGGGGAAAGAGGGCATATAGCCGCCGCTTGTGACAACCCCCTCCATCGCTCCCACGAGTTCCTGCTCCTTCATCCCGAGGCGGAGCAACTCCATTGCGGTGTAGTGCATTGCGTAGCCGAGGTCGCAGGCGCGGTCAATCTCGGCAATTTCGCAGGGTTCCTTGATGAGGCGAAGTTCCACAACCCCCTTGATGAATTCGACGCTCGCATTATCCTTGAGGGCGTCAAAGGGGATTCCCAGCAGTTGGTTGAGGAGGATTTTGGTATCGCCCCTGTAAGGCGGCAGATAATGCACTTTGCGTCCCTTTGCAAGGGCGGATTTTATGTAATCCGCAAGGGCGGACAAGGGGGCGGTTCTGGACACCCCCACCTCAGCGGCCTGCTCGGCAATGCTGGGCTGGGGCCCCATCCAGATGATGTCGTCCAAATCTATGTCATTGCCGAAAATTATCTCTTCGCCGCTTTCAATATCGATGACGGCAGCAAGGTCGGGCTTGTCCAGACCGAAGAAATAGAGAAACGAACTGTCCTGACGGAATTTGTAGTCATTTCCACTGTAGTTTGCTCCGGATTCGCCGTTTCCCACAAATAGAAGGATGCCGCCATCTACCGATTTCAGCAGGTTGGCACGGCGGTTTGTATAAATCTGCTTTGAGAACATAAGACCTGTTTTTCTGAAAAATGTTCTTCAAAAATAGTAATTTTGAAAATTAAAACGCCCGATGCAATGATAGTTTTTCCCAATGCCAAAATTAATCTCGGCCTCCGCGTCACATCCCGGAGGGAAGATGGTTATCACAATCTGGAGACGCTGTTTATGCCCGTCAGGCAGATCAGGGACATTCTGGAGATTGTCCACGCCAAAGAGTCGAAGATGGTGACCTATGGAACGCCGCTCGACGGCAACCCGGAAGACAACCTGTGTATGAAGGCATTGCGGCTTATGCAGAAGGAATATGGCATAGGGGAGGCGGAGATACACCTCTACAAAAAAATCCCCGTCGGGGCAGGGCTTGGCGGCGGGTCGGCAGACTGCGCATTCACCCTTTCGGCCCTTTCGACCATATTCGAACTGCATCTGTCCAAAGAACGGCTCTGCGCTCTGGCGGCCACACTTGGGAGCGACTGTCCGTTCTTCATCTACAACATCCCTATGGTGGCGAGGGGGAGGGGGGAACTGCTGACCCCCTTTGATGAGAATCTCCTGCCGGACTTTG
>JABUTP010000058.1:6290-13216 GCA_021443625.1 Bacteroidales bacterium | reverse complement strand
GAGGCGTATGCTTCGGTGGTTCCGGCGGAACCCGAAACAGCAGTGGAGGATATCCTGCGAAGACCCATAGCGGAGTGGAAGGAGTTGCTTGTCAACGATTTTGAGAAATCGGTCTTCCCCAAGCACCCCCGCATAGCTGCCATCAAGGAGGAAATGTATGCCAAAGGTGCGGTCTATGCCGCAATGAGCGGCTCCGGCAGTGCAGTGTATGGTATTTTTAGAAATTTATGATAAATTTGTCAGAAGCTGTATAAATTTGAATCAAATTTAAACAGCTTCTAAGATTTCAATGACAAAAAGTTAAAGATATGGCACAGAATTACGATTGGAAGAATCTCAGTTTTGACTATCGGAAGACCGATTGCAACATCAGGTGTGATTTCAGGGACGGCAAATGGGGCGACCTTGTGGTGACCACCGACGAATATATCCGTATGCATATATCAACTATGTGCCTCCACTACGGCATAGAGGCATTCGAAGGGTTGAAGGCCTTTCGCGGGGTAGATGGCAAGGTCCGTCTGTTCAGGGTTGACGAAAATGCCAAACGGATGCAGAATTCGGCCCGCAAGCTTTGTATGGAACCCCTCCCCGTAGAGATGTTCAAGGAGGCCTGCGTCAACCTTGTCAAGAAAAATATGGACTATGTTCCACCCTATGAGTCAGGGGCTGCCCTCTATCTCAGACCCTTGATTTACGGCTCACACGTCGGCTTGGGCGTCCACAAGTCTCCCGAGACGTCCTTCCTGGTATATTGCTGTCCCGTCGGGCCCTATTTCAAAAGGGGAATGGTGATGATAAAAGTTGTGATAGACCGTATGCAGGACCGTTCCGCACCGCGTGGCACCGGTGACATCAAGGCGGGCGGAAACTACGCTTCCAGCATCCTTTCGGGGGAGAAGGCCCACGATATGGGCTATTCCAACGTGATGTATCTGGATGCGGCGACCCATACCTACATTGAAGAGTGCGGCGCAGCCAACTTCTTCGGCATCAAGGACGGCAAGTACATCACTCCCGCATCCCCTTCAATCCTGCCTTCCATCACGAACCTGAGTCTGCGCACCCTTGCCGAAGAAGTCGGGCTTGAGGTGGAGCAGCGCCCCATACCCCTCACGGAACTTTCCAGTTTTCAGGAGGCGGGTGCCTGCGGCACAGCTGCGGTCATCGCTCCCATTGAGTCTATCTATGACCTTGACACCCACGAGTTTATTGAATATGGCAAAGAGGTCGGACCCTGGTGCAACAAGCTTCGCAATATGCTGCAGGATATCCAGTACGGCCGTGCCGAAGACCGCTACGGCTGGTGCACGATAGTGGAGTAGAAACTTTCCGGATGGTGCTTGACGGAAGGTAGCGGAGTTATTCTGCGGCTCCGTCCAGACCACGCAGGGGGAACTCTGCTCCGTCGGGAGAAACCAAGACGCTGCCCACGTCGCTGTGGCAGAGATGTCCTATCACGTCGAAGGTCTGAATCTCCTTGTGGAGGGTTTCGAAGCACGAGATGGGCAGGGCGAAGAGGATGCGGTAGTCATCTCCGCCGTTTAGGGCGGCTGTCACCGGGTCAATCTTGATTTCCTCAGCCATTTGGAATGTCTGGGATGCGATGGGTATCTTGTCAAGATAGATTTTGGCGCCTAACCCGCATCCCGCGGCAAGATGGTGGACTGCATCGGCAAGACCTCTGGTCACGAAAATACCGGCGGAGGGATATATCTTCTCTGCTTCAAATCTCTCTATGATGTTGGATGGCAGTTGCGGGCAGAGATATTCGGCAAGGAGGAATTTGTATTTCGAAAGGTCGGGCTGTTTGGCGTGCTCGCTGCCGGCGGCAAGGAATGCCCCCTTTTCCCTCTCCAGGACGTGCTGTCCCATATATGCCGCGCCGACCTCACCGCTGAGGCACAGGATGTCTTTGCTGGCGGGGGCGGGAATTTTGCCGGCGATGCCCTTTTTCCGGCATCCGGTGGCGGACAGACTCATATACAATCCGTTGACCGAAGGTTCAAGTTCCAGATGGATCGCCTTGAATCCGTGCAGCCTGACAGCTTCCAGCATACCGCTCCATAGCTCGCGCAGGTCTTCCACGCAGAAATGGGAGGAGAGACCTATTATGACCGAAAGGGTTTCGGGTTTGTGGAAGGAGGCGTAAATCTCTCCGGCCAGACGGAGAACGGCCTTGAATCCCAGATGTTTCAATGGATTATAGACCAAATCGAAATCCACCCCCTGCATAAGTACCTTGTGGAATTCTATGCCGCCTTTGACGGTTATCGACGGATTGTTGTCAAAACCGCTGTCCTGAAAGAGCTGTCGGATGATTTCGGCTTGACCCAGTTGGGAAAATTCTGTGCGCATAAGAGATTGCGGTGTTTGGAAGTTTATTTGGAAGAACGGGAGGAGATGCGGAGGATTTCGATAAGGATAACCAACAGGGCGCCTGCGAGAAGACCGCAACAGTCGGCACGAAAATCCATAAAATCACAACTTCTGTAGAGCAGGCGATCCTGAACCCTTTCCGTAATGGCGGCCATAATCACGCCCGGCACCAGCGCTACCCCCAATGAAAGAACCCGTCTGCCCCATTTTGCTTTTCCCTCGTCTTTCAAAACAGCATAGTACAGCAACAATGCGAAAGGACTGAACATAAAGAAATGGACAACCTTGTCAATGGGGAATCCGAACAGATATAGAGGGATATCCATATCTACGCTGCTGAAATCGGCAAAACATAGATAACAAACCATACAAAGGTATATCAGGAACAGGATTGCAAACAGTTTTCGTTTCATAACATCTTCATCGATGCGGACAAAGTTAGGCCCCTATTTCGAATTATTCCAAAAAAACTTCAAGAAGATAATTCTTCTGGCAGCAACATAAATCCTAATTCCTTTGAATATTAACATTCCATCATCTAAATTTGCCCCCGAATGGAATACAGCAAAGACATAATAGACCGGTTCACTTCCCGAGATTACGTCCCGGGGTTTGAAACGAATATAGAGCAGGAGTTCCTTCCAAAAGGGCTGAACGAAGAAATCGTCAGGATGATTTCGGCCCGAAAGGGGGAGCCGGAGTGGCTTCTGGAGTTCCGGCTCAATGCATTCCGGCGCTGGCAGACAATGCAGATGCCCGATTGGGGGCACCTCAACATTCCCTCCATAGATTTCCAGGACATCATATATTTTGCCGCCCCCAAGAAACCCAAGGACAAAAGCGAAGTCGATCCCGAGTTGGAAAAGACTTTTGACAAGCTGGGAATCCCCCTTGAAGAGCGCGATGTCCTGAGCGGGGTTGCGGTGGATGCAGTTTTCGATTCGGTTTCGGTAAAGACCACCTTCCGCAAGACCTTAGCGGAGAAAGGCATCATTTTCTGCTCTTTTTCGGAGGCGGTCAGGGAATATCCCGACTTGGTTCGCAAATATCTGGCGAGTGTTGTTCCTGTGGGAGACAACTTCTTCGCCGCCCTCAATTCGGCGGTATTCAGTGACGGATCGTTCTGCTATATTCCCAAGGGGGTGCGCTGCCCGATGGAACTGTCAAGTTACTTCAGGATAAACGCAAGGGGGACCGGTCAGTTTGAGCGGACGCTCATTGTGGCGGAGGAGGATTCCTATCTCAGTTATCTTGAAGGATGCACCGCCCCCCAACGGGACGACAATCAGCTGCACGCCGCCATCGTGGAGATAGTGGTCGAAAAGAACGCCGAGGTGAAGTATTCCACGGTACAGAACTGGTATCCCGGAGACAGTCAGGGACGGGGAGGCATCTACAATTTTGTAACTAAGAGGGGTATCTGCAAGGGAGAGGGGAGCAAACTCTTCTGGACGCAGGTCGAGACGGGCAGTGCCATCACCTGGAAATACCCCAGCACCATTCTCAAGGGGGACAACTCGGTGTCGGAATTCTATTCCGTGGCTGTGACGGCGGGCTGTCAGCAGGCTGATACCGGCACCAAGATGATACACATAGGCAACAACACCGTCAGCCGCATCGTGAGCAAGGGAATCTCCGCCGGCCGCAGCCAGAACAGCTACCGCGGTCTGGTGAAGGTTCTTCCCGGCGCCGTCGGGGTGCGCAACCATTCGCAGTGCGACTCACTCCTTATCGGCAGCGAGTGTGGGGCCCACACCTTCCCCGTGATAGAATGTGCCAATCCCACAGCCATCCTTGAACACGAGGCCACAACCTCCAAAATCAGTGAAGAACAGTTGTTCTACCTGCAGCAGCGGGGCATAAAGGAGGAGGATGCAGTGGGGCTGATAGTCGGCGGATATGCGGCGGACGTGCTTCGCAAACTGCCTATGGAATTTGCCGTTGAGGCGCAGAAATTATTGCAGGTAACCCTTGAAAACACGGTAGGATAGAGATGGAATGGATTAATTATGTCGTTTTTTCGTTTGCCGGAGACAGACCGGTGCTGCTGATAGACATCATCACTTCGCTGCTCGGTCTGACTTGTGTTTTCCTTGCGGGACGCAACAGCAAGTCGAACTTCTGGGTTGGGTATTTCTACACCACGGCGTTGTTCTTCATGTTTTTCAACAAAAACCTCTACGCGTCGCTTCTGCTCCAACCCGTTTCCCTGGCGATAAACATCCTGGGACACTGGCGCTGGACCCATCCGCATAACGACGAAAAGAGTTCCGCAGACAGCAGCGCCCTCAAGGTATCGATGCTCTCCTGGGCCGAACGGCTGGTGGTTCTGCTGGCGGTGTTTGTCATTGCGGGGGTGTGGGGCTGGCTGCTGGACACGTTGTTCCCGCAGGATCCCCATCCTTATCTTGACTCCTGCGTCACGGTGCTGATACTTATAGCGCAGTTTCTGTCAGCCCTCAAGAAATGGGACTGCTGGGTGGCGTGGCTGCTGGTCAACATAACCCAGATAATCCTCCACATATCGGTGGGACACGTGTTTATGCCGATAGTCTGCGCATTGTACCTCATCAACGGATTGTGGTCGCTTGCAGGGTGGTTTTCACTTTATAAAAACAAAGCGTAATGAACAAAGAGTTGCTTTCCATAAAAGATTTGCACGCCTCGGTGGCGGACAAGGAGATTCTGAAAGGGGTGAACCTTACCGTCAACAAGGGGGAAGTACACGTGATAATGGGGCCCAACGGGGCGGGCAAGAGCACCCTCGGCGGGGTATTGTCGGGAAATCCCAAGTATGCTGTCAGTCAGGGGGAAATCTCTCTGGACGGGGAGTCCCTGCTGGAAATGTCGCCCGAAGAGAGGGCTTGGGCAGGTCTGTTCCTGAGTTTCCAGTATCCGACTGAGATTCCCGGAGTCACCAACGCCACTTTTCTCAAAGCGGCGCTGGGGGAAGTGCGCAGGCACCGCGGCCTTCCCGAACTTTCGGCTTCGGAATTCCTGCGTACCGCCAAATCGAAGTTGGAATATGTGGAGATGGACAAGAGTTTCCTGAGCCGTGGCGTGAACGTGGGCTTCTCGGGAGGGGAGAAGAAGCGCAACGAAATTTTCCAGATGGCAATGCTTGAGCCGCGGGTGGCCATTCTCGACGAAACCGACTCCGGCCTTGACGTAGATGCCCTGCGGATTGTCGGCACCGGCATCAACAGACTCCGCACGCAGGAGAACGCGATAATCCTCATCACCCACTACCAGCGTCTGCTCGACTACATTGTACCCGATTTCATCCACGTGCTTCACGACGGCCGCATTATAAAGAGCAGCGGGGCGCAGTTGGCACGCGAGATAGAGGAGAAGGGCTACGACTGGATTATCAATAACTGATGGGGCAGATGGTCAGTCTTAAAACAGAAGGGGGACAGCATCTCAAAGAGGTGATACTGATGGAGGAAGGCTTCCGGCAGCAATACGTTGTGGAGGTCGGGGCTTCATCGTCTCTCGATTTGGTGATGGTGGGCCTGCCCGGTGACGGCGAAATCTCCGCAGAAATGGATATCCGCCTCGAAGGAAGGGATGCGGAGTGCCGACTGAACACCCTCTATCTTGCGGGGGGAAACTCCAGATTCAACCTCGACGTGAATCTCATCCACAACTCCCCCGACAGCCGCAGCAGCCAGTTGCTCAAAGGTATCCTCAAGGGGGAGGCATCCGCTGCCTACCACGGTCTGATCAAGGTTCCGCAGCATTGCATAGGGATTGACGCGCAGCAGCAGAGCCACGCCTTGTTGCTGGAAGAGGGGGCGAGAGTCCGCCACCTGCCGCAGCTCGAAATATATGCCGACGATGTAAAGTGCAGCCACGGTTCCACTGTGGGGCGGTTGAACGAAGATGAATTGTTTTACCTGAAGAGCCGTGGGGTGTCAGCGGAAGACGCCGCCCGTTTCCTCCAGACGGCCTTTGCAATGGAGGTGCTGGCCCTTTTGGACCAAAGCACTCTGGACTATCTGCGCAACGCTTTGACGCAGTGGGTCATAATGTAGCCTATTGCCGCCACTGAGAAGAATACTGCCACGACATCGGTCAGGTGTATCCTGACAGGGTAGGCGGTGACAATGAAATTGCCGGGCATAGCCACTATGCCGAACTTCTGCTGGGCCAGACAGACGCCCAATCCCACAATTATCCCTATGACAGTTCCCAAAAGGGAAATCATCCACCCTTCGGCGGCAAATATGCCGTTGATGAGACGGCGGTCCGCCCCCATCGACTGCAGGATGGCGATATCCTCCTTTTTCTCTATGATGAGCATTGAGAGCGACCCGAACACATTGCACGAAATAATCAGCACCACAAACAGCAGGATGAGATAGACGGCCAGTTTTTCGTAGGTCATCATCTTATAGACCGATGCATTCTGCTGGAACTTGTTGCGCACTGTGAATCCCTGGCCGAACAGGTTTTCTATTTCGCGCTGCATTTTGTCGGATACGGCTCCGGAGCGGGACAACGCTTCTGGTTTCACCCATATTTCGATGAGGGATGTTTCGTTC
>JABUTP010000058.1:3795-6283 GCA_021443625.1 Bacteroidales bacterium | reverse complement strand
TATTCCAGAAGTTCCCTCAGGGCCTTAGCGGGCATAAAGACATATTTTGAATCGAACTCCTTGTCAATGGATACGATGCCGGAGGGGAAGAGGGTATGGCTCCGCAGTGACGACATAGGGTCGGTGAGCGAAACCTTGGCGGTGCGGGAGGGGAAATATGCCTCCAGCTGCGTCAGAAAACGGCTGCTTGCAGCCAGGTCGTGGGCAATGGTGCTGCCGAGGACAACCTGGTCTATGGTGCCGAAGTTCATCTCAAAGGACCCTTCCGTGAGGAAATCCTTGAGGTGGGTTATCTCCTGATAGGTGGAATCTACTCCGCGGGCCGAGGCGATGGCCTGCCGGTCACCATATTTGAGAAACAGGGTTTCCTCCACGATGGGACATACCGCCGAAATCTCTTCGCGGGAGCGGAGTTGGTTCAGAATCTCTTCGTCGGGAATGAAAACCTTACCCTCTGCCGGCTTTACCAGCAGGTCGGGTGTATAGGTCTCGCAAAGACTTTTGAGCAGGTCGTCGAACCCGTTGTAGATGGAAAGTATTATGACAAGAGCCGCACATCCCACCGCGATGCCGGCAGCGGAAATGCCGGAGATGATGTTGATGACATTGTGCGACTTCTTGGCAAAGAGATATCGCTTAGCTATGAAAAGCCTCGGATTCACTTCTTAAAGGGACTATTGTTTCAGCAGCGAGTCGATGTGTTCCACATAGTCGAGACTGTCATCCACATAGAATGAAAGTTCCGGGACTATGCGGAACTGGCCGGCCACCCTCCGTCCGAGTTCTCCCCTCAGGGAGCGGTTGGTGGCATTGATGATTTCCATCACCTTTTCGGTCTTGTCGGAGGGGAAAATGCTGATATAAATGCGGGCGAGCGAGAGGTCGGGACTTACCTTGACCCCGCTTACGGAGACCATCGCCCCGTCGTAGGCCGCCATCCCCTTGCTGCGGATTATCTCGGCGATGTCGCGCTTGATCTGCCCGGCAACCTTGAGTTGTCTTGTGCTGGTTCCTTCCATAGTAAAAACCGCCTTGAAGGGCTATTCGAATTTGATGATGTAATAGTTCTTCTTCCCTTTCTGAATCAGCAGATATTTGCCGTTCAGAAGCATATCCGCCGAAAGTTCGGCTGCAGCGTCGGCAACCTTCTCCTTGTTGACGGAGCATCCGCCACCCTGCACCATCTTGCGGCATTCCGCCTTGGAAGGGAAGATGTCGGTATCGACGGCAAGCAGATCCACCACCTGTCTGGGCAGGGCATCTTTGCTCAGAGTATATTGGGGGACTCCGTCAAAAACCGAAAGGAAAGTCTGCTCGTCGAGCTTGCGGAGGATGTCGGCGGTGTCTTTGCCGAACAGCACTCCGGAGGCCTCCACGGCTTTGTTGTACTCTTCTTCGCCGTGCACCATAATGGTGATTTCGCGGGCGAGGGCCTTCTGGAGGGGACGGAGGTGGGGGGCTTCGGCCTGCTCGGCAATCAGCGCGTCAATCTCCTCCTTGGAGAGCATTGTGAAAATCTTGATGTACTTCTCGGCGTCGGCATCGGCCACGTTCAGCCAGAACTGGTAGAAGGTGTAGGGCGAAGTGTAGCGGGCATCGAGCCAGATGTTACCCTTTTCGGTCTTTCCGAACTTGCCGCCGTCAGACTTGGTGATGAGGGGGCAGGTCAGGGCAAACGCCTCTCCGCCGAGTTTGCGACGGATAAGTTCGGTGCCGGTGGTGATGTTGCCCCACTGGTCGCTGCCGCCCATCTGGAGACGGCAACCCTCGTGCTGATACAGATAGAAAAAGTCGTAGCCCTGCACCAACTGGTATGAAAATTCGGTGAAAGACATACCCTCGCGTTCCTCTCCGCTGAGACGCTTCTTAACGGAGTCTTTGCTCATCATATAGTTCACGGTGATGTGCTTTCCCACGTCGCGGATAAACTCCAGGAAGGAGAAATTCTTCATCCAGTCGTAGTTGTTGACCAGTTTGGCGGCATTGGGGGCGTCGCTGTCAAAGTCAAGGAAGCGGCTGAGCTGCTTCTTGATGCATTCGAGATTGTGCTGCAGGGTCGCTTCGTCCAGCAGGTTCCTCTCTTTCGACTTCATTGAAGGGTCGCCTATCATACCGGTGGCGCCGCCTACCAGCGCGATGGGGCGGTGTCCGCAGCGCTGCAGGTGCCTGAGCAGCATAACTCCCACAAGGTGACCTATATGCAGAGAGTCGGCGGTAGGGTCGATGCCCACGTATGCCGATACCATTTCCTTTTCCAGCAATTCTTCCGTTCCGGGCATGATGTCGTGAATCATACCCCTCCATTCAACTTCCTTTACAAAATTCTTCATATTCTGATTTTCAATAATTTTACATTTATCAGGGCGGTTCTTCCGTCACGCCGCGAAGGTACGGCTATTTGGATGAAAAACAAACAACTTGACCGTTAGAAATCTTTTTCAAAGTGCTGGTAGTCCTTAAGCGTTTCCCACGCCCCGCCCCACTCGAA
>JABUTP010000058.1:0-3783 GCA_021443625.1 Bacteroidales bacterium | reverse complement strand
GCCTTTACGCAAATGTCCCCCTCCTCTATCTTGTAGGGGTAATTTTTGGAGCGGTCGGTGTATCCGGTGGCAGTGACGGGCAGTACGGTGCCGCCCTTGACGTACGGATTGTATAGGGGATTGATGTCCACGGCCATTCCGTAGCCGTGCTTTGAAATCCTGACCCCGCCCGAGGCGAGAGGTACGGGGCGGTAGTTGAAACTCGATGAATTGTCGGCTTCCATGGAGAGTTCGTCGTCCGCCTCAAAGTCATCCACAAGCTGAATCCGCTCTATCGGATAACCTTCCTTGAACAGATAGAGGAAGATGTCGAGCAGGTCTTCGGCTATGGCTTTGTTGCACACCATTTCTCCCGTGAGGATTCGCCCGGTCAAGTCGGTATGCAGCAGATGCAGGTACCTTAGGTCACCAAGTTCTATGGTACAATCCTTTTTGAACGACAACCCGTATATTCTCCTGAAAGTGAGCGAATCTATCATATTGCTGGAAAAGAAGGCGGCTGCGCCTCCCTTCACGGCAATGGTTTCCCGGGAGATTTCCATTCCCGCCTTCCATTCCTTCATTCCGCAATCAGACGACTGGTCACTTTCGGTGTTGCCCGAAATGCAGTTGGTACAAAGCAGAAAGGAGCAAAAAAGCAAAAGGATAGATTTCATGTCAAAAGGTTTTTCCAGAGAGCAAAGATAGGGAAAAAGTAGTCAATTGCAGAATAAAACAGACTGGGTTAAAATGCAGTTCCAACTGCTCGGATTTTTCGTAAATTTGGCTTTGTTATGATAGGAAAAATTTACGTTTCGGCCCTTGTCGCCGTATCAGCAGTTTTGAAAATTTCGGGCATTTGTGCCTCTGCACAGCCGATGGCGGTCGAGTACAGCAACCGCATTTCCCTTGCCGATCCCGTACTGATAGCGGGGTTTGAAGATTCCTCTTTGGACGGGTTCCGGGCAGGTCAAGGGGTGGAATTGCGTCAGGGGAAGGCCGGGGACTATTGGGCATCTTCCCACGAAGGGACCTATGCTGCCGAAATCCTGCCGGAAAAAGGGTTGAAGGCAAACCTGTGGAGATGTATGACCAAGACATTCGACACTCCGATTGATTTGAGGGGAAACCCGGTAGGCGAGATTGCCGTATTGGCACAGACCGGCCCGGTGACCGATCAGTATCTCAGAATGCGCCTTTACAGCGGCGAAAGATATTGCGATGGTATTGCCCAGATTATCCCGACGCTGTGGCAAACCGCAATCTTTGACTTTACCGGTCAGAAGGTACTCGGCAAGGTTGACAGGATAGAGATAGGGATGATGTGTGACACTGATGAGGTTTGGGATTCATCCGCAAGTTTCCTGCTTGACGGCCTCCGCTTCGGAAAGCCTATGGACTTCGCCTTTATGATAAAGGGTTCGGATTACGGCTTCTCGTCGGATAACGGTAAAATCTCCTGGAAAAAAGATGTTCTGCATTATAAGTTCCGCCGCAGTTCGGCATTGGTCAGTCCCGAACTCACGGCAAGCCGCAACTTCATATATGCTCCCGAATTGGGAAACAGTGTTTTTAATCTTTACGATGAGCGCAACACAATCTTTGTGGTAATGGCCAACAAATCAGGTGTGTCAAGAGTCCGTCTTGATTGGACTTCGGACAAGGCTTCCGGAAGCAAGGAATTCGAAATAGAACCCCGCAGTGGAATGAAGGCGTACTATTTCAACATATCCGACTGCCCCGAAGCCGCCGGAAGGTTGCAGAAATTTTCTTTGACTCCGTTGGACAAGCGCAGGGGGAAATGGGTCATTGACCAGATCCGCTTTGAGAGGGAAGACCCTCTCGTCGATTATGCCGGAACGGTGGAATCCTGTACCTCCGACGGCAGGACGGTGACAATCAAGGGAAAGGTTTCCTCCCGGGATGCATCATTGTATTCAAGCATTACCGTCTATGAATGTCCGTTCCACCAAAAAGGGGATGATGTCAAATCATTGAAAATTCTTGCCAGCATTCCTGTTTCTGAATCTTTCACCATTGAGATGCCTGACAGCCGTCTTGACGGCAGAATGACGCATCTCAGCACAAGATTCCTGGCGGCGCTGAATGGTGAAGACGGGAGTGTAAAACTCCTTGACACGGAGTTCTACATACAGAATTGGAGAGATTTTACGGAAAACCCTTATCACTTTGACCTTCCGGAAAAGGAATTCAATGTGCTTGATTTTGGGGCCAAGGGGGACGGCTTCACCGATGACACAAAGGCCATCCAGAAGGCGATAGATGTCTGTGCCAAAGCCGGAGGCGGGAGGGTTGTGCTTCCGGGAGAGGACGGCCCCGTCGGTCGCAGGTATGTTGCCACTCATCTGACTCTCCGCAGCAATATCGATTTTCATATTGATGCCGGCGCAGTTCTCTGGCAGTCATACGACCTCAGGGACTATGACTATCTTCCTGTGTTCAATCACGATTTTGTCATTCCCGACTGCCCCTGGACACATTGCCTGTTCATCAACAAGCCGCTTCTGCAGGCAAATCGGGTGGACCATCTTAAAATAACCGGCCCCGGCAAGCTCCGGATGGCCGACCCGAGTTCGCTCAATCCGGACTGGTCCCACTATGCCGCCACCTGCAGCGACCGGATTCACATCTGTCCGCTGACCATCTGTGAGTCGGGTTGGATTGAATTCACCGACATAGACATTATCCGTACTAACAACTACCATATGAGTCTCGCTTCCGATGAGAAGATGTTCATCGGAAATGTCAAGCTGTATGAGGTCCGTTGTGTGAGCGGTGACGGCTTCAGCTTTTCGCAGGGGTCGCACGACATCAAGGTTTCAAGGGGGTTTTTCGATTCGAACGATGACGGACTGGTTCTCTGCACGAGCTACCGCGATCCGCGCGGAAAGGTTTCCGCCTGGCGCCTTGACCACGATGAGGCGGACCATTCCATAAGAAACATCACCCTTGAGCACAGCTACATCAATTCCGGTGAGAATGCCGGCAAGGCCGTCGCCTTGATTCCCTGGGGTTCTACCAATCCGGACCTGACAAAGCAGGAAATTGACAACGTCAGTGTCTATGACTGCGTGCTTATGGGGGGACACTCCGTGGGAACCTGGTGTGACAATCCGTTCGACGGGAAGACTTTCACAAACGGGGAAGAGGATGACTATTCACCGGTGAAGCATTTCCGAATCCTGAACAATGAGTACAGGAGCAAGTGTGACATCCTCTGTGTGAAACCGACCGATTTCATAACTGACTGCGGTCTGCATTCGAGTGCGGTCTTGAAAAATCCCGCCTTTGTTGACGGGGTTTCCTATTGGACGGTTTCGGAAGAAGTCAAGGCAACGGACGGTCGCTGTACGGTTAAGTCGGGATCAGTTACCCAAGGGCTCTGGATGCAATCCGGCCGGCATACCTTCTCGGCAAGAGTGAATGGAGTGGGCAGATTGGTTGCGATGAACAGTCTCTCCGGCGAAATCTTGGCCAGCCGGGAATTTTGCCTTGACAGCGATGAGCCTATGCCGATTGCTCTAAGTTTCGAACTTCCGTCGGCCGGGGAATATTCCGTGGGAATTATAACTGATAAAGAGGTATCCGTGGGGGAATGTGCGTTTGAGTGAGTGGGGGGAGGGGGATTTCGTCGCTTCGCTCGAGATCCCCCGCTCGTGGGAACAGAGTTCCCCCTGCGGGTGAGTCAAATCCCCCCACCGGGGTGACTTTTCTCCCCCCTCACCGGGATTTCTCGCTTCGCTCGAGATCCCCCTCACGGGATTTCTCGCTTCGCTCGAGATC
>JABUTP010000057.1 GCA_021443625.1 Bacteroidales bacterium | reverse complement strand
AGTTTACACAGCTTCTAAAAATGGTCGGCAAAAATAAACAAAAAAATGAGCCGCCTTGAAAAAAGACGACCCAATTTTCGGAAATCAGGTAAAATCTCTATTTGAGCATTCCCAGAATAGCAGAAACCGAATTTGCCATGGCTCCCACTTCTGCCGATTGTGCGGTGGATGAGGCAGCTTGGCTTGCAGCGGCTTTTGAAGCCAGTCCGAATATGGACGAAAGGTCCATTCCGCCGTTGGCTATGGATGAGAGGGCGTTCATTACGCTTGCACCGTTGCTCTTGTTCACGGTTTCCTTGGAACCGGAGATGAGTCCGGTGAGGAAGTTGCTGTAATCTGCAGACTTCTCAGTGGTTCCTTTGAGGCTCTGGAGGCTTGAGGCCAGCGAAGCGAGCTGGATAAGGTTGCTGGCGTTGCCCGTGTCAATCTTGCCGTCGGTAAGATAACTTGCAAGGAGCGATTTGATGGCTTTGCCGGCGGTTGTGCCGTTGGTGCTGGCCTGATTGGTTGAGGTGAGACCGCCGTTGCCGGACAGCATTCCGCAGGAAACGGCCACCATTGCAGCCATAATGAGGGAGGCTGCCGAAAGGATAACTTTTTTCATTTGTTTGTAATTGTCTTCAAATAACATCTAATGGACGTCAAAGATACTATCCCGCGGGCAAAATGCAAATGATTTTTGAAAGTTGATTGCTTTGTGACTTGCGAATAATGTGATAACTTAGCCGGACCAAACCACCTTCGCTCAATATGAAACGATTTCTTCTGGCCTTTGCGCTCGTTTTCGCCGCCCTGTCGGGCGAAGCTGCGCAGATTCAGCGTCCCCACGGCCGCATCGACCCTTATCTGAAAGATTACGGGGGATATGGATACACCTTGGTTTCGAATGACAGATATACCGCGTGGTGGGCAGAGGGGGCATACAAGATGATGGAAGACACTCCTCTTCCGACGCGCAGGGCCAAGAAGATAGAACTCAAGAGTGCCCGAAGGGAGTCGGAGTCATTCATACTGGTGGTGCGTCCCAAAGTCAGAATAGAGAACTTCGAACTCTCGGTAGATGACCTCAGGGCTTCCGGCGGGGTGATTGGCGCCAACGGAAACGTGGTAATAAGGCGGGTCGATTACGTGAAAGTGTGGCGCGCGGCAAATGAATATTCCTATGACGGAATGTGGCCCGACCCGCTGCCCGAGGCGGAAGGCCTGATGACACTTGCCCCCGATACCAACTATGCCTTCTGGATAACCGTGACCACGCCGCCCAATGCTGCCGCGGGGCAATACAAGTCTGAGTTGCGGATGAATGACGACGGCCGGGGCCACAAGATCCCCTTGAATCTCACCGTGTGGAACTTTACTCTGCCCAGAGTTCCTTCGATGCGCTCCGACGTGGGCGTCTCGCTCGATGCGATATGCCGTTACGACAATGTGCCCGAGCAGCATCGCGATTCGCTGGCAGCCAAAGTTCATACATTCTTCGACAGCTACCGCATCACGCCGCGGTATGCCGTTGACGCTTCGCTTCACGAGACAATTTCCGGTGTGGAGTGGGCCGGAGGCCTGTATGACAGCGAGGTCAGGACGGGCGACAGCGGCTACTCGATGCGGGCGGAGGATATGATGCTCTGGGAGGCATTTTCTGCCACGACGGTCGAACCCATAATGGTTGACTGGCGGCAGAAATATGTCCTTGAACTCGATTTTATGTCCCCTCTGCCGGGCAATGGGGCGGCGGTCGTATTCCAATTTTTGGATGAGGACGGCCGGGAACTGGAGTGGACGGCATTTGAAGACCAGATGGTGGTGCTGCGCGATGACAATGCGCAAGCGGGCTGTTGGAGCCACACCAGGACTCCGCTTCCCCCTTTTCCGCAGGGTGCGACACAACTCTACATCCATCTCTCTCCTTATGACGGGCTTCCCAATGGGGCGAGAACCGGCGTGGCGTGGTATGACAACGTCCGCCTGTGGTGCGGCCAGACGGAGCAGGACGCACTCTGCGGCAGGGGTGATTTCAATGTAAACGTGGATGACATAAAAATAGAATTCGACATTGACGCATTTGCCGCAAGGGTGAATGCGATGTTCGACAAGTACGGTTTCACAAATTATAACCTTATTCTCAAGGGCATCGGGCAGGGAAGTGCAAAATACCAGGTCGAAGGCTCCATCGCGGGCTTCCAGTTCGGAACTTCCGAATATGAACATCTGATGCACGGCTATCTGGGGGAAGTCCAGCAAGGGTTGGAACGCACCGGTCTGCTGGGCAGGGAGATAATATACTGGTTTGACGAGCCGTGGGTTCTGCAATATCCTTTCGTTGTGAAATACCACGAGATGATAAAGCGTCACGCGCCCCGGATTAAGACCTTCCTTACGGAGCATCTCTTTGCAAAGGAGTACAATGACGCCAACGATATTGCCTGCATGAAATGGAATTACACCGATCAGGATAAAATCGATGAAATGAATGGGGACGGACGTGAGCCGTGGTCATATATCTGCTGCGAACCGCGCGCTCCGTATATCTGCGAAATGATTGATGCCGAGGCGATAAACTTCCGCGTATGGCTGTGGGGTTCATGGGCGAAGAATCTCCACGGGGTGCTGTTGTGGCACGTCAACGACTGGACATTCAACGTGCCGACTCCCGAGAACAAGCATCGTGATGAGCGGGGCAATCCCCTGACCGACTTTACCTACTGCCTTTTCAACGGCTGGAACTCGGGCTACGGCGACGGGGTGCTTATATATCCCAACAATCCCGACCTTACGGACAAGGAAACCGAATACCTGCGCGAGCCGGTCCCCTCAATCCGCCTTGAACTGCTGCGCGACGGCATTGAAGACTACGAGTATTTCGTGATGCTGCAGAAGGCGGCCGATGCGTTGGCGGCATCCGATCCGATCCTGGCGGCTGAGGCGAGGAAACTGCTGGAAATACCCTCTCTCATATACAAAGACGAGATGACTTATTCCAAAAATCCGCAATATCTGCTCTCTTACCGCGACAGGTTAGGGGCGTTTCTGGACAAATTGTCAAGAAGATAGCCCTACAGCTGCTTCATTTTCCTTGTGGCCACATTTCAGAAGTTGTTTAAATTGCAATTGATTTTTAAACAGCTTCTAACTTCTATGCTGCTCAAATCCAAAACTGCGCATAAAGATTGTTTCTTTAAAAACTATCCCTTAACTTTGCTAAATTAACCCGATTATGAAAGATATGACTACGGAAAAACCGAGAATAATCCCCAAAGGCATCGTCTGGCCTTTCGCCCTGCTGACGATTTTGTTCTTTGCCTGGGCGGTGCCCAACAACCTTACCGACACGATGCTTGCCGCCTTCAAGCGCATAATGAGCATTTCCGACTCCAAGACGGCGTGGATTCAGGTGGTCTGCTATCTGCTGGGCTACGGCTGCTTTGCGGTGCCGGGAGCATTGTTCATCAAGAAATTCTCCTACAAGTCGGGCGTAATGCTGGGCCTTTTGGTCTATTCCACGGGGGCGATTCTTTTCTATCCCGCAATGAAAATCTCAATGGCAAACATCGACGTGGGATTCTATTTCTACCTACTTGCCATATTTGTGCTGTTTGCGGGTCTTTCCATTCTGGAAACTTCCACAAACTCTTTCGTATGTGCCATAGGCCCCGAGGAGACAGCCACCCAGCGACTCAATTTCGCTCAGTCGTTCAATCCGTTCGGTTCCATAGCCGGCGTGGTCATATCGCAAGTGTTCATCCTTTCCCAGCTCAATACAATGTCGGCCGCCGACCGCCAGGCGCTCTCCGAAGCCGAACTCGGCGCAATTCAGGCGGGCGAACTCAGCGCCGTGACTTCGGCATACGTGGTGTTGGGATGTGTGATGCTGGTGATACTGCTGGCCATATTCTTCACCAAGATGCCCAACCTCAAGGAGGGGGGCGAAATGGACATCAAGGGGTCATTCAAACGCCTTGTCCACAACAAAAACTACGTGCTGGGCGTGATTGCCCAGTTCTTCTATGTCGGCGCCCAGATTGCCGTGTGGTCATACGTCATCCGTTACGCGATGCACGCCCTCGACTTTGACGGCATCATAGCATCGCTCGGTCAGAATGCCTCCTCCGCACAGATTGTGGAGGCCCTGCGCAATATTGAGCCGGTCGGAGCCGCCTTCTACAACTTTGTGGAGGCGATAGGTCTCGATGCCCTGCTGCCCCGTACAGCCGAGCAGGCAGGTGCTACCTACTACATCATTTCGCTCGTCCTGTTCGTGCTGATGCGCTTTGTCTGCACGTTCCTTATGAAATACTTCAAACCCCAGAAACTGCTGGCCACCATTTCCGCGGTTGCAATTGTCTGCTGTCTCGGAACCATCTACGGCCACGGGGCTGTCGGTGTATATTGTCTGATGCTCATCTCGGGCTGTATGTCGCTTATGTTCCCCACCATCTACGGACTTGGTACCCGCGGTCTGGGAGACGACATCAAACTGGGTGGTTCGGGCATGGTTATGGCCATAGCCGGTGCGGCTGTCCTGACTCAGATTCAGGGTATAGTTTCGGACCAGGTGGGAAGCATTGCCACCGCCTACTGGATACCCACCATCGCCTTCATCGTGATTATGGTCTATGGCTTGATAATAGGCAAATTGAAATTGACTGAAACCAGATAGCCGGCAGCCGTACAGAGAATATTTCACAATCAAACAACAATATGAAAGGTAATTACAAAGATCGCAGTGATGCGCCGGACCGCTACGAAAGGTCATCGGAGGCAAGGCCCCGCAGGGCAGGTGCCCGCAACAGTGGATATGACCACAACCGTTCCAATTCTTCCAACCGTTCGTCGGACTTCCGCAAGCCGGGTCCCCGCTATGGCGCAAAAGGAGGCGAAGAGAGGGGAAGATTTGACCATACCACCCGCAGGAGGTCTTCCGGTGACAGATTTTCCGACAACGAGACGTTCTCAAAGAGGGGAACGGGGGGGCGTTACGAAAGACACGAAAACGAAGGCCGCGCCCCTTACGGCAGTGGCAGACCGTCCCGCCCGGGCTACAGGGGCAAGGATACACAATATGGCCGCAGCGGAGGTTCCGCATACGGTTCCAACAGGCAAAGGCCTGCCGGTGAGGGTGGCCGCGGACAGCGCCGTCCCGCAACCCGCGGCAGGGGTGCCAACAACAGTTTCAGGGAGGCCGACCCCAACGTAAGCCCCGAAAAATTCCTCAATACCGACAAGAACGCCGTACGTCTCAACAAATACATCTCCAATTCGGGAGTATGTTCGAGGCGTGAGGCCGATACATACATCGCGGCCGGTCTTGTGACCGTCAACGGCGAAGTTGTCACCGAACTCGGTGTCAAGGTCACTCCTGCGGATGACGTTAGATTCAACGGGGAGCGTCTTAAAGGGGAGCAGAAGGTGTATATCGTGATGAACAAACCCAAGGGGTATGTCACCACGGTGAGCGACCCCCACGCCGACAAGACCGTGATGGAACTTATCTCCAAGGAGAAATGCGCCCAGAGGGTGTTTCCCGTGGGGCGTCTTGACAAATCCACAACCGGTGTGCTGCTCTTTACAAACGACGGACACATGGCGGAGAAACTGATGCACCCTTCGTATGAGATAAAGAAGATATACCACGTTTCGCTGGACAAGAACCTCAAGGGGAACGATTTCGAGGCAATCCTTTCGGGGCTGCGGCTCGAGGACGGCGAAATACACGCCGACGCCCTCTCCTATGTCAATGAGGACAACACCCAGGTGGGAATCGAGATCCATTCCGGCCGCAACCGCATTGTGCGCCGCATTTTCGAGCATCTGGGATACAAAGTGAAGAAACTTGACCGCGTATATTTCGCCGGTCTCACCAAAAAGAACCTCAAGCGGGGGCAGTGGCGTTTCCTTACCGAGCAGGAAGTGAGTTTCCTTATGATGGGTTCGGGGTGTTAGACACATTTTGACGGAAACATTCTATGGCAGAAGTGTCCAAGCATAAATCGGGATTTGTCAACATCATCGGGAATCCGAATGTGGGCAAGTCAACCTTGATGAACGCTCTTGTGGGGGAGAAACTCTCCATCGTGACCTCCAAGGCGCAGACCACCCGCCACCGCATAATGGGGATAGTGAGCGGTGAGGACTGGCAGATTGTCTATTCCGACACCCCCGGAATCCTCAAACCGAGCTACCGTCTCCAGCAGAGTATGATGGACTTTGTGGATTCGGCCATCGGCGATGCGGACGTCATAATCTACGTCACGGACGTCGTCGAGAAAATAGACAAGAACCAGGAGTATGTGAGCAGGCTGAGCGCCCTCGAATGTCCGGTGATAATAGTGATAAACAAGATAGACAAAGGACAGCAGGAGCAGGTGCGGGAGTTGGCCGAAAAGTGGCACCAAGTTGTTCCCAAGGCGGAGATATTCGCTGCATCGGCCCTTGAGAAGTTCAATGTCGATGCCATATTCGAGAGGGTAAGGGAGCTGCTTCCCGAGAGCCCCCCGTGGTTCGACAAGGAGCAGTTCACCGACAAGAGCATGCGCTTTTTCGCTTCTGAAATCATAAGGGAGAAGATTCTTGAAAACTACACCAAGGAGATTCCCTACTGCACAGAAGTCGTCATAGAGCAGTTCAAGGAAGGGGAGGAGCGCTACGAAATCAGCGGCGTGATCAACGTGATGAGGGATTCCCAGAAGGGCATCATCATCGGCAACCGCGGGGCGGCCCTCAAGAAGACAGCCACAGCGGCCCGTCTGGATATGGAGAAGTTTTTTGAGAAGAAGGTCTATCTGACACTGTTCGTCAAGGTGGAACCCATGTGGAGGGAAGACCGCCGGATGCTGCGCAGGTTCGGATACATCCAGGATTAGGAATCTGTCTGCAGCGGACTGCAGGGTTAATAAAATCAGGTTAAACAGCACAAGGTATGAGCGAAGACATAGAAGATATTGTAAAAGACGAAGAGTT
>JABUTP010000056.1 GCA_021443625.1 Bacteroidales bacterium | reverse complement strand
TACAAGGTGGCAAAGAACAGAATCGAAATCGCCATTCCTCTCAAAGACCTTGGCATTACGGATGCAAAGTCTTTCAGCGTGGATTTCAAGTGGGTTGACAATGCTGCCTCGGGCGGGGACATCCAAACCTGCATGAGAGACGGTGACAGTGCCCCCGACGGCCGCTTCCGTTACCGCTACAAGTTCAAGGCCGGGGAATGATACAATGATTTACTGATAATTGGAAAACAAAAAGGCTGACCGTTGCGGGTCAGCCTTTGTTGTGTTGTATGGGAAGGTATTAGTTGTTCAGAGCTTCTTCGATGGCTGCGGGGATGGCGGCTCCGCGGAGTTCTCTCTTGAGGATGGTGCCGTCAGCTCCGAAGAGCATAATCTGAGGGATGCCGTTGATGCCATAGAGGTCGGTAGGAGTCTTGTCGTCACCTACATAAATCTGGGTGTAAGGGATTCCGAGTTCGGCGATAGCCCTGTCGGTGTCCTCTTTCTTGTCCCAGACGGCAACACCTACAACCTGGAAGTTCTTGCCTGCAAACTGCTTGCTGACCTCGATGAGGCCGGGGATTTCGCCACGGCAGGGGCCGCACCACGATGCCCAGAAGTCAACGAGAACGATATTGCCTTTGCCTACATAGTCGGAAAGTGCAACTTCTTCTCCGGCTGCATTCTGACCCTTGAAGTCAACGAAAGGCTTGCCTTCGGCGGTGTTGTCCCTTGCCACGAGGGTCTCGCGGAATTTGGCAACTCGTTTGTCCTGCTTGATGAAGTCGGCAGCCTCGGCGGTGAATTCGTCAAACTCGGCGGCTGATTCGAAGTCATAGAGTTTGTTGTAGAGAATCTGGAGACCTACGGCGTTGTCCTTGTTGGCAGCGAAAGCGGCAGCAGAAAGTTCGCTGACTTTGGCTTTGGCGGCGTCGATGTAAGGGGTAAGTTCCTCATTCATTTTCTCCCTGGCAGCTTTCCATTCTTCGGTGCCTCTTTCGGGCAGAGCTGCGGAAAGTTCCTTATACTTGGCCATGTACTCGCTGTAAGCGCCTTCTTCGGCAGCTTTGTAGTCGGTGAGGGCGGCGTTGAGTTTGCCACCTACAACCTGCGCAGAGTCAAGATTGATAGCGATTTTGCCGGCTTCGGCAATGAACAGAGCCTGATAAGGGTTGCGCCTCTTGTCGGGAGTCACGAGTCTTACGGTCTTGGCAACGGTTACGTCTGCGGGGCAGGTGTAAGAGAATTTGCCGTCAACGATCTGGAGGGTGTCCACAGTTTCACCGCCGCCGGTAACGAGAATTACGGCGTCCTGAGTCATGTCGGTAGGGGTGATGGTTCCCTCTACCTCGCAGTTTTTCTCACCGCAAGCGGCAAGAGCGAGAATTGCAGTCAGTGCAATAAATGCTTTTTTCATTTTTTTGATTTTATAACGTGTTTGAAAATATGATTCGATATATGTTACCAGGCAAGGGCGCTGGCACCGAGGATGGCCGCATCCGACTCTTTAAGGGCAGACGGAATAACAGCAACCTTGTCCTTCCAGATGGTAAGCAGGTTGGCTTCCATTGACTCCTTTATGGGCTTGAAGATGAATTCGCCGGCGCGGGCCAGACCTCCGAAGACCACTATCGCTTCGGGAGCGCTGAATGCCACGAAATCGGCAAACTGGCGTCCCAGGAGAGTGCCTGTGAAGTTGAATACGTCAATGGCGAGTTTGTCACCCTTGACTGCGGCCTCGTAAACGTCCTTAGAGGTGATTTCCTCTATGTCTGACAACAGACTGTCTTCGTATTTGCCGCTGCCGAGCCATTCTCGGGCGGTACGGGCTACGCCGATGGCCGAAGCATAAGCTTCAAGACAGCCGTTGCGGCCGCAACCGCACTGGCGACCGTTGTGGCGCACTGCGATGGTATGTCCGAGTTCGCCGGCAAAACCATCGTGTCCATATACCAATTCACCGTTTACGATAATGCCGCTGCCTACACCCGTTCCCAGAGTAATCATAATGAAGTTCTTCATTCCGCGGGCGGCACCGTAGGTCATTTCTCCCACTGCAGCCGCATTTGCATCGTTGGTCAGCGTCACGGGAATGCCGAGTTTATCCTCCATATATGCCTTCAAAGGGACCGACTGGTTCTTGGCCCAGGGGAGGTTGGGGGCAAAGGCGATGCTTCCGGTGTAGTAATTTCCGTTGGGAGCACCGATGCCCACACCGTGAATCTGGTCGAATCCAACGCCCTTTGCAAGGTCGCAGATGGCTTCGCACACCGAATCCATGAATTTTTCACCTTCGTCGGCATTGTACTTGGAAGTGATTACTGTCTGGGCTACAATGGCACCGCTGCGGTCCACTATGCCTATTTTGGTGGTCTGACCTCCGATATCGACTCCGACCACATAATTTTTCATTGCTTCAACCATATAATTGTGTGTTTATTCTACAGGGATGTCTTTGTTGACGTTCTTGTGGCCTGCAAGGGCATAGAACAACAGGTATGAGAGACCGAGGACGGGAACAATGTACGAAACCATATAGCCGGCCTTGTCTGCGATGAAGTTCTGGATGAGGGGGAGCACACCACCACCTACAACCATCATCATGAAGATTCCGGAAGCAAGGGCAGTGTATTTGCCGAGACCTTCAACGGCAAGGTTGAAGATGCTGGTCCACATTACTGAGGTGCAGAGACCGCAGAGTACGAAAAGCATCGCGAAGAGGGGTACGTCAATGATGCCGAAAGATGAACCTGTGAATACGGGCATCTTGGTGGTGATTTCCTTCGGGAGGAACATTGCGGTGAGGATGAGGGCGATACCGGCGCACGAAACCACGGTGAGCAATACCTTGCTCGATACCTTTCCGCTGATGGAGGAACCGATGAGACGGCCGATGAGCATCATGAACCAGTATGTTCCGGTTACGAAACCGGCGATGGCTGCAGCGTTTTCGAACATCGAACCTGCTCCGTTAACCTTGTCGGAGAGGAAGAAGTTGAGGGTTCCGGGGATACCCACTTCCACACCCACATAGATGAAGATGGCTATGGTACCGAGCACGAAATGACGGAAACTCCAGGGAGAATGCTCGTAAACGGTGCTGGCGTCAGTGTTGTCGGGGTTGGCGATGGGGATGAAGAAGAGGATGATGAAAGCCGCTGCAAACACGCCCATTGCGATGAAAAGCACGGGGTTTACGTCTGCAAGGGCGGTATTCTTGCTTACTTCACCGATGAGGGCACCCACGAACATAGGGGTGATGGTGCCGGCCAGAGAGTTGAGGGAACCGCCCACCATATTGAGCTGGTTGCCTTTGTTTCCGCCTCCGCCGATGGTGTTGAGCATCGGGTTGACCACGGTATTGAGCATACATACGCAAAAACCTGCAATGAATGCGCCGAGAAGATACACGAAGAATGCGGCGGGAACGCTGCCGATGGTGCCGAGATTCAGCTGTCCGCTGAGGAACTGAACGCCTATGCCCACGAAACCTACGACAATGGCGATGAGCGCCGTGTTCTTATAACCGCGCTTGAGGAGCATCTTGCCGGCGGGGATACCCATAAAGAGGTACGCCAGGAAGTTCATCATATTACCCATCATTCCGAGGGTGTTGCTGCCGTCGATACCCGGCTGGGCCTTCCAGACATTGCCGATAGGGGCTGCCAGGTTGGTTACAAATGAAATCATCGCATAGAGGAACATCATGGTGATGATGGCGATGATTTTGCCGTTTTTGTTTTCTTTACTCATGGTTTAACAGTATTTGAATTATAAAAAATATCAGAATGTGTGGATGGTGATGCCGCTGCGGAGCTTCGGCTCGAACCAGGTGGTCTTGGGCGGCATTATGTTGCCCGAGTCGGCAATGTCCATAAGCTGCTTCATCGAAACAGGATAGAGGGCGAATGCGACCTTCATCTCCCCGCTGTCAACCCTGCGGGAAAGTTCGCCCAGGCCGCGGATGCCGCCTACAAAATCGATGCGGCGGTCGGTGCGGAGGTCCTTAATGCCCAAAATGCGGTCGAGTACCAGATTGGAGAGGATGGTCACGTCAAGCACTCCCACGGGGTCACTGTCGTTGAAAGTCCCTTCGCGGGCGGTGAGCGAATACCATCCGCCGTCGAGATACATCGAGAAGTTGTGAAGATTTGAGGGACGGTAGGGCTGGCCTTCGCCTTTGTATTCCACCACGAAGTCCTTGCCCAGGGCATTGATGAACTCCTGAGATGAGAGACCTCCGAGATCCTTGACCACGCGGTTGTAGTCGATGATGCGGAGATGGCTTTCGGGGAATACTACGGCCATGAACCAGTTGTACTCCTCGGTTCCGTTGTGGCCCGGATTGTTGCGCATCCTTTCTGCTCCGACCAATGCGGCTGCGGCAGTGCGATGGTGACCATCTGCGATGTAAAATGCGTCTATGCCGGCAAAGGTGGCGGTGATGGCTTCTATGTCAGCCGGATTGTCAACCACCCAGAAATGGTGCCCGAAGCCGTCTTCGGCCACGAAATCATACTCCGCGGGGAGGGCGGTAACCTTGGAAACAATGGAGTTGATGGTGTCGTTGTCCCTGTATGCAAAGAAAACCGGCTCGAGGTTGGCGCTCTGGGCGCGCACATGCTTCATCCGGTCTTCCTCCTTGTCCTTGCGGGTAAGTTCGTGTTTCTTTATGGTGCCTTTGAGGTAGTCCTCCACGTTGGCGCAAACTACAAGCCCGTACTGGGTGCGCCCCTCCATTGTCTGGGCATAGACATAGTAGTTTTCTTTGGAATCCCTTGCGAGCCAACCGTTCTTCTGCCAGAGGGCGAAATTCTCAACGGCTTTGTCATAGACCTCGGGTGCGTGTTCGTCGGCTATGGGGTCAAAGTCGATTTCGGGCTTTATGATGTGCAGCAGCGATTTCTCGCCAGCTTCCGCCTTGGCCTCTGCAGAGTTAAGCACGTCATAGGGGCGGGAGGCAACCTCCTTTACCATTGATTTGGGAGGGCGGAGAGCCGCAAAAGGTTTGACCTTGACCATTGTTAGAACTTGTTGAGTTGGAACTTGGTGCAACCGTCTGCAAAGAAACCGCAAATCTGTCGGGCGGCGGCAAGGCCGGCATTGATGTTGGCCTCAGCTGTCTGGGCGCCCATCTTCTTGGGAGTGGCGAAGAAGCGGAGGGCGCATTTCTCCTGGAACTCGGCAATGCGGTCCGGAGCGATGTCGGTGACGTATTTGAGGTCGGGCCTCTCTGTGAGGGCTTTGAGCAGACCTTCTTCGTCAATGACTTCCTTGCGCGCGGTGTTGACCAGAACGCCTCCCTTGGGCATTTTGCTCACGAGGTCATAACCTATGGAACCGATGGTCTCGGGAGTGGCGGGAATATGTACCGACACGAAATCGCATTTCGAATACAAATCTTCGAGCGAAGCGGCGGGCTCGGCTCCCATTTCCTTGATCTTTTCGGCGGGGATGAAGGGGTCGATGGCCATCACCGACATTCCCATCGCCTCGGCTTTCCTGCCTACGAGACGTCCGACATTGCCGAAGGCCTGGATTCCCACCTTCTTGCCCTGGATTTCGCATCCGGTGGCGGGGGTGAACTGACCGCGGCTCATATAAATCATCATCGCGATGGCAAGTTCGGCAACGGCATTGGAATTCTGCCCGGGGGTGTTCATGGCCACGATTCTGGCTGCGGAGCAGGCCTCGAGGTCGAGGTTGTCGAAGCCGGCGCCGGCCCTAACCACAATTTTGAGATTGGGAGCTGCGGCGACAACTTCCGCGGTCACTTTGTCGGAGCGGACTATCAGCGCGTCTGCATCTGCAACGGCCTTGAGCAACTGCTCTTTTTCGGTATATTTCTCAAGAAGGGAGAGGGTGTGTCCGGCCCCTTCGACAATTTCTCTTATGCCGTTTACGGCAGCTGCTGCAAAAGGCTTTTCGGTTGCGACTAAAACGTTCATTTCAATGGTATTTCTTTGGATGGAACCTCTTTGCGGCTCCCTATTTGTGTAATTTTTCAAAGTCCTGCATGCAGGCAATCAAGGCCTCCACGGCCTCTACGGGGCAGGCGTTGTAGATGGATGCCCTGAATCCTCCCACCGAACGGTGGCCTTTGATGCCGACCATTCCGCGGCCTTTGGCAAACTCGAGGAATTCGTCCTGGAGATTCTCCTTGCCGGGAGCGGGAACGAAGCATACGTTCATTATGGAGCGGTCTTCTTTGGCTGCGGTTCCCACGAAGAGGGAGTTGCGGTCAATCTCGTCGTAAAGCATCTGGGCCTTCTGGACGTTGATCTTGTTGATGGCCTCGACACCGCCGATTCCTTTAAGCCAGCGGAGGGTTTCGGTCATGACGTAGATTGAGAATACCGGAGGGGTGTTGAACATCGAAAGTCCGTCGATGTGGGTGCGGTAGTCAAGCATCGTGGGGATGTAGCGGCTCACTTTTCCGAGAGCGTCCTTGCGGACAATGGCGAAAGCGACGCCGGCGGGACCCACATTCTTCTGCGCACCGCCGTAAATGAGGGCATATTTGCTGACATCCACCGGACGGCTCATAATGTCGGAAGACATATCGGCAATGAGGGGTACGGGAGAGTCGAGGTCCTCGCGGATTTCGGTTCCGTAGATGGTGTTGTTGGTTGTTATGTGGAAATAGTCCGCATCGGCGGGTATTTCAAATCCCTTGGGGATGTAGTTGTAAACCTTGTCTGCAGACGAGGCCACGCACACTGCGTTGCCCAGACCTTTGGCCTCCTTGAGAGCCTTCTTGGCCCAAACGCCGGTTTCGAGATATGCACCTTTGTTCTCCAAAAAGTTCATCGGAACATACAGGAACTGCATTGATGCTCCGCCTCCGAGGAACAGGACTTCGTGGGTGTCGGGGATGTTCAGCAGTTCTTTCCACAAAGAACGGCACTCGTCCATCACTGCATCCCACTCCTTGCTGCGGTGGGAAACTTCTATTACCGACATTCCGGTTCCTTTGAAATCCTTGAGGGCTTCAATGGCGGAATCAATTGCTGCCTTGGGCAGAACGCAAGGCCCAGCGTTGAAATTGTAAGCTTTTTTCATATCTTTTGAGTAAATCTAACCCTTATGTAATTTAAGGGCTTAAAGGTACGAAAAAGTGAGCGAAACGCCAAACTTTGTTTGGTTTTTCCGAACG
>JABUTP010000055.1:25563-32117 GCA_021443625.1 Bacteroidales bacterium | reverse complement strand
AAAGGTTGACGAAACGGTGAAATACATCGGCGAGAAGGGTCTGGCCAATGGTGGAGGCGACTATCCCGAGGCGGTGCACAGCGCATTGGAGTGCGGCCTCCAGAATCTTGACTGGAACACGGAAGCCAGGAGCAGGGTTGCATTCCTCATCCTGGATGCCCCCCCGCATCACAATGATGAGGTCATCACCGACCTGCAGCACCATATCGCAAAATATGCCGAGATGGGAATCCATATCATCCCCGTTGCCGCCAGCGGCATTGACAAATCCACGGAACACCTGCTGCGCAGTTTCGCCCTTGCCACCAACGCCACATACGTCTTCCTTACCAACGACAGCGGAGTAGGAGACAGCCATATCGAAGCTTCGGTAGGGGAATACAAGGTGGAAAAACTGCTCGATCTGATAGTCCGCCTTATTGTCGAGTACGCTCAGTAACTATTTTCCGAAAAGGACGAAATCGAGAAATCTCAGGGGGATATTGTGGCGGAAGTATTGGTTGCCGCGGTATTCCCCTATTTTGCCGACGCAGTGGTTACGCATCTCCTTGAGACGGGGACGGTCTTTCTTCCCCGGGAAGGAGATGTACTCCATCCCGCTCTGCAGGAGAGCTTTCTTTACGTAAAGGAACTCTATGAGAGTGCGGTTGGGCCCGTACAGTTCCTGACTGCGGGCAAATGAAACCAGGGCGTCAAACGACGACAGCCTGTCCTTGTAGCGGTCCGGATTGACACTTTTGGAGATGGAGTCGGGCCGTTGCTGGTAGATGTAAAGGGGTTTGTCAACCCGCGCCACCCGCTGTGCGCATATCAGGGCCGAGGCCAGAAAACAGGAATCCTCGCAGCTCCGGGTGTTGGGGAAGCGGATTTCATAGCGGTCTATCATCGCCTTGCGGTAGATGAATGTCGTGAAGTACGACTTGTAGCGGAGCATGAACCAGTTGCGCCGCTCAGGCGTGAAATCGCCGCTCTCAACCTTGGGGTTGCGCCCTATGCGGTCGGGACGGAGCTGGATGTTGCAGAATGCCAGGTCTGCGCCCCATTTGGCGGCTGTCTTGTAAAGGTCTTCGCAGAACGTGGCGTTGAGCAGGTCGTCGCTGTCGAGGAATGCGACGTACTGCCCTTCTGCACACGATATGCCTATGTTCCTGGCTCCTCCGGGACCCATATTCTTGGGCGTTTCCACGAAGGTGAATTTGATGCGGGTATCCAGTTTTTCCGTAAGCGCGCGGGCCACCTCAATGCTGTTGTCCCCCCCGTGGTCATCCACGAAAACGACCTCGATGTCGTGAAGCGTCTGTTGTGCTATGTTCGCCACCAGGGCCTCCAGATGGGACTCTGAGTTGAACAACGGAACTATGATGGATACCTTTATCATACGGGTCGCGCTATGCCTGGGTCAGAAGATTGCTGCTCTCGACTTTCTTTCGGGCATAGTCCAGATTGACGGTGAATGTTTTGGCGTTGTTGGTGGGCGCCTCGTACATCGCGTCGAGCATTATTATCTCACATATCGTGCGAAGTCCCCTGGCTCCGAGTTTGAATTCAATGGCTTTGTCAACTATGAAATCGAGCACCTCGTCGGTAATCTTGAGGTTTATGCCGTCGAGTTTGAAAAGAGTGACGTACTGTTTTACGAGACTGTTCTTCGGCTCCGTGAGGATGGAGCGCAGGGCATTGCGGTCAAGGGCGTTGAGGTGGGCTATCACCGGCAGCCTGCCGATGATTTCGGGGATCAGACCGTATGCGCGCAAATCCTGCGGCGCCACATACATCATCATATCGTCCCGGTTTATCCCCTCGCGCTTCTTCTGGGCGTCATAACCTATGACCTTTGTGTTGAGACGCTGGGCCACGTTGCGTTCTATTCCCTCGAAAGCTCCTCCGCAGATAAAGAGGATGTTGTTGGTGTTCACCGCAATCATTCGCTGTTCGGGATGCTTGCGCCCGCCCTGCGGCGGAACGTTCACGATGCTCCCCTCAATGATTTTGAGAAGGGCCTGCTGCACGCCTTCACCCGACACGTCCCTGGTGATGGAAGGGTTGTCGCTCTTGCGGGCTATCTTGTCTATTTCGTCTATGAAAACAATACCCTTCTCGGCTTTCTTCACGTCGTAGTCGGCGTCCTGCAGAAGGCGTGTAAGGATGCTCTCCACATCTTCCCCCACGTAGCCGGCTTCGGTGAGCACGGTGGCATCGACCAATGCAAAGGGAACATTGAGCATCTTGGCAATTGTGCGGGCCAAAAGGGTCTTTCCGGTGCCGGTCGGCCCCACCATCAGAATGTTCGACTTCTCGAGCAGGTCGTCGTCGGGGTTGTTGATGCGCTTGTAGTGGTTGTAAACCGCCACGGCGAGAGTCTTTTTGGCTTCATCCTGCCCAATGACGTACTGGCACATGAAGTCGTACATCTCGCGGGGCTTGCGCAGGGTGAATTCTCCGCTGACCTTGCCGCCGGTCTGGATGGTACACAATTCGGGGTGCAGTATCTCGCGGGCCGCATCGTATGCAACCTGGGCGCAGTCGGAGCAGATGGAGGCATTCTCCGCCGAAATCAGCAGGTCAACCTCGTCGCGGCTCCTGCCGCAGAACACGCAACTGTCTATGCCTTTCTTTTTCGCCATTATTTGCTTGAATGTTTCGAGACGATTTCATCTATCATCCCATAGGCGAGGGCTTCGGGGGCTGTCATCCAGTAGTCGCGGTCGGCATCCTTCGTGATCTGCCTGATGGTCTTGCCGCTGTGGTCTGCCAGAATCTGGTAAAGCTCCTCTTTTATCTTCAATATCTCCTTGGCGGTAATCTCGATGTCGGAAGCCTGTCCCTGGGCGCCGCCGAGGGGCTGGTGAATCATTATCCTCGAGTGGGGCAGGGCGGAACGTTTCCCCTTGGTGCCGGCGGCAAGGATGACGGAGGCCATGGAGGCGGCCAGTCCGGTGCAGATTGTGTGGATGTCGGAACTGATGGTCTGCATCGTGTCGTAGATGCCGAGTCCGGCATAAACTTCGCCACCGGGGGAGTTTATGTAGAGTGATATGTCGGTGTTGTAGCCGTTGCTGTCAAGGAAGAGCAGCTGCGCCTGGATGATGTTGGCCACCTCGTCGTTGATGGGGCATCCCAGGAAAATGATGCGGTCCATCATCAACCTTGAGAACACGTCCATCTGGGCCACGTTGAGCTGGCGCTCCTCAATAATCATCGGGTTCATGTAACTCGATGTTATCGAATTGTACTGGTGCAGCGACATCGAACTTATGCCGCAATGCTTTATGGCATATTTTTCAAATTCGTTTGACATTGGGTGGTCGGATTACGGATTATTTGGTCATTTCGCGCATTTTCTCGAGGGTGACTTCCTTCGAGTTGAGGGTTACACTCTGGCGGGCGAAATTGCATACCATATCGTTCTCAACCTTCTCGAAGAGGCGGCGGGCCTGCTGCTGGTCGGCAAGAACCTTGTCGGCGAGTTCCTTGAGCTGCTCCTCGGGGAGGTAGGAGATGCCGTACATGGCATACTGGTAGCTGACGAAGCTGCGGGCTTCGTTTTCCATGGCCTCACGGGTAATCTTGAGGTCGTTGGCCTTCATAATCTCGGTGCGGATCATTTCCCAGCGGAAATCCTCGAGGAAGGAGTCGAATTCCTTCTCGATGTCCTCCATTGTGAACTTGCCCTCGTTGGCGGCGAAAAGCCATCTCTTGAGGAATGCTTCGGGAAGCGATATGGCGGCCTTCTCTATGAGATATTTCCTGATGTCCTGGGAGAACTTGTAGTCGCTCTCCTGAGCATATTGGGTAGCGAGACGCTCTGCAACGGCACTGTCAAACTCCTCGGCGCTCTTCACCTTGCCCTCTCCGAAAATGGCATCCCAGGTCTCCTGGGTTTCGGGAGCGTTTGCAAATGTCCTGATGGACTTGATGGTTACTTTCCACTTGGGTGCGAGGGCCTCAAGTTCCTCCTTGCTCATGTGGAGCATTGCGGCGCGGTCGGTTTCGTTGGGGAATGCCTTTACGATGTCAACCTCCTTGGTGGCTCCCACTGCAAGGCCGATGAACCCTTTCTTGATGCGTCCGTCGGTGATGGAGCGCAGCGCGATGTAGGTGTCCTCTATCTTGGTCTCGCCCTGCTCGAAGTCGGCGGTCACGAAATCGTCCTCGGCGATGGCCTCGGAGTCAACCAGAGTGCCGTGCTGGCGCAGGAGTTCGTTCTTGTATTCGGCCTTGGACTCGTCGCTTACGGCGATGGTGTAGTAGTCGAGCTTGTCCTCGGCGCTTACCCCAATCTTGACCTCCGGACGGAGTCCGAGGTCATATTCGAAAGTCAGGCTCTCGCCGTTTTCCCAGTCGTTGGCAATCTCCTTCTCCGAAGGGAGGGGCTCCCCGATGATTTCGAGGTTGTTGCCGGTGATGTATTTGTCGAGCTGCTCGGACACGATGGCGTTGAGAGCTTCGCCCATCGCCTGTCCGCCGTATATTTTTTCAATGAGGGACATCGGCGCCATACCTTTGCGGAAACCGCGGATTTCGGCGTTGCGGCGGTAATTGTTGAGTTTCTTCTTTTTGGGTTCAGCCCAGTCTGCTTTGTCAACAACGATGCTCAATGAGATATTGAGATCGTCGGTTCTTACATCATTAATCTGCATATTATTAGTCTTTTATATAATTATTTCGGCGTTAAAGGTGAATTAAGCGTGCAAAAATACTAAAAAAATCCCTAATTTTGTAAAAATACATTCCAGATGAAAAAGTATATTCAAGATAACGAGCCCAGGTTCCTGGAGGAACTGTTCTCGGTGATGCGCATCCCCTCGGTCAGCAGTGACCCCGCTCACAAGGCGGATATGCCGAGATGCGCCGAAACTCTTGCCGCCCTGCTTGTAAATGCCGGAGCCGACAGTGCCGAAGTCTATCCCACCAAAGGCCATCCTGTGGTGTTCGGCAGCAAAACGATAGACAAGTCTCTCCCCACCATATTGATATACGGCCACTACGACGTCCAGCCGGTGGATCCCATAGAATTGTGGAAAAGTGACCCGTTCGAGCCGGAAGTTCGCGACGGTGCCATCTGGGGACGCGGGGCCAATGACGACAAGGGTCAGACCTTCATGCACATAAAGGCATTCGAGTACCTTGCCTCAAGGGGTGAGTTGCGCCACAATCTCAAGTTCATCTTCGAAGGGGAGGAGGAAATCGGTTCCCCGTCCCTTGCAGAATGGGTGGAAAACCACAGGGAGATGCTTGCGTGCGACATCATTCTGGTTTCCGACACCACTATGATTTCGGAGAAAGTTCCCTCCATCAATTGCGGTATGAGGGGCCTTTCATACCTTGAAATCGTGGTCAAGGGACCCGACAAGGATTTGCATTCGGGACACTACGGCGGGGCCGTGGCAAATCCGATAAACGTGCTTTGCGACATCCTTTCATCCCTCATTGACAAAGACGGCCGCATCACGGTGAAGGGCTTTTACGACGACGTGGTGGAACTCTCCGCCGAGGACAGGGCGATGCTTTCCCGCGCTCCTTTCGATTTGGAGGAATACAAGTCCTCGATAGGAATCTGCGGAGTGAAGGGGGAGAAGGGTTATACCACTATGGAGCGGCAGACCATCCGTCCGAGTCTCGACGTCAACGGCATCTGGGGCGGATTCACCGGTGAGGGGGCCAAGACGGTAATCCCCACCGAAGCCCACGCCAAGGTTTCGATGAGACTGGTTCCCAACCAGCTCTCCTCAAAGATTTCAAAGTTGTTCATCGACCACATCCGCAGCATTGCGCCCGATTATGTCAAGGTGGAGGTGTTCGAACATCACGGCGGGGACGGGTTCCTGATTCCCATTTCGTCCAAGGCATATCAGGCAGCCGAGAGGGCTATGGGTGAGGTCTATGGCATCCGGCCCGTGCCGAGCCGCGGGGGCGGCAGCATCCCCATTCTTGCGGAAATGCAGCAGATTCTGGGGGCGGACCCCCTGCTTATGGGCTTCGGTCTGGAGCGTGACTGCATCCACTCGCCCAACGAGAGTTACCTGCTGGACCAGTTCCGCAAGGGCATCGAATCCATAATTTTGTTTTACAGATATTTTTAGTTTCAGACAACATACTATGACTTACAAGGAGTTGGTAGAGCAGATTTACGCAAAGAAAAGTTTCCTCTGCGTTGGGTTGGACACCGATTTGAACCTTATCCCCGAGAGCGTAAGGCAAAAGGAGAATCCCCTTTTTGAGTTTAACCGTGCCATCGTCGATGCAACGGCGCCCTACGCTGTTTGCTACAAACCCAATGTCGCCTTTTACGAATGTTACGGCACCGAAGGGTGGCGGCAGCTGGATATGACCGTAAAATATATAAAGGAGCGCTACCCCGAGGTGATGGTCATCGCAGATGCCAAACGGGGCGATATCGGCAACACCGCCAAGCGTTATGCCAAGGCCTTCTTTGAGAATATGCCCTGCGACGCGGTGACGCTCGCCCCCTATATGGGATACGACTCCATCGAACCGTTCCTGGGCTACGAAGGGAAGTTCGCCATTGTGCTGGCCCTTACTTCCAACAAGTC
>JABUTP010000055.1:16675-25513 GCA_021443625.1 Bacteroidales bacterium | reverse complement strand
GCCTCCCAATGGGGCACTCGGGACAACCTTATGTTCGTGGCAGGTGCAACCCGTCCCGAGTATCTTGCCGAAATCAGGGAACTTGCCGGGGAGAGATTCCTGCTTGTGCCGGGAGTGGGCGCCCAGGGCGGAACCGTGGAGGATGTTGCCAGATACGGACAGAGCGCCGAGTGCGGACTGCTCGTGAACTCGTCGCGAGGGATAATCTTCGCTTCAAAAGGGGACGACTTCGCCGAAGCCGCAGCCAGGGCCGCCTCAGATCTGGCCCAATCCATGGCCGCAGTGCTCTGAAAACCTTTTGCCTGCTCCACGGCATTGGATTTCTGTGCCTCGATTACAGAATCTTGAATTTTGGCAGAATTAATGGGTAATAATAATGCCAAAATAGAAACAAATGTTATATTTGTGGCGGTTTTTATGTAAAATGGCATTTCTATGGCAGCAATAATCGGAAGACCGTGCCGACCGTGTTGTCAACCTCTGCGAAATCAAATGCTGTAATGATGTGTACGAGATAGACAAGGCATACGATATGACCTTGAGACATCGTATCACATTGTTGCAGGATATGCTACGCAAAACACAGAACGTACATCTGACATTCATTACCACCTTTGGTGTCAGGAAGAATATGTACAGTGGAATAGTTCAGAAAGAAGTGACTCTGGATGATTTGTTTTAGGCGTCATCTGCCTTGGGCATCTACAGCCCAAGGCAGGATTTGCACTTAAAATATTTTTGCTGTATATTTGCGGTGTCGTTTTCGGAAGGGGCCGTCTTACCCTTCCCGTGAAAATCAAACAAATTGCAAATTTTATCTGTATCAGACAGCGATACACCCATTTATGTACAACATTATTGAACTCAACGACAAGTCTTTTGAAGAACTTGTATCCATCGCAAAGAAACTTTCCGTCAAAAAGCCCGAGGCGCTATCAAAGGAAGACCTTGTATATGAAATTCTCGACCAGCAGGCGGTAAGCCGTATGGAACAGCAGGAAAAAAGTGCCGCTCCCGCCAAAAAGCGCACCCGCAAGGCAAAGGGCGCAGCCGAGCAGGAGGATAAGAAGAGTGACGCCGCACCCGTGAAGGCCCAGAACGCAGAGGCTTCGCCGGAAGTCAAATCGGAAGATTCCAACAATGCGGCTGCCCCCAAGAAAAGGGGACGCAAACGCAAGGAGAGCGAACCCGCGGCTTCACAGCAGGAGGCGGCAAACCAACCGGAGCCTGCCGCAACCGCCAAAGCCCAAGAGGCCGCCAAAGCCGAGGATGCCGCCCGGCAGCCCGCCAAGAAGCAGCGCAAGCGCATAGCCAAAGCGGCTCCCGAAGAGGTGAAGGCAGATGCCTCCGAAAGCAATTCCCAAGAGGCCGCCACAGAAAAAGCATCCGCAGAAGCCAATCCGGCCCAGGATCAGACGGGAGACAACAGACAGCCCCGCCCCGAAAGGGAGGCCCGCCAAAATGNCAGACGGGAGACAACAGACAGTCCCGCCCCGATAGGGAGGCCCGCCAAAATGACCGACAGGGAGACCGCCCGGCGCGCAATCCCCAGAATGGGCAGCCCCAGAACCAGGGACAAGGAGCCAATCCCCAGAATGGGCAGCGCCCCCAGCAACAGCAGCAGCGTCCACCCCGCATAGAATACGAAGGGACGGTGCAGGCCATCGGCGTGCTTGAGATAATGCCCGACGGCTACGGTTTCCTTCGCTCCTCGGATTACAACTACCTCAATTCGCCCGACGACATCTACGTGTCCCAGTCCCAGATTAAGAACTATGCCCTGAAGCCGGGGGATACGATTCTCGGAGATATCCGTCCTCCTCGCGAAGGGGACAAGTATTTCCCTCTGGTCAAGATTCACACCATCAACGGCCGCACCCCCGAATTCATCAGGGACAGGGTTCCGTTCGACTTCCTGACTCCCCTTTTCCCCGATGAGAAGTTCAATATCACGGGCAACGGCCACAACGACAACATCTCCATAAGGGTGGTAGATATGTTCACCCCCATCGGCAAAGGGCAGAGGGGACTTATCGTGGCGCAGCCCAAGACCGGTAAGACCGTGCTTCTCAAAGACATCGCCAATGCAATAGCCGACAATCACCCCGAAGTCTATATGATAGTCCTCCTGATAGACGAACGTCCCGAGGAGGTTACCGATATGGCCCGCAGCGTCAAGGCCGAGGTCATCTCGTCAACATTCGACGAACCCGCCGAGCACCACGTCAAGGTTGCCAATATGGTTCTTGAGAAAGCCAAGAGACTGGTTGAGTGCGGACACGATGTCGTGATACTGCTCGACTCCATAACCCGTCTGGCAAGGGCCTACAACACCGTTCAGCCCGCATCGGGCAAAGTCCTTTCGGGCGGTGTCGATGCCAATGCCCTCCACAAGCCCAAACGTTTCTTCGGAGCTGCCCGCAATATCGAGAACGGCGGTTCCCTCACCATCCTTGCCACCGCCCTCACCGAGACCGGTTCCAAGATGGATGACGTCATCTTCGAGGAGTTCAAGGGTACCGGCAACCTCGAGCTTCAGCTCGACCGCAAACTTGCCAACAAACGTATCTTCCCCGCAGTGGACGTTACCCTCAGCAGTACCCGCCGCGACGACCTGCTCTATGACCCCGATCTGGTCAACAGGGTATGGATTCTCAGGAATTATCTCTCGGATATGAATTCGGTGGAGGCGATGGAGTTTATGAAGACCCGCCTTGCCCGCACCAAGGACAATGCCGAGTTCCTCTATTCGATGCAAAGCGAACTGTAAAAAGAATTTGTTGGAATCAAATTCAAACAGCTTCTAAGTATAACGGAAGGCGTCCCCCCCGAGAACTATTCTTCGGCCTGGATGCCTTCCCTGTTTTTACCCTTGCCCCTGCGGGTATATTTCCGCCAGAGTTCCTTCACTGTGTTGAACTCTTCCTGGTAGGCGACACCCGCTCCGTTGCGCTGGCTCTGGTCGAGATAGTTGCTGTATTGGTCGGCGGCGTGGGAGAAGAGGTTGAGTTTCAGTCTGCCCTTCTTGTCGAGCTTGACCTCCACGTCGATGTCTCCCATTATGTCATTCTTGCTGTTGGTCAGATAGCGGCGGTTGCCGATGTTGCCGTTTATGCTCACGCGGTTGTTTATCAGCTGGGTGGAGACGGCCACGTCAAAGATGTCCTTCCCACCGATGCCCGGCTGGTAGTTGAAGCCGAGGTCGAGCGGAATCCCCAACTCCTGGAAGATGCTGTTGAGCTGGCTGGTCATGATTTCGCTGGCGTTGAAATAGGAGACGGAGGTGTTGTTGACAATTCCGCTCTGCTCGTCGGGGATGAACGCCCCCGAAAGAATCAGGGCCAGGAACTGGCGCATCCGTTTCTCTTCGGTATTGAGGGCATTGTCCACCCTTCCCTTGGTGGATGGGTCGAGGTCGGCCACGTCAATAGTGAAGCCCAGCTTGGGGTTGGCGAGCTTGTCGGAAAGTTCGATGCCGCAGGTGATGGGGCGGCGCAGGGAGGTGCTGGTGCTGTCGGCAACGAGATTGGCAACGGAGGCCTTGGTCTTGTATGACGCGGTCATATTGAGGTCCGACTGCATTATGTCGCCGTTGAAGTTTATGGTTCCTCCCGGATCTATCGAGAAGTCGCGGGTCACGATGCCGAGCAGGGCAAGCCTGTAACTTCCCTCGCTAACCGTGTAATCCCCCTTTATGGAGAAATCGTCGTGGATGGCCAGATCCACGGTGCCGGAGCCGCGAACCCGCAGGGCGTCCCCGCTGTTGCTGTCAATTTCAAGGTTGAGCTGGGCATCGTCGGTGGCGTGAATCCTGATATCGGTCCAGAAAGTGTTCGTTGACGCGGTCTTTTTGTTGGCTGAAGTGCGGCTGTCGCCAAGGCTCATCAGCGAATCTATGCCCGACAACCGGGGCGCGATTTCGTTGTTGACAAAGGTTATGATGGATGTCTGTGCAATTCCCGCCGATTTCAGGGGGATGTTCACGACGGTTTTGGGACCGGTGCGGGCATCGATGTCGAGCAAAAGATGGTCCATCGGTCCGGTGAGTTTCACGTTTCCCGTGGCGTATGCCTTTCCGTAAAAGACGTCGTTGTCGTTGATGGTCGTATTGAAACCGAGCAGGTTGTCGGCCTTGATGTCTATCCCCATCTCAAAGCCCTTCAGGTGGTTGTGGGCTATACCGCCCGATATTTCACCGGTGTTGCCCTCCTCGTCGCGGAGTTTCAGATTGTTGAAAGCGATACGGTTGTCGTCCATCCGGAGCGTTCCGCTTATGGTGTAGGGGACGTTCGTATATATGAGCCTGGCCTTCAGATCGTTTAGCTTTATCTCATCGGCTGTGATGGAAGGCTCTTTGAGGTGGCCCTCGGCGGTGATGGCGCCGGAGATGGTGCCGCTCACATTGTCCACCACCCCTTTGGTGAAAGGCTCAATCACCTCCAGCGCGAACCTGTCGGCAACCGCTCTTATCATAAGGGAGTCCGAAGCGGGAGCGTAATAGCCTTTGATGGAGAGGGGAGAGCGTCCGCGGAGGGTGTTGCCGGCGTTGATTGCAAGCCTTCCGTTGCTGTCATCCCACGCACTGGAAAGCGCCAGCGAGCCGATTTCTTTTCCTGCGAGACAGAGCGAGTCTGCATTGACTGAGGCCCTTAATTCGGGTTTGGCAAACGCACCCGACATCACCCCGTCCAAAGAGAGGGTTCCGCCTATGCCCAGAGGGGACTTCGAAATTTTGTCTATGAAGGAAAGGTTGAAATCTTTGACCGAGAAGTTGGCGTGGTCGTCAAGGCTTTCGGACAATATGCCGTCGATGTTTATGGACTGGTCATCGCAGGAGATGCTGAAGTCGTTGATTATGATATGCCTGTCGGCGATGTAGGCGGACGCGGGATTGATGTTCCACACCATCCCGTTGAGGTTGAAATAGGACTGTCCCAGATGGACAAACATCTTCTGGTCGGTTTCTTTCAGATTGGGGAACGAAACCATAGCCTTCAGTTGCCCGTTGTTGTCGGGGGCATTGTTGTAGCAGATGCTGGCCAGAATGCTGTTGGAGGCACAGTAAGCCTTTATGGTGTCGCGGTATCCCTCTATCACGCCGCTCTTTGCAAGGGACGATGTGACGGTGGCGGTGAGATTCTCCCTCCCCGACAGGATGTCCGCTCTCAGATCTTTTATGAAAATGCCGCCGGCCCCCACGAGTTTCGATTGCAGGGTGACCTTTGCGGTGCTGTCTCCCGGGGATGAGAGATGGAGGGATGTTCCGCGGTCAATGTGGACAGTGGGGGCGAGATAGGAGAGAAGGGGCTGCGCCTCCAACACTTTGAGCGATAAATCGTAACTGTCGGGGCCGCATTCGGGTGTCTTGGCCATACGGTGGGCGAGGTTGTCGAGCTTGCCCCGCAGGAAAGCCCCCTTGACCTCCTCGAAAGCAGTGGTGATGAATGCGCTGCCGCGATAGGACGCTTCCAGAAGGTCACTTTCCACCCGCACCGAATACCTGTCGCCTCCCGAGAACGATTTGATGACGATGTCTCCCAAGTCGTGATACCCCTCGGGGCTGTGGCAGATTATGTCTGAAATGGAAATTCTGCCGATATAACTTCCTCTGGTGGTATGGGTGAAGTCGGCATCGGCATTGAGCCGGATGGTGGAAATCTCCCTTTTGTCAAAGTTGAGCGCCGCAAGGTCGGCGTGGCCGAGGGAGAGTTTCAGCCGGTAGAGATCGTTGCCGGTCTTTCCCGAAAGAGCGAGAATCCCCTGCATCATGAATTTCAGATTGGGGTCGGCGGCGACTATCCTTCCGTCAAACTCGGAGCCCCGGAAAATGCCTGATGCAGAAATGTTGCTGTAGCAGTAATCGTTGAAGTCGAGTTTGGAGATTGATATGTCGTCTATGAACAGCTCGCTCTCGCCTTCGCTGTGGCGTACATTGGCGGCAAAGCCAGAAACCGCACCATGGCAGGAGAGCCGGCCCAGCGATTTGTTCTGGAGAAAGTGTCCCAGGTCAAACTCCCGGGCATCGAAGCTTCCTATTACATCGTAGCCCACCCGGCGCTGGTTTCGGCACAACAGGTCAACCTTGGCTCCGCCGATGTCGGATGTAACGGCGCCGTAGGCCACAAAGTCCTCGAAGAAGCCGTTGAGCGACCCCTTGAAATGGAACGTGGTCCCCGGAGCCAGTTTTGAAACGGATGATTTCCGGAAAGTCTCTTTGGAGGCGGTGCACTGATACACAATCTCCGCCAGGTCGGCGGTGTTGGTCCAGCAGTCGCTGATGTTGAGCGAAGCCATAGTGCTGTTGGCATCGGGCAGACCGTAGAGATGCGCATCGACGTTGATGACCGTCTCTCCGCTCAGCGACGAGACGCGCAGCGAATCGCAGTAGAGGTCGCTGACGGTGCCGTGGACTTTTCCGTCAATCCCCAGGAACAACTGGAGGGTGCTTATCCCCGGCGCAAAACTCTGCACGGTTTCCAGACTGAAGCCGGTATCGTTGAACAGCGCCTCTATCCGGACGCTGTCGGTGAAATGTCTGAACTGGCCGAAATTGTCGAACCCGAGGTTGACGTAGTCAAGCTGTGCCCTGGAGAAGTTGTCGGCAAGGTAAAAGTTAGTTATCCGTACTCCGCTGCTGTCATAGGAGGCGGCAAACTTCAGGTCCCTGAGTTCGAATCCGTTGGCCTCTCTGAGCCGGATCTGTTCAACTTCTGCCCGGGCAGTGGCGCCGCACCATTTCAGATCCCTCAAATCGACGTGAATGTCGCTCAAACGGACATCTCCGAAATTTATTGTGGTGGGACAGGGCGTTTTGGGGGATGGCACAAAGCCCTCGTTGACATATCTTACCCGGAAATTGTCTATCAGGAGCCGTTGGAGAGAGATGTCAAGCGGCTTTTGGGGCTTTCGGGGCATCGTTCCGGCATCTTTGTCATCTTCTGCATCACCATTCCTGGCCGGAAAGAGGCCTGACACGTTCAGAATGCCGTCTGCTGACTTTTTCAGGGAGATGGCCCCATCCCGGAGGGCGAGCCTCCGTATTCTGTACTCCCCTTTCAGGAATGACATCGGCTGGAATGCGAGGGCGGCCTTGCGGCAGGCCAGGAGAGTGTCCTCCGGATTGCCTTTGTCACAAACGGTTATCTCTTCCAGCAGAATCCTGTCGAACAGAGCATAGTGGAGATTACCTATCTCTATCGATGCGTCGGTTTTCTGCCCTATCATCGCCACCGCCCCGTCGGTTATGGCATTCTGGACCGACGGCAGTTGCAGCAACACCACGCCCGCTACCGGTATAAGTAGCAGGAAGGCAACGATGCCGGCGGTTATTTTTGCTGCAATCTTCATTGCTTGGGGACAAATCACTTTTGCGCCTGCAAAGCAGCGCGCAGTACACACTTTAACTTACAAAAATAACCAATATTTCTGTTTATTGTGCTATCTTTGACCGTCGGTTTAACTATTTTGAGTCATGAAAAACAGGATTATCGCCATTTTTGTCCTCTGCCTTTGTTCAATGGGTGCCTACGCACAGGAAGAACCCGCTCTGGATGCGGAGAAAATATGGGGGGTTAACGTGGGTTCAGACAACTCAGTGACATTCCGATATGCCGGACCGGCAGAACGTTACGTGATGCTGCGCGGCACTATGGGCAGATACCCTATGACCAAAGGGGAGGAAGGCGTATGGTCGGTGACCATCCCCAATATGGAGTCCGATTTCTACGAATATTTCTACATCGTCGATGACCATATCATCCCCGACCCCACAAACTACTATACCACGCAGTCATCGGGTTACATCTACAGCAACTTCATCGTTCCCGGAGGGAAAGGGGATTTGTACAGTACCCAAGACGTTCCCCACGGTACCGTGTCGCGCATCTGGTATCACAACGACCGCCTTGACATGGACCGCTCTGTGAACATCTACCTGCCTGCGGGCTATGAGTCGTCCCGCAGGAGTTATCCTGTCCTGTACCTGCTTCACGGCTCAAGCCAGTTTGACAATGCGTGGCTGATGAGCGGCCGTGCGGCGCAGATTATGGACAACCTCATTGCCGCCGGCGAATGCGAGCCGATGATAGTGGTGATGCCGGGGGGCAATCTTCAGCTGCAGGCGGCTCCGGGCTATGATACCGACAATTTTACCCTGCAGGCGCGTACCCGAAAATACCTCTCAAAGACCAACAACGGCGAGTGGGAGGCAGCGTTTCCGTCCCTTGTGGAACATATAGACAAACACTACCGCACCAAGACGGGCAAAATATGGCGTGCCATTGCGGGACTTTCGATGGGAGGCGCCCAGTCGGTGGTGATTTCCGCCAACTATCCCAAAATGTTCGGCTATGTGGGTTGCTTCTCGTGCTACATAATGGGCAGCGGTGAGGTTGTCGAGAATATTTATGACAAGATAGCCAAACAACTCTCCATGAAACCCCGGCTTTGGTTCCTTACCACCGGTCCGCAGGATGAACTGTACTCCGGGATAATCGAGTTCAAGGAGAAAGTCGATGCAATGGGGTACCCCTACCAGTGGCTGGAGCAGGGGGCGGGACACGACTTTATGACGTGGCGTCTCGACCTTGAGACCTTTGCAAAGCAGTTGTTCCGTTAATCGGGAGGGAGAATGGGAGTAGGGGCGCTTGCTATAGCATCGTCGGGATATATCGTCCTCTTGCTGGTCGTGGCGTTTTTCAGCGGACGGAAAGGGGACAACCGTAGTTATTTCACGGCGGGGCGCAGGACTCCCTGGCCCATCGCGGCGATATCAATGGTGGGAGCCGCGATTACCGGCATTTCCTTCATTTCTGTTCCCGGAAGCGTTGCAGGCGATGC
>JABUTP010000055.1:14615-16668 GCA_021443625.1 Bacteroidales bacterium | reverse complement strand
CAGATGACGGTGGGCTTCATCATCGGCTATTTCATCATCGCCTTCGTGCTGATTCCCCTCTTTTACCGGTACAATGTGGTGTCGCTTTACCAATACCTCCAAATGCGTTTCGGCGGAGTGACCCACGTCACCGGCGCGGCAATGTTCTTCATCTCCAAAATTCTGGGGACGTCGCTCAGGGCATATCTTCTGTGCACGGTGTTCCAGATGTTGATTTTCGCCCCGTTGAACATCCCTTTCGGGGTTAACGTGGCCCTCTTCATATTCCTCGTATGGCTCTACACCGTAAGGGGAGGCGTCAAGGCCGTGGTGTGGACCGATATTCTTAAAACCGTCTGTATGGTCGCGACGTTGGTGCTGATAGCGGTGTTTATCCTGGATGAGATGGACCTCACGATGGGCGAGGCGGCAAGAAACGTGGCCGGCCACCCTTTCAGCCGGATATGGTTCACTTCCGACTGGCACGACGGCAGGTTTGTGGTGAAGAAGGTGTTGGCGGGCATTTTTATGGTGATAGCAATGACGGGACTGGACCAGGATATGATGCAACGTACACTCAGCTGCCCCAATCCGCGCTCGTCGCAGAAGAATATGATAGTTTCAGTATTCCTGCAGTCGGCGGTGATATTCCTGCTGCTCGCCATCGGGGTGATGTTCTATATCTTCCTGGCTTCGCGGGGAGTGCTCTTTGCAGACGGCTCGCCTCTCTCCGGTATCTTTCCTATGGTCGGGGAGGATGCGGTGCCGCTGATAGAAAAACCCGATCAGGTTTTTCCCTACGTGGCTGTCGATGGGGGGCTGTCCGGTGTGGTGGGGCTGCTCTTTGTGGTGGGTCTGGTCGCATCGACCTACTCATCCACCGGTTCTTCCCTCACTTCAATGACGACCTCCTTTGTGGTGGATGTTCTCGGCAATTCGATGGACGGTGACCAGAAGGTTCTGGCACGCAGACGCAGGGTGACCCACGCCGCCGTTGCCGTGGCCCTTTTCCTGGGGGTGCTTTGTTTTGAACACTGGGGGAGCCAGAGCATCATAAACGTGGTCTATGCGGTGGCAAGTTATTCCTACGGCCCCATATTGGGAATGTTCGCCTTCGGCATCCTGACCAAACGTAAGATTCGGGACAAATATATGCCCGCGGTAGCCGTGGCCGCCCCCCTGCTCAGCTTTGTGCTGCAATCCAACTCCCAACGATGGTTCGGCGGCTATCAGATAGGCTTCGAACTGCTTGTCATAAACGCCGCAATAACTTTCGCCGGGATGCTGCTTCTGGGCATCGGGAAACATACGGAGTAGCCGGAATTTTTGGTTCTCTTCCCGTTTAGTCGTACCTTTGCCCGGAATATTCATCGCAAAACTTTACTGCTATGCAATACCACATTTTTGCTCCGTACCGAATTTGTCCTATAGGGGCGCACAGCGACCACCAGCACGGCATCATCACCGGCTTTTCCATAAACAAGGGGGTGGATCTGAGGTTTGACGTTACCCGGGACGGCTCCGTCTTTCTGACCAGCGACAACTACTCCGGCGAAACCGCGTTCAATGTCAGGAACGAATCTTCTCTCAAACAGGGGAACTGGGGGGACTATGCGAGGGGTGCGCAATACGCTTTGCGCAAAAGGTTCTCGCTCTCCAACGGCATCAGCGGGCAGATTTCCGGCTCGCTTCCCGTAGGAGGATTATCCTCATCGGCAGCGGTTCTCATTGCATACGTGATGGCTTTTGCCAAAGCCAACGATATAAACCTTACTCCAATGGAGGTGGCCCGCACGGCCTCAGAGGCGGAGCGGGAGTACATCGGCCTGGACAACGGCATTATGGACCAGGCCTGCATCGCCCTCGGCAAAAAGGACCATCTTCTGATGTTCGACTGCGACACCAACGAGTACCGTCTGATTCCGCGGTCAGAGGAGATGCCCCCGATGGGCCTTGCAATCTTCTTCAGCGGCCTCACCCGCTCTCTGGTGAGCAGCGATTTCAATCTCAGGGTGGCCGAATGCCGCACCGCCGCGTGGAATATCCTGGCTTACGAGGATATGGCCCTGAAACC
>JABUTP010000055.1:9534-14578 GCA_021443625.1 Bacteroidales bacterium | reverse complement strand
CTGTATGAAAAGCACCGCCTGCAGATGCCGCCCCGTTTCGCCCGCAGGGCAGAGCATTTCTACAGTGAATACCGTCGCGTAAGGCAGGGCGTCACGGCCTGGGAGAGCGGCGATCTGAAGTGGTTTGGCCAGTTGTCGTTCGCTTCGTGTGAAAGCTCCCTCCACAACTGGGAGTGCGGCAGTCCCGAGCTCATCTCGATATACCGAGCCATGCAGGCCACCAAAGGGGTCTATGGAGGACGTTTTTCCGGAGCGGGATTCAAAGGGGCCTGCATCGCCCTCATCGACCCTTCACAACAGGATGCGATAGGGGAGAATGTGTCCAGACTCTACCTGGAACAGTTTCCGCAGTATTCCAAAACATTCCGGGTTGACTTTGTAAGCAGCGACGACGGGGCAAGATTTGTAGAAGATTAGTTATGGTAAACATTGTGCTTGCGGCAGGGTATGCCACCCGGATGTACCCCCTTACCGAAAATTTTCCCAAACCCCTGCTGGAGATTGGCGGGGTGACCATATTGGACAGAATGCTGGCGGATATCGACGCCGTTGAGGATATTTCCCGACATATTATCGTAACCAACCACAAGTTTGCGGGCCATTTCGAAAAATGGGCTGCCGATGCTGCAGAGCAGCGGAAATACCGCAAGCCCGTAACGATAGTTGACGATGGCTCCACTTGCAACGACAACCGGCTTGGGGCGGTGTGTGACCTGATTCTCGCCCTCAGACAATGCGATGTGGCCGACGACGTGTTCGTGGCTGCCGCCGACAATGTCCTGGACTTCAGTCTGGCCGGTTTTGTAGATTATTTCAAGGACAAGGGAACGGCCGTCATAATGTGTATGCGTGAGACGGACCCCGAGGCGCTCCGCCGCAGCGGGGTGATTGAACTTGATGGCGCAATGAAGGTCATCTCTATGGAAGAAAAGCCCCAAACGCCCAAGGGTACCCATGTCACCCCACCTTTCTATATCTATCCAAAGAGCGACTTGCCGTATATTCTCGGCGCCATCGAGGGGGGATGCCGATACGATGCCCCGGGCAACCTCGCCCGCTACATCAGTGATGTTTCGGAGTTGCATGCCTACGAAATGCCCGGCCGCCGCTACGACATAGGGAGCATCGAAGGGTACGAAGCTATGAAGGATAAATCCCTTTAAGATCAGATTTTGGCAAGCGCCTGATCCACGTCGGCTATAAGGTCGGCGACGTTCTCTATGCCGCACGAGAGCCGCACGAGGTTGGGCAGGACGCCGCACGCTTCAAGCTGGCTGTCGGTCATCTGCCGGTGGGTGGCGCTGGCGGGGTGGAGAATGCAGGTACGTGCATCGGCCACGTGGGTCTCTATCGCACAAATTCTAAGGTGTCCCATAAACTCCTCGGCTTTCTGCCGGCCTCCCTTTATTCCGAAACTTACGACTCCGCACGAGCCGCTGGGAAGATACTTCCGGGCGCGGGCGTAGTATCTGTCGCCCGGCAGCCCGCTGTGGTTGACATATTCAATCTTGGGGTGGGCGTTGAGGTACTCAGCCATCGCCTGGGCGTTTTCGGTATGTCGTTTCACCCGGACGTGGAGCGATTCCAGCCCCAGATTTAGAATGAAGGAATTCTGAGGGGAAGGAATTGAACCCAAGTCCCTCATCAGCTGGGCTGTGCATTTGGTGATGAACGCCCCTTCCACACCGAATTTTTCCACATAGGTTATTCCGTGGTAACTCTCGTCGGGGGTGCAGAGTCCCGGGAACTTGTCGGCATACTGGCGCCAGTCAAAGTGGCCGCTATCGACTATCGCCCCTCCGACTGCAGCTCCGTGGCCGTCCATGTATTTGGTGGTGGAGTGGGTTACTATATCGGCTCCCCATTCAAACGGGCGGCAGTTGATGGGAGTGGGGAAGGTGTTGTCCATTATCAGGGGGACGCCGTGCCTGTGGGCGGCATCCGCAAACATTTCTATATCCAATACCACCAGGGCGGGATTGGCCACCGTTTCGCCGAACACGGCCTTGGTGTTGGGCCGGAACGCGGCATCCAGCTCCTCGGGTGTGCAGTCGGGGTTTACGAAGGTGAATTCAACTCCCATCTTGGCCATCGTCACGGCAAACAGGTTGAACGTGCCGCCGTAGATGGTGCTGCTGGAGACAACGTGGTCCCCGGCGCCCGCAATGTTGAAAACGGCAAAGAAATTGGCTGCCTGTCCCGATGATGTGAGCATTGCGGCGGTTCCCCCCTCAAGTGCACAAATCTTGGCAGCCACAAGGTCGTTGGTGGGATTCTGGAGGCGAGTGTAGAAATAACCCGGAACTTCCAGGTCAAAAAGCCGCCCCATCTCGCTGCTCGAGTCATACTTGAAAGTGGTGCTCTGGATTATAGGAACCTGTCTGGGTTCTCCGTTGCCGGGGGTATAACCCGCCTGGACGCATCTGGTTTCTATCTTGAGGTCTTTGCTCATCTTGGTTCTCTTTGTTTGCAGAAGGCAAAGTTAACTTTATTTGCTCAAATTCCGCACCCGCCGAAACCAAAATAATATGTATATTCGCCCTTATGAAACGATTTTTAACTCTTACTATGGCAGCTTTGATGTGCGGCTGCGGGCAGCACAACGGACTTTTTACCGGTGATGGGATTGCTCCGCTCAATCCCGCATCCATCAGTGGGGAGTTCACTCCCGAAATAATGCATACTATGGGAAAGGTGACCGACCCTCAGGTGAGTCCCGACGGGGAGAGCATTCTCTATGGGGTGACCTATTCCAGCATCGAACTCAACAGGGGGCGGCGCAGCCTCTTTGTGATGGGGAGCGACGGCAGCGGCAACCACTGTGTGGTAAGCGAAGCCAAGAGCGTTTCCAACGGCCGGTGGGTAGGGAATGACCACATCGCCTATCTGATGGACGGGCAGATGTATGTGGCAAAGGCGGACGGCAGCGGCCGGCGCAAGGTGAGTGAAGTGGCGGGGGGCATCTCCGAGTTTTCGGTTTCGCCGGATGGCGCGCGCGTCATGTATGTGTCAGAATTCAAGGTTGATGAGAAAGATGCGTCTTGCCGCACCGGAGCCGACCGGTATGCCGACCTTCCGAAATCCGACGTGCATATCGTCACCGACCTGATGTACCGCCATTGGGACCACTACGTTGAGGCCATTCCCCACACCTTTGTGGCTTCGTTTTCGCTGGAAAATGGCGTGGGCAGTGATGCGGTGGATATTCTGGACGGGGCGCCCTACGAACTTCCCACCGAACCTTTCGGCGGAATGGAGCAGCTGGCGTGGTCGCCCGACGGCACTCTGATAGCCTATTCGTGCCGCAAGCTGGTGGGCGCGCACTACGCTTTCTCCACCAATACCGACATTTATGTCTATGATGTTCTCTCCGGAACGACCGTCAATATCTCCGAGGGAATGCCCGGTTACGATACCAATCCCGTTTTTTCTCCCGACGGGCGCTATGTGGCGTGGCTCAGTATGGAACGTGGCGGCTACGAGGCCGACAAGCTGAGACTCTTTGTGGCCGAGCCATCCGGCAGCGGCAGAAGGGAACTCTCCGGCTCCTTCAAATACAATGTTGAGAGTCCCGCCTGGGGGGCAGACAGCCGTGAGATTTATTTCACGTCACCGGTCGAAGGGGTGCAGGAGCTGTGGAAATGCAATCTGGACGGGGCGTTCTCCAGGGTTACCCCCGAACACGACTGGTTCGACTTCGGCGCTCCCATTGTGGCTGGAGACAGAATCGTCACCACCAACACCAGTATGATGCGTCCCGCGGAAATCGTCTCGGTTGACATCGCCAGCGGCAATTGGTGCCAGCTTACCCGCGAAAACGAAGCGATATTGAATGCCCTGCCCGCCTGCAAGGTGGAGGAGCGCTGGATTCCCACCATTGACGGCAAGCGGATGCTGACCTGGGTGGTCTATCCCCCGGAGTTCTCGCCCGACAAGGTATATCCTTCGGTGCTGGTATGTCTCGGCGGCCCGCAGGGTACCCTCTCGCAGGGGTGGTCCACCCGATGGAACTACCGCCTCATGGCTTCCCAGGGCTTTATTGTGGTGCTGCCCAACCGTCGCGGAACCACCGCGTTCGGACAGGAGTGGTGCCAGCAGATATCGGGAGACTACTGCGGCCTCAACATGCAGGATTATTTCTCTGCCGCCGATGCGCTCAAAGCCGAACCCTATGTCGGCAAGATGGCTGCCATCGGGGCAAGCTACGGAGGATATTCGGTCTATAACCTTGCCGGAATACATCAGGGACGGTTCAGCGCGTTCATAGCCCACGACGGCATCTTCAATCTCGAACACATGTATATGGAGACAGAGGAAATGTGGTTCCCCAACTGGGACAATGGCGGCATAGCCCAGCCAGACGTCCCGCAGAGCGGTGCTCCGTGGAGCGACAACCCCGTGGCCCGGAGGCACTATGCCAACTCTCCCCACCTCAAGGTCAGACAGTGGGATACCCCCATCATGATAGTGCACGGAGAAAAGGACTACCGCGTTCCACCCGATCAGGGAATGGCAGCCTTCAATGCCGCCCGTATGATGGGACTGCCCAGCAAGATGCTTCTCTATCCCGAAGAAAATCATTGGGTGCTGAAGCCCCAGAACTCAGTTGTGTGGCACCGTGAAGTCTATTCCTGGCTCGACCAGTGGCTGCGGTAAGTCGGGGTCACGTTCCGAGACGCTGCGTCATTTTGACCTCTGGGAGAACATAGTGCCGCTTATCTCGGGGCTCGAGACAGAGACGTTCCGCATCGGCTATCCTACAGTCACCATGACCAGCCATGACCATGAGGATGTCGTTGAGAGTGTTGATACATATACCGTGAAGTACTTGAAACGAACCACGAGGTAATAACATCTGCATCAAAGAAGAAGCCGGAACCGCTGACGCGGCTCCGGCTTTTCTTATGTCTCGAAAAATTTCACGAATTTATTTGGACTTTGAGAAATATTGGTTTTTCTTGGTTTATCTTAAGTCAACGATGTGTATGTAGGATGAATATTGGTAAATTTGTAAAAACCTTTACTATGCTCATACAATACAATA
>JABUTP010000055.1:0-5272 GCA_021443625.1 Bacteroidales bacterium | reverse complement strand
TTCCGCCACCCCCGCTGAACGCACCTTTTGATGCGGTTTCGGCGGTGATGCGCAACCCCTCTGCGCGGAAACTGATTCCGTGCCGGGTGAGAAATGATGTCAGTTCCTGCAGAAAGGTCATGATTCAAAGAATTTTGGGCAAATCCGGGCTGTTCCGGCCGGTCAAAATTTGCCGCACGAAGGTACTTATATTTTTTGCTCGTCCGTAAAAAATGACTATCTTTACACGATTAAATAACCAAAGATTGATGGATAATTTTGAAGATATTCAGGAAGAGATTCAGGACAGGATAATTCCCGTGAACATTGAGAACGAAATGAAGAGTTCCTACATCGATTATTCGATGTCGGTCATCGTTTCGCGTGCCCTTCCGGACGTCCGCGACGGTATGAAGCCGGTTCACAGACGCGTTCTTTACGGAATGGACGGCCTTGGAGTAGGATACAACGGAGCCACCAAGAAGTCGGCCCGTATCGTGGGTGAAGTTCTCGGTAAGTACCATCCTCACGGAGATACCAGCGTTTATGACGCCATGGCGCGTCTGGCGCAGTCGTGGAATATGAGATACCCCCTCGTGGTGGGTCAGGGAAACTTCGGCAGCATCGACGGCGACTCTGTGGCCGCAATGCGTTACACCGAGGCCAAGCTCGGCCGTTTGGCCGAGGAGATTCTCGCCGACCTCGACAAGGATACAGTGGATTTCCGTCCCAACTTTGACGAAACCCTTCCGGAGCCCACCGTGCTTCCGGCAAAGGCTCCCGTGCTGCTGCTCAACGGCTCGAACGGTATTGCCGTGGGTATGGCCACCAATATGCCGCCCCACAACCTTACCGAGGTGTGCAATGCCGTTTGTGCATATATTGACAATCCCGACATCACCATAGACGGGCTGATGGAGCACGTCAAAGGCCCCGATTTCCCTACGGGAGGCATCATCCAGGGCTACCAGGGCATCAGGGATGCTTTCGAGACGGGCAGGGGCCGTATCGTAATCCGTTCCAAGGTGGATGTGGAAGTTGCCGACAACGGCCGCGAGACCATCGTCATTTCGGAGATTCCCTACCAGGTCAACAAGCGTGAGATGATAGAGAAAATCGCCGAGATGGTTGAAAACAAACGCATCGAAGGCATCTCCTATATCAATGACGAGTCGGACCGCAAGGGTATGCGCGTCATTATCCAGCTCAAGATGGGCGCCCCGTCCAACGTGGTGCTCAATATGCTGTACAAATACACCCAGGTGCAGTCGAGTTTTGCCGTGAACAACATTGCATTGGTCGATGGCAAGCCCCAGCTGCTCAATCTCAAGGACCTTATCCACTACTTTGTGCGCCACCGCCACGAGGTTGTGGTGCGCCGCACCCGTTTCGAACTTGACAAGGCAGAGAAACGCGCCCATATCCTGGAAGGTCTGCTCAAGGCACTTGACATAATAGATCTCATCATAGAACTCATCCGTTCGTCCAAGACTCCCCAGGAGGCCAAGGACGGTCTGGTGGAGCGCTTCAGCTTCTCTCCTACACAGGCCGACGCCATTGTGGAGATGCGTCTGCGCCAGCTCACCGGACTCGAGAGGGAGAAACTCCAGGCCGAATACGACGAGTTGGAGAAACTTATCCACCATCTGCGCGAAGTTCTGGCCGACGTCACCCTTCAGATGGCCATCATCAAGGATGAGATGCAGGACCTCATAGCCAAGTTCGGTGACGAGCGCCGCACCGAGATTGCTCCCAGCGACGACGACATCAATCCCGAGGAATTTTATGCCGACGAGGATGTGGTGATAACGATATCCCATCTGGGATACATCAAACGCACCCCTCTTACCGAATACCGCACCCAGGCACGCGGCGGAGTGGGTTCCAAGGGCGGCTCAACCCGCGACGAAGATTTCATAGAGCATATCTATGTGGCCAACAACCGCAGCACGATGCTCTTCTTCACCGCCCGCGGCCGCTGCTACTGGCTCAAGACCTACGAAATCCCCGAAGGCGCCAAGGCCTCCAAGGGACGTGCCATCCAGAATGTGCTCAACATCGAGCCGGGCGACAGCGTCAAGGCCTACATCAACGTCCGCAACCTTGCCGACAAGGAGTTCGTCACTTCCCACTATGTGGTTATGGCCACCCGCAAGGGCGTATTCAAGAAAACTTCGCTCGAGGAGTATTCGAGACCCCGCAGCAACGGTGTCAATGCCGTCACCATCCGTGAGGATGACGCCCTGCTGGAGGCCCGTCTCACCAACGGCGACAATTATATCTCCCTGGCAAGCCACGAAGGGCGTCTATGCACGTTCCACGAGAGCGCCGCAAGGCCCATAGGTCGCACCGGTATGGGCGTAAGGGGTATGGACATTGAGGAAGACGGCGAGGTTGTTGGCATGATCTGCGTGGATGCCTCGCTCCCCGAGGAAACCCGTCCCCAGGTGCTGGTTGTCAGTGAGAACGGCTTCGGCAAACGTTCCGACCTTATGGAATACCGCATCACCAACAGGGGCAGCAAGGGCGTGAAGACCATCAACATCACCGAAAAGACTGGCTCGCTTATTGCTATCAAGGATGTTACGGACGACAACGATCTCATGATAATAAATAAGTCGGGCATCGCCATACGCCTTTCGGTTGAGAGCCTCAGGGTTATGGGCAGGGCCACACAGGGCGTCAAGCTCATCAACCTGCGCGAAGGGGATTCCATAGCCGCAGTGTGCGTAGTGCCGCGTGCGGAGGAGCAGACCGAAGATGTCAACCCCGCCGAAGCGCCTGCCGATGGAATATCCGCCGAAACTGTTGCGGAGATTCCTGCAGAAGAGAGGCCTGCAGAGCAGAATGCCGCCGCTGACCAAGAGTAATGATTATTAAAAACAATAAATACAATAAATACAAACGACTGACAATATGAAACGTTTTCTTACAATTATGGCCGTTGCGGCAATATCCGTATCCGCTATGGCTCAGACTCCGGCAGAAAAGAAAGCCGCCACTCTCCTCAAGTCGGTAGAAAAGAGTGAGGCAGGTCTTGCCAACCCCAAGAAGGCCGCCACCTGCGAACCCTGGTTCAAACTTGCAGAGTTGTACTACACTATAGCCGAGGCTCCCGTCGCAAGCGTATATCAGGGCGGAAACCGCAATGAGATTCAGCTTATCCTCAAGGACGAGCAATGCACCACCACAGAGGTTGTCTATAGGGGTACCCAGTATATTGTTGACAGTTATGCCGACAAGGATCTGTATTACTCGGCAGACGGTCTCCTGCAATTCTGGCTCGTGACCAGGCCCATTATGGAAAATGCTCTCGACAAATCCCTCGAGAAATTGTTAAATGCCCAGAGGCTTGATTCCAACAAGGCCAAGAACCAGGCAAAATATGCCGAGCTCAACGAGAAGATTCACACCGCATACCACAACACCGGACTCAATTACTATATGATTGAGAACACCGCTATGGCTCAGGAATATTTCACCAAGTCATTCGGCAGTACCGACAATCCTATTCTCGACCGCATTGACACCGTAGGTGTCTATTATGCCGGTCTCATGGCTTCTGCCAACGGTGACAAGGCCAATGCCAAGGATTATTTCAAGAAGGCCATCGCTGCCGGCTATGCCGCAGATGGTGCCATTTATTCCGATTTGGCCGAGATTTATCACGCCGAGGGTGACAACGAAACATTCCAGATGTATCTTGAAGAGGGATTCTCAAGGTATCCCCAGAACCAGCAGATTCTGATAGGTCTCATCAATTTCTACCTCGAAAGCGGCACAAATCCCGACCGTCTGTTCGAAATCATCCACGCCGCCCAGGCCAACGAGCCCACCAACGCCAGTCTTTTCTATGTAGAGGGTGAAGTGAACAAGAAACTTGGCAACTTCGACGAAGCACTCAAGTTCTACCGCAAATCCTACGAGATTGACAACAACTACATCTACGGCATCATCAACGAGGGTATCCTCTATTACGAGAAGGCCATCGAAATCCAGGAACTCGCCAACGCCGAGTTGGACGACGACAAATACAACGCATATCTTGAGCAGATCAACGCCTCCCTCAAACAGGCTCTCGAACCGTTTGAAAAGGCATTCGGCCTTTCAGACAATTCCCCTGAACTGCGCAAGCCCATCGCCGAGTATCTGAAGAACATCTACTTCAGGTTCCGCACCGAAAGCGACGAATATATGTCGCTGTTCGAGAAATACGACAAGATTTACAAGGAAGCAGAATAACAACACAAAGGGCGGCGCATAGTCGCCCTTTTCATAAATAAACTAAAAACACACATCCGACAATGGGAGGTTTATTCGGAGTTGTCTCCAAACAGAAATGTACCAGCGATCTCTTCTACGGGATTGATTATCATTCTCATCTTGGCACCAAAAAGGGCGGTATGGCGGTCTTCAATCCGGACGGAACCATATCCCGCTCAATCCACAATCTGGGGCAGTCCTATTTCAGAATCAAGTTTGAAGGAGAACTTGACAAGTTCCAGGGAAACTCCGGTATCGGAGTAATCAGCGACAGCGATGCACAACCCATCACGGTCAATTCCCATCTGGGAAGATTCGCCGTCTGCACGGTGCTCAAGATAGGCAACGTGGCCCAACTGGAGGAGGAGTTCAAGAAAGCCGGCAAGATGTTCACCGAACTCAGCGACGGTTCCACCAATCCCACCGAACTCGTGGCGCAGATAATAAATTCGGGCGCGACTTTCGAAGAGGGTATCCGTCTGGTGCAGAAGAAGATTGAAGGCTCCTGCTCGATGCTTATCCTCACTCCCAAGGGAATCATAGCCGCCCGAGACTTTTATGGAAGAACCCCGTTGGTTGTGGGTAAGAAAGACGGCGCTTATGCCGTGGCAAGCGAAAACTGCGCTTTTCCCAACCTCGGTTTCGAAGAGTGCTACACTCTCGGCCCGGGCGAGGCCGTCCTCATAGACGCAGACGGCGTTACACAAATTCTCAAGCCCGAAGGGAAACTCCATATCTGTTCGTTCCTCTGGATTTACTACGGCTATCCCGTGACTTCATACGAAGGCATCAACGTCAACGCAGTCCGGTTGAACCTCGGCAAGATTCTTGGCCAGCAGGACGATACCCCTATGGATGTGGTTTCCCCCATCCCCGATTCGGGAACCTGTATGGCTCTGGGCTATGCCGAAGGCCGCGGGGTTCCGTTCCGCAATGCGGTGGTGAAATACACCCCCACCTGGCCCCGCAGCTTCACTCCGGTGGATCAGAGCACCAGGGATATGGTGGCCAAGATGAAACTCATCCCCAA
>JABUTP010000054.1:6787-14163 GCA_021443625.1 Bacteroidales bacterium | reverse complement strand
CTCCAGCAATGGTTGCCGCAGTCAGTGACCTTGACCCCCATATCGGCAAGCAGGCTGATAAGATTGTTGACGTCGGCGATGTCGGGCACATTTGAAATCGTCACCTCCTTATCGGTGAGAAGGGTTGCGCATATAACCTGCAGAGCCTCATTCTTGGCTCCCGCGGGAGTAATGGTTCCGTGAAGTCTGTGACCTCCTTCTATGACAAAAGATGACATATCTGGTATCTGCTTAATCAAGGCACAAGTTACGATTTAGCGGGCTAAAATCAAAACTTGATTGTTGTTGAAACAAAAAAAGTAAATTTGAAGTGACTTTCGGGGATTCCGTGCATTTCATTAAAAGAGTTTTTAGAGCTGCATCAGAAGCCCCGCCTTGACATCTCACACCGAACATGGACAGACTGGAAGTATTGGAAAAAGCTTACGCCGACCTGGGGGGATATCTCCTCGCCGTCTGCCGGCGGTACGTTTCCGACGCCGACACTTCCCAAGACCTGTTCCAGGACGGCTTTGTGGCCGCATACACCCACTTCCACCAGTTTTCCGACAGGGGAAAGGGGTCGCTGAAGGCGTGGCTGACCAGGATTATGGTAAACACCTGCCTGCAGTATCTGCGCAAGGGTGATTTGAAAAAACTCCAGAGTCTCGAAGAGTGCACAGTGGATGCGACACAATGCGAACCGCCGGCGGCCGAAACCGTGGAGGCGCTGAGCGAAACGCAGATTCTGGAAATGATAGCCGAACTCCCCATAGGAGAGCGGACGGTTTTCAATATGTACGTGTTTGAAGATTATTCCCAACAGGAGATTGCCAGGGCGCTTGGGATAAAACGCGGGGCGGTGGCCATGCGCTACCAGCGGGCCCGCAACACTCTGGCATCAAAAATCAGAGCTTATGAGAAACAAAGCTGACGACAAATGGATAGAAGCGCTGTCGCAACGCGTTGAGAGCGCAGAGTGGGACAGCCCCGAAACGGGCTGGGACGCCGTCCGCGCCAGGATGGAGTCGGCGGAAGCCGCACCCGCAGGAAGGAAGGTCCACCGAAGATTCATCATCGGTGCGGCGGCAGCCTGTCTGGCAGCCATTGCTGCCGGAGGATTGTTCCTGCTGAGACCTTCCGAAGATGAAATTGTCGGGTTGGCCGCCAACCGGGAGATTGCTGCTGCGGAAGACACAGACGCCCCGGCAATGATTCCGGCGGAGGAATCCGCTGCCGCCGTTACCACCGCTATTGCGGCATCCGGACCATACGTCGGCCCAAAGGATGCAACCCGTTGCTCCGCTACGCCAGAAACAACGACCGGTTATGCCGATGCTCCGAATGCGGCACCCGTTTCCGCCGTTTCTCCGGATGCGGCTTCAGCCCCGCAAAGCGAGTCTGCCGCAGGGACGAACGCCGCCCCAGATGCAGATTCCACCGACAACAAACCCTACGCAGAAGCGGATGCTGCCGATACAGACTCCCATGCCCCCTCCGCTTCCGCCGCAGCGGGCAACCGGCTGTTTGCGGACAATATAGTTCCAACCGGCGGAAAAATACGCCGGCCGCACCGGTATTCCCTCTCCATAAACGCCACAGGTGGCATCGGAAGCGACCTGAGCGGTTTGTCGGTATCGAAATTTGACGCAGCAATGGCCGGTGAGCCATCCGACTCTCCCGTTTTTGACGTCAGTCCGGGAGGATATTACTCGAAGCCCGGCAATGCCGCAAACTATGAGGAAATCGTACAGAACGTCGTAACCCTCGAAAAAGACAATTCCTATGACTACCTTCCTCCGGTTCAGTTCGGAGTTTATGCCCGTCTCGGGTTGGGCAGAATATTGTATGTTGAGACGGGGGTCGGGGCGGAAATCCTCCACTCCACCGCAAAAAGCATCGGCGCTTCCCAGACACTGACCTATCTTGGAATCCCCATCGGGATTGGAGCAAACATCGTTAACAAAGACAACTTCTATCTGTATGCGGGGACGGAAGCGGGCTGGGCGAGGTGCATCGACCAGAAGAAATCGGTCCATTTCCCATCCAACTACACCTCCTGCAAAGAAATACCAGACCTGTTCTCCGCCGGAGGCAAGATAGGTGCGGGATACAATGTATGGAACCATTTCAGTCTCTATTTCGAGCCGTCCGTTTCGTACCATTTCTGCAGGGGGGAGATGCCGCGCACCGTCTATAATGCCCATCCCCTCTACCCCGCCGTCAAGGCGGGTATCCGGTATTCGCTGCGATAAGCGACTTTCGGAACGCAAAAAAGGCCGGCCTCTGCAAAGGTCAGCCTTTTTTATGCTTAAGCGGCAACGGCACTATCTCAAAGTGGCGCCGTGTCCGTGTTCGAAAGCGCCGAGCAACTTGGCCATAATCTTATCCACGGCCTCGTCGGTGAGAGTCTGCTCGGGGTTCTGCAAAACAAAACTCAAGGCATACTGCTTTTTCCCTTCGGGAATCTTGGGGCCGCGATATACGTCGAAGAGGGTGACGCTCTTGAGCAGCTGCTTCTCGGTCTTCACTGCGGTCTTGCGCAAATCTGCAAAGGAAACCGACTCGTCCAGCAGCAATGCCAGATCCCTGCGCACTTCGGGGAACTTGGGAAGTTCGCGATATTTGACCTTGTTGCGCGATGCCATAAGCATCAGGGTGTTCCACGAAATTTCGGCGGCGAACACCGGCTGCTTTATGTCAAAGGCCTTGAGCATCTGGCGGGAGATGGTTCCCATTGTGGCAAACGGTTTGCCCTGAAGCGAATAAGTCAACCCTTCGGCAAAGACGTCGGCTGGAGCCGGAGCGGTTTCAAAGTCGTAGAGATTCATTCCGAAACGGCGGGCTATCAGTTCCAGATACCCTTTGAGTTCGAAATAAGACCCCTCTCCCATCTCACCGCGCCAGGCCTTGGAAGCGGGAGCGCTTACGAAGAGGGTGAGTTTCATCTCTTCGCGATAGTTGTCCAGCACAGCCTGCGGGCAACCCTCCTCCCCTTTGGGAACAAAGGCATAGACGTTACCCAACTCATAGAGGCGCAGCGACGAAGACTGGTGATGGATATTGTAGGAGATGGTCTCAAGGCCTCCGGGGATGAGACTCTGCCTCATTACGTCAAGATCTGCACTCAGAGGATTGAGCAGCCGCACGCAGTTTTCCGCAGGCCAGGTCTTGAGAGCCGAATAATATGCGCTCTTGGTAAGCGAGTTGTTCATAATCTCCATAAATCCCTTATGGGTCAGGAAATTTGACATATCGGCGCGCACTGCCTCGGGGTCGGGATGGGGTGTCGGCTGCACGGACATCTTCATCCCGGCGGGAAGTTCTATGTTGTTGTAGCCGTAGATGCGGAGAATCTCCTCCACCACGTCGCATTCGCGGGTAACGTCGGTACGGTAGGAAGGCACTGCCACCCTGCACCCGGACTCGGTTTCAGCGAGAATGGCAAATTCCAGGGCTTCGAGGATAACCTTCACCGTTTCACTGCCTATATTCTTGCCGATGAGGGAGAAAATGCGTTCGTAGGAGAGTTCCACCTCCGCCTTTGCCAGATTGCCGGAAATGATTTCGACCGGCTCTCCCACAATCTCGCCCCCTGCAAGTTCAACGATGAGCTGCGCAGCACGGCGGGCCACATTCATAGTGTTGAGCGGGTCAATCCCCCTTTCGAAACGGAACGAAGCGTCGGTCTTGAGACCCAGCCGCTTGGCCGTCTTGCGGATGGTTACCGGATTGAAATAGGCGGTCTCGAGGAATACGTCGGTCGTCCCCTCGGTCACGCCCCCTTCGAGAGCGCCGAACACGCCGGCTATGCACAACACCTTGCCCGCATCGGCAATGACCAGATCCTTGCTGCAGAGGGTACGTTCCACTCCGTCGAGAGTCACAACCTTCTCACCTTCGCCCGCGTTCCTGACAATCACGCGGCCGCCCTCGATTTTGCTTATATCCAGCACGTGGAGGGGCTGGCACCATTCGTTGAGAATAAAATTGGTGATATCAACCACATTGTTTATGGGACGCTGTCCCACGGCGTTGAGCCTGTCCCTGAGCCAGTCGGGAGAAGGGCCCACCTTAACCCCCTTGATGGTAATGCCGATATAGCGGGGGGCGTCAGCGGGAGCCGAGACCTCAACCGGCACAGCCGTACCATTGCCTTTGAGAGAAACGGTCGGCTGGGGAAGGGTCCACTCGGCATCAATACCGTGTGCCTTGCAATAGGCATAGAGATCGCGGGCGGCACCGATGTGCGATGCGCCGTCGATACGGTTGGGGGTAAGGCCTATTTCATAAACTGTGTCGGTCTTGAGATTGAGATAATCCTTGGCGGGTGTGCCGGGAACTGCATCGGGGCTCAATACCATAATGCCTTCGTGTCCCTCTCCGAGTCCGAGTTCATCTTCTGCGCATATCATTCCGAAACTCTCCACACCGCGGATTTTGGATTTCTTCAACTTTATCTCTTCACCAGAAATGGTAACGAGGCGGGTTCCCACGGTTGCCAGAAGGACCTTCTGTCCCGCTGCCACGTTGGGGGCGCCGCAAACCACCTGAAGCGGCTCAGCCTCACCGACATTCAGTCTGGTGATGTGCAGATGGTCGCTGTCGGGGTGCTCTACGCACTCCAGAACTTCAGCCACCACCACTCCGGCCAATCCTCCGGGAATCTGTTCAATCTGCTCTATATGTTCAACTTCAAGCCCCGTGGAGGTAAGGATTTCACCGACCTCGTCAGGTGTCAGGTCAAACTTGAGATAATCTTTAAGCCAATTGTAAGAAACTGTCATATTGAGTTGTAAATTAATTTCTGAAAATGGATTCTATAAAGTCCTTCTTGTCGAAAAGTCTGAGGTCCTCGATTTTCTCCCCTACGCCGATGAATTTGACGGGGATATTGAACTGGTCGCTGATACCGATGACCACGCCGCCCTTGGCCGTGCCGTCGAGCTTGGTTACGGCAATGGCGGTGACGTCGGTGGCCTTGGTGAACTCCTGGGCCTGGATGAAACCGTTCTGGCCGGTGGAACCGTCAATCACCAGCAGCACTTCGTGGGGGGCATCAGGCACTACCTTCTTCATCACGTTGCGAATCTTGGTGAGCTCGTTCATCAGCCCGACTTTGTTGTGAAGGCGCCCTGCGGTATCCACTATGACCACATCCGCATCGCGGGCCACGGCACTCTTGACGGTGTCGTATGCCACCGAGGCGGGGTCCGACCCCATAGCCTGCTTCACAATATCAACGCCGGCCCTCTGCGCCCAGATGTCAAGCTGATCTACGGCGGCTGCGCGGAACGTGTCCGCTGCCCCCAGGACAACCTTTTTACCTTCGCTGCGGAGTTGGGCGGCAAGCTTGCCTATAGTGGTGGTCTTGCCCACTCCGTTGACTCCCACAACCATAATCACATAGGGCTTTTTCGAGAAATCGAACGGCTCCACAATCTCCACCCCGGCATTCACGAGGTCCATAATCTCCTCGGTGAGAATCGCATTGAGTTCCGCCGTACCCACATATTTGTCCCGGGCGACACGGCTCTCGAGCCGTTCTATAATCTTGATGGTGGTCTCAACCCCCACGTCGGAGGTTATGAGCGCCTCCTCTATGGCGTCAAGCACGTCGGCATCCACTTCGGACTTGCCCAGGATGGCATGCTGCAGCTTGCCCCACAGGGACTTTTTGGTAGCGTCCAGACCGGCATCCAGCGACTCTTTGTTCTCCTTGATGTCCTCCTGGTTCTGCGCCTTTTTCTTGCCGAATATTCCGAATAGTGCCATAATCTTTATGTTTTGATAGAATCAGGCAAATTTAATGAAAAATAAGTTTCTATGCATTTATCTTGACGTCAAAACCTTCTGCAATGAGCGGCGCGGCTATGGAACGCAGCTCTTCGACGGAAACCTTCACAAGCCCCGACACGGGCGTTTCCCGGTCTATGCTGTAGGCCATAATCGACCTCGGACGGGTCTGACGCACCACCTTGTACCACCCTTCCAGCGCTTCGGCAGTAGAATTATCCACGACATCCCCCTTTACAAACATCGTCTGCATAGTGAAGTCTCCGTCAAACAGCATCATTCCGGCTACTGCATCCTGCGGCACGAACGGCACGTTGGGACGGTTGAGCCGCTCCATAAGGGCGGTGTCCGACACGTCAATCTTCAAGATGGGATTATCGGCTTTCCTGAGAGCAGCCACGATTTCGGAACGGTCGAGACGGGTGGCATTGGTAAAGACGCTCACCTTGGCCCCGGGCAGATACCTGTCCCTGGCCTCCACAATGTAATCTATAATCTGGGGAAAAGCCGGGTGCAGCGTAGGTTCGCCGTTTCCCGTAAAAGAGATGGAGTCAATGTGGACGTGCTGCGCCGCCAGTTCCGAGAAACGGGTTTCTATGGCCTCGCAGACATCCTTGAGAGTGGGCAGAGGGTGTTTGTCCGCACCACTGACCCGCAACCCGCATTCGCAATATATGCAGTCGAATGTGCACACCTTTGCCGTCGTAGGGAGCAGATTGATGCCCAGCGAACTCCCCACACGCCTGCTGTGAATGGGACCGAATACAATATCCTGCCAGAGAAATGTTGCCATAAACAAAAAAAGTCCGGCCGGATAATATCCAGCCGGCCCTTATTATGAATTGCCTTGATTTATTTCTGAGCGAAAAAATCCTTCACCTTCTCGGTGGGAACGAGTTCCTCGTCAAAGACGTACGAACCGGTGCGGTCCGACTTGACCATACGGATGCATTTTACGACAGACTTCTGACCTACGCGGTCACCGCCGAATGTAGCCACTGCTTTCTTTGCCATAGTGCTTCTTTATTAAAGGAGTTAAACGCTTTCGCCTTATTACTTGATCTCTTTATGAAGAGTAACTTTCCTGAGATAGGGATTGTACTTCATGAGTTCCAGTTTGTCAGGGGTATTCTTTTTATTCTTAACGGTGATGTACCTTGACATACCGGGAACACCGCTGGCCTTCTGCTCGGTGCACTCGAGGATTACCTGTACCCTGTTGCCTTTCTTTGCTGATGCCATAGTCTTGAATCTTAAACTAAATCAATTAAACCTTTCTTCTGAGCTTCCTTGATGGTCTCTGCAAGGCCATTCTTATAAATGGTCTTCATACCATTGCAGGAAACCTTCAGTGTTATGAAACGACCTTCTTCCTCCGACCAGAACCTTTTGGTCTTGAGGTTAGGGGCGAACTCGCGTTTGGTGCGCCTTCTTGAATGGGAAACGTTGTTTCCAATCATCCTTTTCTTACCTGTAACCTGACAAACTCTTGACATTGCGTATATTTTTTATTTATTTTTCTCAAATAGGGCTGCAAATATCTTAAAAATAAATCATATAACCAAATCTTTTTTCAAAAAGAAAGATTATGAGGCGAAAAC
>JABUTP010000054.1:3712-6705 GCA_021443625.1 Bacteroidales bacterium | reverse complement strand
ATATGGTCTTCGGGAACATATCCCCAGTAGCGCGAATCGAGCGAATTGTGACGGTTGTCACCCATCATGAAGTAGTAATCCTGCTTGAACGTATAGGTTGTGACCGGCTCGCCGTCAATGTAGAACCCGTCGGCATCCTCCGTGAAGTCGTTGTTCTCGTAGGTCTTGATGATGCGGCGGAAAAACGATATGTTGTCCGGAGTGAGCTCCACGGTCGCCCCTTTCTTCGGAATCCAAATAGGACCGTAATTGTCGCGGGTGAACTCTTTCTTGTCGAAGGGGAAGATGGCGAGATAACTGTCCTGCGGATAGTCGATGTTGGTCGTAACGCTCACCACGTTGGGAAGCCGGCTGATGGCCTTGCGTCCCTCGGCAGTCAGGGGCAGCATCGGATAACCCGGCAAAGAGTTGTCATACCAGATGTCGGCCTTGGACACCCCAGCCTTCTGCAGATCGTGGTTCGAAATGGGGGCGCCGGCGGTCTCCACGCGGTAACTCAGCTGGATGCCCGGAATGTCATCCTGCAGCTCGCCGTTGACATATACCAGGCCTCCCCGCACCTCCAGTGAATCTCCCGCCACCGCCACACAGCGCTTCACATAGTGGTCGGTCTTGTCGGCCGGACGCACTATCAGCGGGCCGTAGTTGCGCTCGGTGTATTCCCTTCCGTTGAACCGGCAGTGGGTGTAGTAATCCTCCGCGGGAACGCGGGCAAGCACGGTGTCACCGTGGGGAAAATTGAACACCACGCAGTCGTTGCGCCGCACCCCGCCCTTCAGAAGCCCCTTGAGCCTGCGGTAGCGCCACTGCACCTTGGTGGAGTAACTCTCCCTGCCGTTGGGCATGACATTATGCATGAACGGGATGGACAACGGCGTCTGGGGCGTGCGCGGACCGTACGAGAGTTTGTCCACAAAGAGGAAATCCCCCGTCATCAGCGTGCTTTCCATAGACGATGAAGGAATCTTGAACGACTGGAAGAAAAAAATGTTGATGAAAGTCACCACAATCACTGCAAAGACTATGGCATCCACCCAGTCCAGCAGGACATTGTGCTTCTCCCCCTCCTTGTAGGTCTTTTTCCAGAACGCCCATTTCACCTTTCGGGTCACGCAGCTGTCAAAGACCACAATAAGTCCCAACAGCCACCACCAGCTCCCGAGCCAGATTACCCAGAGAATGTAGAGGGTGGCCCAGAAAGCCAGACGTACCCACTTGTTGCGCACTATCGACTTGATATTGTTCATAATGTCACTTTTCGAAAATAACCTCAAAAAATAGAGACGTGGGGCCGGGCCTGCCGCGTCTCTATATCTCTCATCAAAACCCCGACCGCTGGGGGCGGCGGGTTCTGATATATGCTATTTCACCGAGTTGATGATAGCCTCGAATGCTTGGGGATTGTTCATCGCCAGGTCAGCGAGCACCTTGCGGTTGAGGCCGACATTCTGGGCGTGAATCTTGCCCATGAACTGGGAGTAGGTCAAACCGTGCTGGCGGGCAGCAGCATTGATACGGGTGATCCAAAGGGCGCGGAAGTTGCGCTTTTTGGTCTTGCGGTCGCGGTATGCGTAGGTTAAACCCTTCTCATAGGTATTCTTGGCAACGGTCCAGACATTTCCTCTCGAAAGGAAATTACCACGGGTCTGTTTTAAAACTTTTTTGCGGCGGGCTCTTGAGGCCACCGAATTTACCGATCTTGGCATAGTGTCTAAAGTTTTTGAAAGTCAGCGTTTCCCTCGTTGCGGGAAATCTTTCCGGCTGATGTTTCTGTTAATAATAGGATTAAATAAGATTACATTGCAAGCAGAGCCTTGATTCTCTTTTCATCCACGTGCTCCACGATGGCCATGTGGTCGAGATTCCTTTTCTGCTTTTTGGTTTTCTTGGTGAGAATGTGGCTGTGATAAGCGTGTCTTCTCTTAATCTTACCCGTTCCGGTGAGCGAAAAGCGCTTCTTTGAACCGGAGTTGGTCTTAAGTTTTGGCATTTTCTTAAATATTTAGTGTTAACGTTTATTTCTTCTTGCCTATCGGGGCAATCATCATTATCATACGCTTGCCTTCAAGCTTGGGCATCTGCTCGGCCTTGCCGTAATCCTTGAGCTCCAGCACGAATCTCAGGAGGAGCTTCTCGCCCTGCTCCGAGAAAAGGATGCTGCGGCCCCTGAAAAAGACGTAAGCCTTCACCTTGCACCCCTCTTCGAGGAAACTTTGGGCGTGCTTCAACTTGAACTGGAAGTCGTGCTCGTCGGTCTGCGGCCCGAACCGGATTTCCTTCACCACAACTTTGGAGGCATTGGCCTTCTGTTCCTTTGCCTTCTTGCGCTGCTGATAGAGAAACTTCTGGTAATCGATGGCCTTGCATACGGGAGGGTTGGCCGAAGCCGATATCTCCACGAGGTCCAACTCCAGCGCCTCGGCAATGGCAAGCGCCTGGGATATCGGATAAACTCCAGGATTCTCGATATTGTCCCCGACAAGCCGTACTTCGGGGGCAGTTATCTCGTCATTTATGAGATAATTGTCCTCGTTGGATTTGTTGCGGTTGTCCGGTCTCTTCTTCTGGGGAACCGGCTTGGGACGCGGTGGTCTATAATGGGCGTTGGCTATGGCTGTGTCCTCCTGGTTAAGTTGTTTATCTTAGTTGTTGTCCAATTCTTCCTTTACGGCATTCTGTATGTAAGCCGCGAAATCTTCGATGGTCATCGTACCCACATTCTCTCCTCCCTGCCTGCGCACCGACACCGTGCCGGTGGTCTCTTCCTTCTCGCCCAGGACAAGGATATAGGGGATGTGCTTCAGCTCATTCTCGCGTATCTTCTTGCCAATGGTTTCGTTACGGTCATCGATTGAGGCGCGAATTTCGCAATTATTCAATAATTTGCAAACATTTTGTGCAAAATTGTTGAATTTTTCGCTGATGGGGAGCAGAACCACCTGATCCGGAGTAAGCCACAAGGGGAACTTTCCGCCGGTGTGCTCGAGCAGCAC
>JABUTP010000054.1:0-3629 GCA_021443625.1 Bacteroidales bacterium | reverse complement strand
CCGAAGGGGGCGCGGTGGATCATCACCGGACGGGCCTTGCTGTCGTTGCTGTCGGTATATTCCAGATCGAAACGCTCGGGAAGGTTGTAATCGACCTGAATGGTACCCAGCTGCCAGCTGCGTCCGATGGCATCCTTCACCATAAAGTCGAGTTTGGGCCCGTAGAAAGCGGCCTCGCCGTATTCGACCACGGTGGGAAGATTCTTCTCGGCGGCAGCGTCGATGATGGCCTGCTCCGCCTTGGCCCAATTCTCGTCGCTTCCGATGTACTTGGTCTTGTTATTGGGGTCGCGCAGTGAAACCTGAGCGGTGTATTCGGTGAACTTGAGGGTCTTGAACACATAGAGGATGATATCAATGACCTTGCAGAACTCCTCCTTGATCTGGTCCTGACGGCAGAAAAGGTGGGCGTCGTCCTGTGTGAAGCCACGAACCCTGGTCAGACCGTGGAGCTCACCGCTCTGCTCGTAGCGATATACCGTTCCGAACTCCGCATAACGGAGAGGCAGCTCCTTGTAGGAACGGGGCTTGCTGCGGTAAATCTCGCAGTGGTGGGGGCAGTTCATAGGCTTGAGCAGATATTCCTCACCCTCCTGGGGAGTGGTGATGGGGCGGAACGAGTCGGCTCCGTAGTGTGCCCAGTGGCCCGAGGTCACATAGAGGTCCTTGGAACCGATATGAGGGGTGATGACCTGCTGGTAACCGTATTTCTTCTGCTCCTTCTTGAGGAACTCCTGCAGACGGTCGCGGAGGTCGGCACCCTTGGGGAGCCAGAGCGGAAGGCCCTGTCCCACCCTGTTGGAGAATGTGAAAATCTCCATCTCGCGCCCCAGTTTGCGGTGGTCGCGCTTCTTGGCCTCCTCCATAAGGGCGAGGTATTCGTCCAGCATCGACTTCTTGGGGAAGGTAATGCCGTAGATGCGGGTGAGCATCTTGTTGTGCTCGTCACCGCGCCAGTATGCACCGGCGATGGAGGTGAGTTTGATGGCCTTTATGACAGAGGTGTCCCTGAGGTGCGGGCCGCGGCACAAATCGGTGAACGAGCCGTTTGTATAAAAGGTGATGTGGCCGTCTTCCAGACCGTCGATAAGTTCGCATTTGTAGGTCTCGCCCTTGGCCGAGAACCTGGCCATGGCCTCTGCCTTGGGCACGTCGGTGCGGACGAACTGCTCCTTGGTGCGGGCGAGTTCCAGCATCTTGGCCTCGATTGCGGGCAGGTCGGAATCGGTAATCTGACGTCCTTCGAGGTCTATGTCATAGTAGAAACCGTTTTCGATGGCGGGGCCGATACCGAACTTGACTCCGGGATACAACGCCTCCAGCGCCTCTGCCATAAGGTGGCTCGACGAATGCCAGAAGGCCTTCTTGGCTTCCTTGTCCTCCCACTTGTGCAGTTTGATGGAGGCATCGGCCGTGATGGGCCTGTCCAAATCGTAAATCTCCCCATCCACCGAGGCCACGATTACGTCCGAGGCAAGGCGGGGGCTGATGCCCATTGCTATTTCGTATGCCGAGATACCCTCCTGGTATTCTTTGACATTTCCGTCCGGAAAAGTGATTTTAATCATATTGCGCTGTATTCTTAGTTTATTGAACCTCGCAAATATAGCACATAAAAAGAATATTTTCCTATCTTCGCGGCGCAATTAAACGATTTTAAACGATTATAAACGCATAAAAACAATTAGAAACATTTAGAAACATGAAAAAGACACTTCTTGCAATCTGCATTGTTTGTGCAGCAGTCATCTCGGGCAACGCCCAGAGCAAAATCGGTGTGCAGGGTGCGCTCAACGCATCCGGCGTACGCGGCAACAGCAACGTTGACGGCATTCTCAGCTTCCAGGCAGGTCTCGTGGGCGACATTGACTTCACCGAGAACGTATTCATCACATCGGGCGTCCTCTACACCGACAACGGCTGGAAACTCCATTCCATAATCGATGACGCCGCAATCAAAAACACAAGGAAGAACTTCGGCTACGTTCAGGTTCCCATCTGCATCGGCGGCAAGTTCATCCCCATCGACGACGTTGCCCTCTTTGCCCAGGCCGGTGCCTACGGCGCATATTGCCTTACCGACAAAATCGGCGAGGAGCGTTGGGACTACGGTTTGACCGCCGGTATCGGTTCGTATCTTCTTGACCGCATCAAGATTGGTATCTACTACGACCTCGGCCTCAAGGAAGTTCAGTATGACACCAAGTGGAGCAACCTCCATATCGGCGCCGCCTACTATTTCTAACAGGCAAGATTCCGCAAAATGACGGGGCTTCCCGCCCCTCATCCCACCATAAGCTGTTTTGAGTTTTTCAAAACAGCTTTTATTTTGTACCTTCGGGAAATTTTTCTGTATGGAAACATCTTTTGACAACCGCTACAAGTGGGCCCAGGCCGCGGAGTACGCTCTCTTCCTGTGCATTCCCACCATTGTATGCACCACCCTGGGCTACCTTTTCCCCAACAGCACGTTTCTGTCAAGCCTCGTCTGGGCGCTTCAGTTTGCCGCGTCCATCGTGCTGCTGAGGATGTTCATGAGCAATTATAATGCAATCACCGGGACATCTCCCAAAGGGTTCGGCATAGCCACCGTAACCCTTTCGTCTGCAATCTGCGCCTTCTTCAACGCGGCCTGTTATGCGTGGCTGTTCCCTGATATGTCAACCCAGATCACCGAGTTGTTCAACCAGACCCTGGCCACCCTCCCGCAAGAGCAGCAGGGAATGATGGAGCGGTTCTTCGACGTGTTCCCGAGATGGCTGTTCGTGGGGACGTTCATCAAGAATTTCATCATAGGATGGATTCTGGTTTCGATATTCGCCCGCAGGTTCAACTCCACTCCGGGCAGCACTCCGACCTCATCCGGGAACGCTGCGGCAAACGACGAATTTGAAGATATGTTCAAATAGGATTTCAAAAATGGATTTGTCTATAGTAATATCGCTTTTCAACGAAGAGGAGTCGCTGGACGAACTGCTCCAGCTGATTCACTCCACACTCGATACTCGCGGCCTGTCGTACGAGGTCATAATGGTGGATGACGGCTCCACCGACGGTTCCTGGGCAAAGATAACCTCGCTCAAAGAGCAGTGGGGTGGCATAAGGGGCTTCCGGTTCCGCCGCAATTACGGAAAGTCAGCCGCATTATATACCGGATTCGCCGCAGCCGAAGGCGACATTGTGGTCACTATGGATGCCGACCTGCAGGACAATCCCGAGGAAATTCCCGAGATGATGCGGATGATCAAAGAGGAGGGCTACGACATCGTGTCGGGGTGGAAAAAGAAGCGTTACGACAACCGCTTCACCAAGAACATCCCCTCCAAGCTCTACAACTGGGCCACCCGGAAAGTCACCGGCATCAAACTGCACGACATGAACTGCGGGCTCAAAGCCTACAGGAACGAGGTCATCAAGAGCATTGAGGTCTATGGGGAAATGCACCGCTTCATTCCCTACCTTGCCAAGAACGCGGGTTACGACAAAATCGGCGAAAAGGTGGTCCACCACCAGGCCCGCAAATACGGCGTGAGCAAATTCGGCATCGAGCGGTTCATGAACGGTTTCCTGGACCTGATGTCTATATGGTTCCTGCAGAAATTCGGCCGGAAGCCGATGCACCTTTTCGG
>JABUTP010000053.1 GCA_021443625.1 Bacteroidales bacterium | reverse complement strand
GCCGAATCCTTCCCCTTGTACATCACCGCCAGCGTCCCCTCAAAGAACTTTGTCGCCATACCGAGCAGGGCGCTCACCCACATCCAGAAAATGGTGCCGGCGCCGCCTATGGAGATGGCTATCGCCACGCCCGCCACGTTGCCCATTCCGACCGTGGCGGCAATCGCGGTGGCAAGCGCCTCAAAGGAACTTATCTGTCCCTTGCCCGAAATATCCCTGCGGGAAAGTTCCCTCACCGCCTTGCCGTAGTGGCGTATCGGTGCGAAACCGGAATAGACGAAAAAGAACAGCCCTCCGCCTATGAGGAGGATGAAAAACGGGTATCCGCAGACAAAGTCACTGACTGAAACAATGACGTCGCCCACTATGGACAGGATGCGTTCCACTACTTCATACCCCTGTTTTCAAGCAGGGCGTCGATGGTTGCGGGACGGCCGCGGAAGCGGAGGTAGAGCGACATTGCATCCTCTTCGTTGACGTGCGAGAGAATATCGTACCGATAGCTGCGGGCAACCTCCGGACTGAAAATGTCACCGGACTCCTTGAATGCCTTGTAGGCATCGCATTCATAGACGCTTGCCCACATATAATTGTAGTAACCGGCATCGTATCCGTGCGAGAAGATATGGAGGAAATAGGGCAGCCTGTAGCGGGGCAGAATCTCACTTATGAGTCCCCTGTCCGCCAAAGTCCTGGCCTCGAACAACATCGGCTCGAAATTCTCCGGCATATCGGTGATGGAATACAAATCCATGTCGAGCAGCATTGCAGCCACCAGTTCGGTTGTGGCGAAACCCTGTCCGTAACGGGCCGAAGCCCCCATCTTCTCGACGAGTTCCATGGGAATCACCTCGCCGGTTTCAAAATGCTTGGCATATACTTCCAGCACCTGGGGTTCGAATGCCCAGTGTTCGTTGAGCTGGGAAGGAACCTCCACAAAATCGGCGATGAAATTGTTAAGACTGGAATATCTCACGTCGCTGAGCAGTGCGGCCAGGGCGTGGCCGAACTCGTGGAAGAACGTTTCGGTGTCGTCGGCTGTGAGCAGCGACGGCTTGCTTTCGGACGGACGGGGGAAATTGCCGCAGATGGTGACCACGGCCTTCACTTCGTTGCCTTCCCTGTCTATCCTGTGGCCGCGGTAATCGCTGCACCACGCTCCGCCACCCTTGAGACCCGGGCGGGCAAACATATCCATATACAGCACCCCGCGGGAACTTCCGTCAGCATCGAGAACCTCGTAGGCCTCGGCTTCGGGGTTGGGTACCGGAACGTCCGTGAGTTTGATGAACTTCAGGCCGAACAGCTTGCCCGAAACATAGAAGATGCCGTCGCGGACATTCTCAAACTTGAGATAGTTGCGGACCTCCTCCTGGTCGTAGGCATAATTCGCAGCCTTTGCCTTGGCGGCATAGTATCGCCAGTCGGCAGGATGAATGGTTGTAATGCCATCTTCCTTGGCGAGCGCCTCGATGTCGGCAAGTTCGCGTCCGGCCGCCTCCAGAGCCTTGGGCCAGATCTGCTCCAGCAGGGCATATACCGCATCGGGAGTGCCCGCCATGGAACCGTCTATCTTCCACGCGGCATAGGTGGGATAACCCAGCAGCACGGCTTTCTGATGTTTCAGGGAAACTATCTCTTTTACGATGTCCTTGTTGTCGGACCCGTTATTGTTGTTGCAGCGGTTGCTGTAGGCATCCAGAACCTTGACCCTCAGGTCGCGGTTGTCGGCACTCTGCAGGAACGGCATCACGCTGGGATTGTCCAGCCCCACCAGCCATTTGCCGGCGTGTCCGGCAGCCTCCGCACGCTGCGCCGCATCGGCGATGAAGTCCGCGCTGAGTCCCGCAAGGTCTTCCTCCTTGTCTATCAGGAGAGTCCACGCCGCCGTCTCCTTCAGCAGATTCTGGGTGAACTGGAGCTGCAGCGATGCAATGCGGGCGTTAATCTCCCTGAGCTGCGCCTTCTTATCGGCGGGAAGATTGGCTCCCGAGCGCTCGAAATCGCGGTAAGTCTCCTCCACCAGACGCATCTGGTCCGGCAGCAGGCCCAGCGAATCGCGCCTTTCATAAACCGACTTCACCCTTTCGAAGAGTTTGTCATTGAGCGAAATGCTGCTGAAATGGTCCGAAACCAGAGGGGTGACTTCGGTGGAAACCTCCTGAACGGCTTCGGTGCCGTTTATCAGTTCCTCGTTTGCAAAAACGGCATAAACCCTGTTGAAAAGGGCGCCGGAGCAGTCCATGGCTGCGATTGTATTCTCAAAATCGGGTTCCGCGGGGTTGTTGGTGATGGCCTCCAACTCCTTGTCGTGCATCTCGATGCCCTTTTTGATGGCGGGCAGATAGTCTTCCACGGAAACCTCGGCAAAGGGCGGCAGTCCGAAGGGAGTGTTCCACTCCTTCAGCAACGGATTCTTCTCGGCACACCCTGCAAGTGCAAGTACCATAAATGTCAGTATAATCTTGTTTTTCATCCTTTATATGTTTTATGTCTCCCCCGTTTCCGTCTATGGCGGGGGGCAGACCGATTTTTTCAAACCGGAGTTTCCCGAGAAACCCGGACCATTAAAAAGTAAAAGAGGGTTCCCCATACTGCGGCACCCTCTAATGCTTTCTCCTAAGGCAGGTTATCCAAGATAGCTCTGCAGAAGTTTGCTCCTTGCGCTGTTTCTAAGACGGCGGATTGCCTTCTCTTTGATCTGGCGCACGCGCTCCCGGGTAAGATTGAACTTCTCGCCGATTTCCTCGAGGGTCATTTCCTGACAGCCTATGCCGAAGAAATACTTGACGATGTCACGTTCCCTCTCGGTCAGTGTCGATAAAGCACGCTCGATTTCCTTGTTCAGCGACTCGTTGACCAGGCCCGAATCGGCGTTGGGCGAATCGTTGTTGGGAAGGACATCGAGCAGACTGTTGTCCTCGCCCTCCACAAAGGGGGCATCGACTGAGACGTGACGGCCGGAGACGCGGAGAGTGTCGTTGATTTTCTCTCTCGGGATGTCAAGGATTTCCGCCAGTTCCTCAGGTGAAGGCATACGCTCGTGCTCCTGTTCGAATTTGCTGAGAGCCTTGTTGATCTTATTGAGCGATCCCACCTGATTGAGGGGAAGGCGCACAATCCTCGACTGTTCTGCCAAAGCTTGCAAAATGGACTGGCGTATCCACCAGACGGCATAGGAGATGAACTTGAAGCCGCGGGTCTCATCGAACTTCTCGGCCGCTTTGATCAAGCCCAGATTACCCTCATTGATGAGGTCCGGAAGGCTGAGACCCTGGTTCTGGTACTGTTTGGCAACCGAAACCACGAATCTGAGATTGGCACGCGTAAGCTTTTCGAGGGCTTCCTGGTCCCCTTTCTTGATACGCTGCGCAAGTTCAACCTCCTCCTCTACCGATATGAGTTCTTCCCTACCGATTTCCTGCAAATACTTATCGAGAGATGCACTCTCTCGATTAGTAATTGATTTTGTAATCTTTAACTGTCTCATTAATTATGTGCACAATGAGTCGCAAAGATATAAAACAAATCACAATTTGACAACTATTTCTTTTATGTCACCTTCCCTGTTGATTGAAAGCACTATTCTCTCTCCCGGACGGTATTTGTTTATCTGCACCTGCAGTTCGCTGCCGCTGTTGATTTTCTGGAAATTGACCTCCCGGACAATGTCGCCGGGGCGCACGTCGGCCTCCGCGGCAGGGCTCCCTTCCTTGACTTCCATCACCCGCACCCCGGATTCGGTTTCGGCCATTGAGATGCCCAGCACAGCCCTCTGAACCTGCCCGTAGGTAATGAAATCGTCGGTAACCTTCTTCACGATGTTGGCCGGCACCGCAAACGAATATCCGGTGTATGAACCGGTGAGGGAGACGATGGAAGTGTTGATACCCACAAGTTCTCCGTCGGTGTTCACCAGCGCGCCCCCGCTGTTGCCCGGATTCACCGCAGCGTCGGTCTGGATGAACGATTCCACCCTGTACTGTCCGTCGTAGTTGGGAAACGAACGCCCCTTGGCACTGACAATGCCGGCGGTGATGGTGGAACGCAGGTCATAGGGACTGCCGATGGCCAGCACCCACTCTCCGAGACGCAACTCATCGGAATCGGCCATCGGCAGCACCACGAGCCCCTCTGCGGGAATCTTCAGAAGCGCCAGGTCTGTGGCGGGGTCGGCCCCCATCAGTGTGGCTTCATAAACCGTATTGTCGTATAGGGTCACACTGAACTTGTCCCCACCCTCCACAACGTGGGTGTTGGTCACGATGTAACCATCTTCTGAAATGATGACTCCGGAGCCTATGCCCACCTGGTCCTTGGGGGTGGCGATGAAGCCGAAAAGCATATCGAGCACCGACGTCGGCATCTGCTGGCGGGCCTTTTTCGTAACCTTGACATAGACCACCGACTCCACTGCCATTTCGGCAGCATCACAGAAGGCGGTGCCGGACATATCGAGCGCGTGTTCCCTGCGCAGATCCTCCCTGCGGCTCTCGCGGGCGCGGATTTCCTCGACTTCACTGCGCTCCTCCGCCTGCCTGGCGTCTGCTTCCGTATTGTATTTGTCATATACCAGATATCCGACCGCTGCGGAAAGGGCCAACACCCAGACTGTTGTCAAAAATCTTTTCATTGTAGCATTATTTTTGTTTCGTCCCAAGCGGTCAAATTATGTGCCATAATTATGCGCCATATTTGAGAAATGTTATTATATTTGTAAACGTTTGCACCCGCCCGGGAGCGGGTCTTGCACAAGATAAATAAATACAACAAGATATGAAGTTTATAGCATCCAGCGCCCAACTGTTAAGCGGGCTCAATTCGGTTTCCAAGGTTCTCGCAAGCAAACCCGCCCTCGCCATTCTGGACGATTTCCTGCTCGTGCTCAAGGACAACGTCCTCACCATAACCGCCTCCAACGGCGAAACGACGATGAAGACGGGCATCCATATCGACAAGGTCTATGAAAGCGGCGAAATTGCAATTCCCGCCCGCCTCTTCTCCGAGTCGCTCAAGTCATTGCCCGACCAGCCCCTGACGTTCGCCACCGATTCGGGTTCGTCGCTCATCATCACCTGGGCCAGCGGTGCCTCCAAGATACCTTATCACAATGCGGAGGACTATCCCGCAATGCCCGTCCTCGGAGATGAATCCAACTCCTTCTCAATAAGCGCCGAGTCGTTGCTCAACGGCATCAACGACACTCTGTATGCCACTGCCGAAGAGGAGTTGAGGCCGGTGATGAACGGTATCTTCTTCGACCTCGGTCCCGACGGTCTGGCACTTGTGGCATCTGACCTTCACAAACTCATATACTGCACACTCAAGGACATCACCAGCGACGTACCGTCTTCATTCGTGCTCCACAAAAAGCCGGCTGCAGTGCTCAAGAGCATCCTCACCAAGGTTGACGAGGACGTCACCATAAGTTACGACAAGCGCAACGCCTTCTTCAAGTTTGCCGACACTCTACTGGTCTGCAGACTCATCGACGGCAACTATCCCGCATACAAGACCGTGTTCCCCAAGGACAACCGCAACGAACTCATCATCGGCCGCAGCGAGCTGCTGAGCGCCGTAAAGCGCGTGGCGGTATGCTCCAGCCAGGCCACCAGCCACATTGTGCTGAAGGTTGCCGACGGCGAGCTGATGATTTCCGCCGAGGACACAAGTTTCTCCACATCGGCTTACGAGCGCCTTACCTGCGAATACAAGGGCAACCCCGTGGAAATCGGTTTCAAGGCCCCCTACCTTGCGGAAATCCTGAGCAACTTCTATTTTGACAACATCTGCATAAAGCTGGCCGACAGCTACGGCACCGCCGCCATCATCGTCTCCGCCGACGGCAACAACGGAGCAGACGACCTCAGCGCCCTGCTGATGCCCATAATGCTTCAATAAACCCAGCCGCAATGCAGTTGAAACTCAAAAACCCGCTGGTCTTCTTTGACATAGAGAGCACCGGGCTCAACGTCGCATCCGACCGTATCGTGGAGATTTCAATGGTCAAGGTTCACCCCAACGGAGACCGCGAAATCAAAACCCGCCGGCTCAACCCGGAGATGCACATCCCGGAAGAAGCCCAGGAAATCCACCACATCAGCGACGACGACGTGAAGGATTGCCCCACTTTCAAGCAGGTGGCCAAGTCCCTTGCCGCGTGGATAACGGGTTGCGACATCGCCGGCTACAACTCCAACCATTTCGACATTCCGATGCTGGCCGAGGAGTTTATGAGGGCGGGAGTCGATGTTGATTTGCGCAAGCGCAACGTCATAGACGTGCAGGTGATATTCTACAGGCAGGAGCCCCGCACCCTGAGCGGCGCCTACAAGTTTTACTGCGGCAAAGACCTCGAGGGTGCGCACGGAGCGCAAGCCGACACCCTGGCCACTCTCGAAGTGCTGGAGGCGCAGCTCGACCGCTATCCCGACCTTGAAAATGACGTGAAGGCGCTCGCCGAGTTCACCAAGAGCGCCAATGCACCTCTGGACTACGCCGGCCGCATCATTGCAGGCCCCGATGGAGAGCCCACCTTCAACTTCGGCAAGCACAAGGGGAAACGCGTGGCAGACGTGCTGAAGGCCGAGCCGAGTTACTATACCTGGATGCAAGAGGGCGATTTCACACGGGACACAAAACGGGTGCTGACCGAAATCTATCTTAAAACCTGCAAAAGTTAGAATCCGCCGTGAACATAGCAGTTGTTGACGCATCGCTGTTTTCCTACCATTTCAGGCCGGACATCACCCTCAACAAGAATCTTGAGGACTTCTACCTTCCCGAAGGGGTGGAGCAACTGGAAGTGATGCCCTGCATATATTCCCGTCTGGGCAAGAGCGGCAAAGCCGTTTCCGGAAAATTCGCGGACCGCTATTTTGACAACATCGATTTCGGGTGCCTCCTTACCGACGCCACCTCGGATGCGCCTTGGGGCGAGGCCACGTCTCTCGACCTTACCTCCATATTCCCCCTTAAATTCCTCCATCCGGACACCTTTTCCAAGCTGTCCGTGGCGTTGTCAATAGGTGATAGGGACGTATATAACGCTGCAGGAATTTCCCCGCTTGCCATAGCGGAAGGAATCATCAAAGTCTCCCGAAAGGCCTATCTCAGGCAGGGGGACATCATTGCCGTGCAACTCCTGCCCACGGGATTCCCATTGAAGCAGGGGGACATCATCGGGCTCCGGTGCGGAGAGTCGGAACCCCTCCGGCTCTGCATCAGATAAACAGTTCCGTACCGGTTTCGCTCCCCGTGGAATATCGGGCAGCCATCTCTCCCGCCAGCGCTCCGGTGGAGAAGGCAATTTGAAGGTTGTATCCTCCGGTATCCCCGTCCAGATCAAGAATCTCTCCCGCAAAGAAAAGACCTCTTACATTGCGGCTCTGCATTGTTTTTGAAAAAATCTCGGCGCTGTTGATTCCGCCTGCCGTGACCACTGCCCTGCGATAGCCCACATAGTCGGCAATCCTGAAGCGCCAGTTTTTCAT
>JABUTP010000052.1:7469-14972 GCA_021443625.1 Bacteroidales bacterium | reverse complement strand
TTCTTTCTGCTCCTCGGTCATATCGGGAACGCGATCCACGTTGTTGATATAGAGGAATGCCTTGCGGATGCCGGTCCACTCGAGTTCGAGCGGACTGCCGCTGCCGTCGGTAGAGCGCGGCAGGAAGCCGAACTTCACGCCGTGGTGGCCGTTTTCGGACTGGGCGGAATAGGCTCCGTTGTAGTATATGTTGTAGGCTCCCGCCCAGGTGCACTGGGAGTCTATAATGTCGGTCAGGGCATCCAGCACGTCGTTGTCAATCTGGCTGCAGGGGAAGTCATACTGGAACTGCCCAGCGGACTGCAGGGGCCACGCATTGTTGTGGATGGGATATCCGCAGCGGGTGGTGGCATATACCGAAACCAATGCCCTGTCGGCATACATCTTCGACGAAAAGATGGTATCTATGGTGACATCCACGCCGGGGGCCTTGTCGAGAAAATCGTCACCGAGCCTAAGGTCGCTGCATCCCGAGTGGACAATTGCGGCAAAGCAAACCGCCATCAAACAAATATATCTTTTCATAATCTTAGAATGTCAGATTTACACCAATGTTGTATATCCTGTTGTTGGGATATTTGTTGTCATAACCGCTGGTCATTCCTTCGGGGTCGATGTCTATCTTCTCAAGTTCGGAGAAGAGCGTCAGCAGGTTATATCCGCTGACATAGAACTTGCACGAGCCTATGCCCGCAGCCTTGAGCGTCTTGGACTTCAGCGTATAGGAAAGTTCGGCGGTCTTCAATCTCAGATAGCTGCCGTCGAGCAGCCAGAGGTCCGAAGCGGTTATGTAATGTGTCTTGTTGAGGAAGGTGATGCGGGGGAAGCGGGCATCGGGGTTATCCGGAGTCCAGCGGTTGTCAGCCAGATAGGTAAGGAGTGTCCTGGAGTTCTGCGAACCGAAGGGAATGCGCATCTCGCCGTCAAGCACTCTGGAAGCATTCCAAGCGCCGGTCCACTGCATCGACACCCCTATCCCCTTCCAGTTGAATCCGGCAAGGAATCCCGAGACGTATTCGGGACGATCGCTGTAGCCGTACCAGGTGCAGTCATCGCCATCCACCTTGCCGTCGCCGTTCAGATCCTTGAACAGGGAGTCGCCGGGGCGGGGCGAACCGATGGACATTGAGGGGATTACGTTGCCGGCCGCGTCGTACTGGAGAATGTTGCCGTCGGCGTCGAAGTCGTCCTGGGTAAGGAAGCGGTCGAACAGGTATCCGTAGTGCATTCCCGTGATGCGTCCCGTCTGGGCCATCCAGGGATAGTTGGGCTGCACTTCGTCCATAAAGATAATTTTGTTGCGGGAGAACGATATGTTGCCCTTCACGTAGTATTCAAAATCAGAAACCTTGGAAGTCCAGCCCACCGACACCTCATAGCCGTGGTTTCCCACCTCTCCGAGATTGACCAGCGGGAGCTGGATATCGGTGATTGCGGGGAGGGTGTTACGCTTGGAAAGGATATCGTAGCGGTATTCACGGAAATAGTCGGCCGTAATGGATAGTTGCTGGTGGAACATCACCAGGTCGATACCGTAATTCTGCTTGCGCACTTTCTCCCACGAAACATAGGCGTTGCCCACGGTGTTCTCCTTGGCATCGGGGAGCATCACGGGGCTGTAGTCCTTGCCGAACTGCCAGCTGCCGCTGTAGCCGCGTCCGTCACCGTCGCGATACCACCAGTTCCATACCGAGTTGGCGGGAGTCCAGGAGCCGTTGAGATAGAGGAATCGGTTGCCGGAATACCTGTCATTGCCGACCAGACCGTAGGAAGCCCTGATCTTGAAGAAGTCTATCCAGTTTTTGGTTCCCTTCATCCAGGGTTCCTCCGAGATCACCCATCCCGCAGAACCGGCCGGGAAGAGGCCGTAGCGCCGGCCCGGAGCAAAGTTCTCGGAGCCGTTGTAGCCGATGTTGAAGTCGGCGAGATATTTTCTCTTGTAGTTGTAGGTGACGCGTCCCACGTAACCCACATAGGCGGTGGGAATTTCGGTGAAACTCGCCGGATAGTAGGTCTTGGACTGGTTGTAGAGTGCCAGGGCCGACACTTCGTGGTCTCCGAAGGCGCGGGAGTAGTTGATGCTCCCCTCCAGATACCAGTCCCTGCCTTTGGATGTCCAGTTGCCGTATGACATAGGTTCGTCCAAACCATCCACACCCGAAGTGAGGTATATGATGGTATTGTCGAACATAGGGTTGGCGATGTCCATACCCGGCTGCGAGTAGTAGCCGGCATACATCGGGGTGAAAGCCCTTGAGGGGCTTGCGGTCACACCCCTGGCAACGCCCAGGTCGTATGCGGAGTTGTAGGCCCCCTTGATGTTGAGGGAGAGCCCCTTGGTCACGGCATCGAGGTTCTGGGCAACGCTCACGTCGAGATTGAGGACGTTGGAGGTGTTTTCGGTGTATCCCCAGTTGTAGAAGAGGGCGAGGCCGTCCAGACCCGGCTCAATGGGGATGTATTTGTTGTTTCCCTTGCTGGAGAGGATATAGTGTCCGTCCACGATACCAGCGCTGGAGAAAGGGGTACACCACATTATGTTCTCCCAGATATTGTAGGTCTGCGGTTCGTGGGTCACACCCACGCGGCCGCCCAGACCGACGTGGATATTGGTGGTGCGGGTGGCGGCGATATCGACGTTCGCACGGTAGTTGTAGCGGTTGTAGGTATAATTGGAATTGTAGTTCATGTCGAACTGATTCATTATACCGTCCTGATGGAGATAGCCGAGCGAGAGGAAATACTTGAAGCGCTCGTTGCCTCCGGACATGCTCAGGTTGTGCTGCGTCTGCCAGGCGTAATCCTTGAAAATATAGTCATCCCAATCCATATCGGGAAACATTATAGGGTCGGAATGATTCTTGAAGGCATCCAGCACAAATTGCGAGAACTTGAGCGAAGACTCGGGAATGCCGGGGTTGTCGGTCTGCATCGCCTCGTTGTAGATGGTGCCGTACATATAACTGCTGACACTCTTGAGGTGGCGCAGAGGCTGGGTAATGCCGAACTGGGAGGAGAGTGAAATTGTGTTCTTTCCCTCCTGTCCGCTCTTGGTCGTGACCAGAATCACGCCGTTGGCACCCCTGATGCCAAACACTGCGGTGGAGGCGGCATCCTTCAGCACCGTGATGCTCTCGATTTCGTTGGGGTCCATCTGGAAGAACGAACGTTCCACGCCGTCCACCAGTATCAGGGGCTTCGAAAGTTCATTGCTGAGGGAGCCCGTACCCCTGACGTATATTTCGGGATCCTCGGCACCGGGTTGTCCCGAAGTCTGCACGGTGGAAATACCGGAGATGGCACCCGCAAGGGCGCTGGCAGCCGAGCCCGAAGGGGATTTGAGCAACTCTTCGGAATTGATGGAAACAATGGCGCCGGTCACGGAGACTTTCCGCTGCTGTCCGTACGCTATGACCTGGACCTCATCCAGAAAGTTGGAGTCATTCTTCATCCGGACAATGATGCCGGAAGTGCGGGAAGGGGTCAGGGTTTCGGTGGTGTAACTTATGTAAGACACCTCCAGAACGGGGCTGGCATCCGAAGGGATGCTGAGAGAAAAGCATCCGTCTGCATCGGTAACTGCCCCCGTTTGGGTACCCTTGAGCACCACATAGGCCCCGATGAGAGGTTCTCCGGTCTGGGCATCGACCACCTTGCCGCTATAGACTACGGTTTGGGGCGAAGCTTCAACCGAGCCCGACTCTCGCTGCCCCGCGGTTGCGGGAACCGCCGCAAAGGTCAGGGCGGCAATCAGGATAAGGTTGTGTAATCGCATTTATATAAAAAGCTATGATTTATCAAAAATATGGCGGAGCCTGAAAACCCGGCCCCGCCACACAATTATTGGATTTTGATTATTTCTTATCGATGGTAAGCACATAGCCGGCGTTGATGTCTGCGCCGTTGTTGGCATACTTGCCTGCATCCCAGGAAATCGGAGCCAACTCAGCATCGGTGAAAACGCTGACACCGTTAACCTTCACGCAACCGGTATAGCCGGGTGCTTCGGCATTCTCGCTCTGTCCGAGACATACGGCATCCTTCCAGCCGAGCTGGGATGCGAGCCAGAACATCTGCTTGAGGGAATAACCCGTGAAGTTGAATCCAACACCGGAATAATAGCCGCCGTTGTCAACGTTTACATATCCATCGATGCTTTCCCAGTTGTCTCCACCGGGGGCGTTGATCATGATGGCAATCTTGTTGTCGTATGTGGTTCCAACTATGGTGCGGGCCCAATAGAAACCGTCGCCCCAGCCCATACCGAGGACACCCATATCGGAGATGTAGTTGGTCCAGTCATTTGCCACGATGTCGTTGATGCTGAGAGTCTTTCCCTCGTGGATACCCATAGCGGCCACCCAGGCGGTGTTGTCTGCCTCCCAGGTCTTATCGGCATTGTCATAGAGATTTTTCTTGTTCACACTCTGATAGTCGTTCTGGAAAGGAATCTCATAGTTGGTGCCGTTCTTGGGAGCCACCACGCCGAATTTGACCTTTCCGCCCTTTGTTCCGATGGAAGCCCTGTAAGCCACATAACTGTCTGAACCTTCAGCTACCAACTCATTGAGTGACTGTCCGCCGATGTTGAGCAGATAGTGACCGAAAGTTGCCGAGTTGCTGAGACCGGTGGCTACCACAAGGTTGTTGCAGCTTCCGAACTTCACGCCTGCAGAGGCGCCCTTCATTCCAACATTTACTTTCTCCTGGTCAATGAGCACTATCACAAGTCTTCCGTAGGTATTGCAGATTTCACGGTCATCTTTCCAGTCACCGGGGAAGGTGAAGATATCGTCATAGGTCCAGTCAAACCAGCCCTGCGATGCGTATAAATCATTGACGTCTTCACGATAAATACCACCGTCCCAATAACGGGCATTGGGAACTCCGTAGCAGATGGGGGCTGTGAAATTCCAGCTCCAGTCGGGAGTACACTGGGTGGATGAGGCAACATTCACGGGGATGTTGGGCAGAGCCGTTGTGGCATAAACCTTCACGGGGCTGTCGGCATCCAGATTGTATTTGAAACTCTCATCGGTGAAGCCGTACTCCGAAACCTGTTTCTTCTGGTATGCGCTCACGTCGAACTTCACGGTATATACCCTTTCGCCGTTGAGGTTGAGCACGAGCTGCTGCTCCAGACCGTCGCTGATGGCGAAAGCGAGGTTCTCGGGGAGCTGAACGCCGTCGAGAAGGGCGCCGTCGAGGAAGTTGATGACGATGTTGTCATAGTCCATCCTGTCGCGGTCGTACTTGATGGTGATGAGTTTCTGGGCATTGTCAAGAGTGATGTTCTCAGCTTCGCCGAGTCCCTCGATCTGCAGTTTGGCTGCGTTGGCGATGGGGAATGCATTGGAAACGAAACTGATGTAATACTTGATGACCTTGTTGTTCTTGTCGGTAAAGTTGAACACGGGGGTAGATGCGAGATCCACTCCGGTGAGGGTTGTGGGATAGGTCATCGTGTAGCCGTTGTTGAGATCGGCTGCGATGGTGGCAGAGGTGAAATCCTCGGCCTGGTTGAATACGAAAGTCACGTTCTGGCCGTCAACTACTCCGGTAGCGGTCTCGCCGTCACAGGAGAGGGTGATGGTCTTGAAAGGAACCGTAGCGTCGTCATCGGGATCGGGTTCGGGTTTGTTGTCGTTGCAGGAAGCGAACATGGCGCAGGAAAGAACGACTGCAACCATACCCATCCATCTAAAGATCTGTTTCATGTTGGTAGTATTATTTGTTAATTATGATTGTTGTCCGACATTTTCCGTCAAAGGAAATCTTCGAAAGATTAAACAAATTTAACAAATCCGGAAAATTCCAACAAAGTTTTTTGACTATTTTTGTAAAAAATATGTCGTTCAACATAATCTGACCGCCCAAATGAAAAAATTCCCGCTTGCATTTGTCCTGCCGTTAAGCGCCCTCGCCTGCACCCATCAACCCGACTTCACCCTCACCGTCTGCGACCCGATGGACAAGATGTGTACAGCCGAATTTACCGACACAACCCATCTGGCAAAGGGCGAAACCCTCTCCATCCAGGTTAAGCTTGAAACCGACCAACCTCTTGAAATAAAAGACATTCACCTTGAAGGCGGCCTGTTCGACGACATTGCCGTATGGCGCATCGGGGAGGTCCGCAGCACCTACCGCTACACTCCCGCCGCTTCCGACCGGCTCGATGGGGAGATATTTCCTGATATACTTTATTACACCGACTTTCCAGAGAGTGTCAGCGGACGCACCACTTATTTTATAGAGGCGCGCATATCAGAGGATGCCCGACCGGGATTTTACACCCCCAAGGTGAAGCTGAGGACGAGCGAGGGGGCCGCGGCAGTCGCCGTGCCAGTGAAAATATATCCGGTCACCCTGGAAAAGCAGTCACTGAAGGTCGTGAACTGGATTTTCGATGACCTCAGGGACAGCACCATAGTGAGATATTCCGATGAATATTTCAAGGAGATGGCGGAGATTGTGCGCCTTGCCTCCCGCTACGGGCAGAACGTCTGGAAGATTCCGGAAACCACCGACGTTACCACCCCGCCCTACGACTTTACGGTTTTCAACCGCTACGTGGAGTTGTTTATGGAAAATGCCGGAGAGGTGAAGATGATAGCCGGCAACCATATCGGCGGAAGGGCCGAATCCCGCTGGGACGCCCCTCTGGTGGCAAAAATCCCCGATGTGGAGGGATACGTTGCCGCCCTTTACGACAATCTCTGTTCGCACCGTCTGGAAGATGGCCGCACGTGGGCCGACATTTACGTGCAGCACGTGGCGGACGAGCCCATCGAGTGCAGCCAGAAAGACTGGGAAGCGCTGGCCGCAAGGGTGAAGGCGGCGGCTCCTCTTAAAATCATAGAGGCCTACCGCGCCCCTTCGTTCGACCCGGGGCTGATAGATGTCATTGTGCCGCAGCTGGACGAGATTTCGTGGCCGTCATACACCGCGGACGCGGAAGGAAATCAGCCCGAAAAATGGTTCTACACCAGTATGTACCCCCGCTGGGACTACCCCAACCGCTTTGTGGAACTCCCTCTGGGCAAGACCCGCATCCTGCATTGGATTAACTTCCGTTTCGGATTCACAGGTTTCCTCCATTGGGGACTGAACTATTGGGCGGGAGCCGAAAATCCCCTTGAAGACGTCTCCAACCCCGAGGCGATGTGGCCGGGAGGCGATGCGATGCTGTTCTACCGGTTGGATGGCAGGACTCTCCCCTCTCTCAGGGCAGCGGCAATGAGGGACGGCATCAACGACTACACCCTCCTTACGATGCTTGCCCATAGGGACAGTTCGGCTGCAAAAAATATCTGCTCGGAAATAATTGAGAATGAATACACTTGCGACTGCAGGCCGGCGGCGATAAGGGAAATGCGCAAAAGAATCCTTGACATATTGAGCAAAGATGTGCAATCTTTTGACTAAATTCAACCTTTTATTGACACACAAATAACAGTTCATGAAATCACGACTGCTCACACTGATTGCAATCTCCCTTAC
>JABUTP010000052.1:2676-7460 GCA_021443625.1 Bacteroidales bacterium | reverse complement strand
GGTTATGCCCAGACGGCGGAGGGCGATACATATACGATGTCAGAAGACGAAATCGCGGTGGCCTACGGCAGGCAGAGCAAAACCACGGTAACGGGGGCGATGGTTGACATCGGCTCCGCGGAATTGCTCAAATCTCCCACCGGAAGTGCCGCAAGCGCCATTGCCGGAGCTATGCCCGGCATTTTCTCTGTGCAGATGTCGGGGCAACCCGGGGCGTCGGATCCGACTCTGTATGTGCGGGGCGCCGGCTCCCTCACCGATGGAGCCTCCCTCCCGCTGATATTGGTTGACGGGGTGGAAAGGTCATTCTTCCAGATGGACCCCAACGAAATTGAGAGCATCACCGTGCTGAAGGATGCCTCCGCCACGGCGGTTTATGGTCTCAAAGGGGCAAACGGTGTCATTCTGGTCACTACCCGAAGGGGCGCCGAAGGCAGGACAGGCATCAGCATCAGCAGTTCCTTCGGTCTCGCGCAGGCCCTTCGCAGCATCCACGGAGTGGGCAGTTACGACTACGCCACTCTCTACAGCGAGGCGGAGCGGAACGACAATCCCAGATTGTCCGACAAAAATCTGACATTCAGTCCTCTTGTCACGGAGTTCTTCCGCGAAGGTTCCGACCCGATAATGTTTCCCGATGTCGATTGGAGCGACTATATTCTCAAAAATTTCGCATGGCAAACGCAGCATAACCTGAGCGTCAGCGGCGGTAGTGACAAGGTGCGATATTTCGTAAGCGCCGGATTTCTCCATCAGGACGGAATACTGCAGCGGCACGAGTGCAGTTACGACCCCAATTTCGCCTACGACCGCTACAACTGCAGGGCTAACCTTGACATCGACCTGACAGGCTCCACCCTGCTCTCCATAAACGCCGGAGGGATTGTGGGGCGCCGCCGCGAGCCCAATGCCACTGACTTGTGGAACGGCCTTCTGGAATGCACTCCCTTCGCAAGCCCCGGTATGGTGGATGGAAAATACATCTACAACCCGGACAATCTCCTGCTTCCCCTGAAAAACCAGACAAACGGACTGGACCTTTATTACAACCGCGGCTGCTGCACCGACACCGACAATGAACTGATGTTTGACGCCACGCTGAAACAGGATTTGGGAATGTTGCTCAAGGGGCTGTCCCTGCAAGTCAAGGGGTCATACGATGCAAATTATATAGTCAGCGTCAACCGCCTGCCCAACGGCACCGACAGTTACTATACGCCAATGTACCTGGGTTCAATCACCCAGGAAGGGATGGCCATCACCGATCCGCTGTTCAACAACACGCTGGTATATCGCACCAGCGGAGTGCGCGGCCTGCACGAGCCTATGAGTTATGACGACAGTTACAGCCACGGCAGCAAATGGTATCTCGAGGCGGGAGTGAACTGGGCTGGAAGTTTCGAAAATCACAACTTTGACGTCCTGCTCCTTTACAATCGCGACAAAGCCCGCCTTCCGGCAGTGGCTGGCGGCTTGACAACCGGCTACACCGGTTATGTGGGCAGGTTCAGTTACAACTACAATAAGAAATATCTTGCCAATTTCAGTGCCGGCTGCAACGGATGCGAGAGTTTTGCTCCCGACAGCCGCTACGGAGTGTTCCCCGCAGCATCCATCGGATGGGTGGCATCCTCGGAAGAGTTCCTGAAAGGGGTTAAGTTCATCGACTTTCTCAAATTCAGGGCGTCGTATGGTCTGACCGGCAATGTGCCTTATCCCGGCGCGGGCGACACTTGGGAGAAAAGCGCCAAACAGAATTACGGGTTCGACCTGATTTTGGGCGGCAGCCGCTTCAACCTTTCCGCAGACCTTTTTGCAGAGCACCGCACCGACATTTTCACTCCGGAAGGCATCGCTCCCGTGGATGCGATAAACAGCAGGGGATTTGAAGTACAAGCGGGATACAACGGCCGTTCGGGAGATTTCGAGTGGTATGTCCGCGGCAACGTCTCGTATGCAAAGAACACCATGGTATGCGATGACGACCGCAGCGCCGGCTCCCATTACGGCTATCTGTTCGACCGTTTCCTCCAGCCCGAGGACTTTGACGCGGCCGGCAATCTTCTTAAGGGCGCCGACGGCAAGACCCTCGTCCCCACCCTCCCCATCGACAATCCTAAACCCGGAGACGTGCTTTACAAAGATTTGAGCGATGACGGAAAGATTGATGCCGATGACAACACCTGGTTCGGATATGCCGCAAGGCCGGAGATAGTTTTCGGACTCCTTCCCGGGATAAAGTGGAAAGGGTTCGAACTTTCGATGCAGTGGACGGGAGCCGCCCGAGCATCCAGGCTGCTCTCCGGCGCATATCGAGTGCCGTTCGGAGCGGACAACTCCAGTGGGCTGCTGAGTTATCTTGCCGACGGACGCTGGCAGGAAGGCTCCGAGCAGGATGCCCGCTTCCCGCGTCTGACATTCGAGAACAAGGAATATGACTGGAACACCGACTCGGACCTCTGGCTTATGGACGCCTCGTATCTGAGGCTCAAACTTGCCAATCTGTCATATACCCTGAACGATTCGGCGCCCTTACGCAGTGCAGGCATCAGTTCGGCAAAATTCTTTGTCAACGGTTACAACCTGCTGACGCTGTTCTCCCCGCTGGCCAAAATGGGAATTGACCCCGAAAGCGGCACGAGCAACGGCACAAGTTCCTATCCAAACAGCAGAATTTACAATATAGGCTTCAATCTCACATTCTGACGGCAATGAAATTAAAGTACAGCATATCATTACTTCTCCTGCCCGCTCTGTGTTATGTCGGCGATGCCCAGGACACCCTTTCGCTGGGTTACGGACGCCTTGCGGCAAAAGCGGAATCTTCGGTTGCGGCCGATGCCATCGGGAGGGAGCAACTGCAGAAAACCGCCTCTTTCAACCCGTACAATTCGTTGTACGGCCAGCTTCCCGGCTTGTTTGTGATGCAGTGGGGAGAGGAATCGTGGAGCAGCACACCATCGTTGAGCATTCGAGGCATAGGCTCTATGAACGGCAACTCGGTGATAACAGTGATAGACGGTGTTCCTTTCAGGGATTTGTCGTCTCTCAACGTATCCGAAATAGAGAATATCACCGTGCTCAAAGACGCTGCATCGCTTGCCCTCTACGGCAACAGAGGCGCTGACGGTATAATAGTGGTGACCACCCGCAACGGCTCCGGATGCGGTCTCAAGGTTGACGCCGATTACAATTTCGGAGTGAGCCGCAACGTCCTTTCGCAAAGCAGCTCCGGTTACGAGTTCAACATCTCGGCAGACGGAGGCGACCGACGTCTCAATTATTTCGCGAACCTCAATTACACCGGATACGACGGCTTTTCCGACGCTGCCGAAGGCAGCAATGACGGTCGGCCCAAGATGCACAATCTGAAACTCAGGACAAATCTCCTTTCCGAGATAACCCCAAGCACCATAGTAAAGTTAGGCCTGCTGGGGCGCCTCAACCGTGCGGACGCTCCGTATTCCACCTCATGGTCATTGTCTGACCTTGACCGGAGGCTCTATTCGGACCTGTCCATCATCCAGAGGCTCGATGCGGTGGCCGAAGGGCTGAAACTGACCGCATCTTTGGGGTATGACAACTGCTCAATAATTTCTGAATATCCGGAAAGCGAACTCGGCGGAGAAGACCTTTCGTATTATGAGTCACGGTTCAACCTCAACGCGATTCTCGAGTGGAAACGCGCTTTCGGAAAGCACCTTGCCGCCGCTTCCTATATCTACAACCTTGAGAGCGACCGTCTCAAGGGGGCCAGCAACGTGGGGCGGTTTATGGACAATATCCTGAGCGTTGACTATTCGTATGACGGAAGGTATTTTGTCAGTGCGGTGGCCAACTGCTCGGCAAGTGCAAAACTGGAAAAAGGAAACAAATGGAACGTATATCCCGCCCTTTCCGCCGCCTGGGTTGCCTCTAACGAGTCATTTCTAAAGGGTTCAGATGTGCTTGATTTGCTGAAGGTCAGGGCGTCCTACGGAGTCGCAGGTTATGACGGACGGCTCACTTACGATATGGACAAGCAGTCCAACGGAGCAGGCGGATCGTACATTTTCAGCGGCACAACGGTATTGAACTCTCTTGCACAGGGGGCAATCCCCGCATCCGGAATTTTGCCGGAGACCGACCACAAGGCCGACATTGGGGTGGAACTCGGACTCGGGAAGATGTTTTACGCCCAGATTGACTTTTTCCGCAACCACCGCACCGGCATTGCCGTAAGTTCCGAAGGGACACTTTCGGACGTGGCAGGCCGTCAAGCCCCTACAGTCTTCACCGGCGAGACTATGAATACGGGTGCAGAACTCGCCCTCGGCCTCCACGGACTTAAAGGAAAGTTCGGCTGGCATATTGACGGAAACGTAATCTACGCCCGCAACAGGATTATCGAGCAGGAAGAGGGATTCACGCCGTACGAATGGCTCCGCTCCACCGGCCGGCAGATAGGCGCGATGCGGGGTTACGTCCCCGACGGATTCTACTCGATAGGCGATTTCAACTCCGAAGGGAAGTTGTACGAAGGCGTGGTGGGCAGCACCCTCGCCGGCAATCTCCAGCCGGGCGACCTCAAATACAAGGATTTGAACGGAGACGGCACCATCGATGCCGGCGATATGTCTTATCAGAAAGGGACTACATTCCCGACAACTTATTACGGCATAAACTTAGGGTTCACCTATGGACCTTTCGGCTTGGAGGCAATTTTTCAGGGGGCTGCCGATTTTATGATTGCACCGGTAGTTGAGAATATATGCGAATCGGATTATTACGCAAACAACTGTTGG
>JABUTP010000052.1:0-2634 GCA_021443625.1 Bacteroidales bacterium | reverse complement strand
CAACGCCCACAATTCAGCACCCAGCCCCGTATGGTGGGAACCCGGGGACTATCTCAAACTCCGCACGCTGTATATTCATTACGACATGAAATTCAAGGAGATGAATATGTGCCTGTTCCTCAGGGGACTCAATCTGTTCACTTTGGATGGCATTGAAATGGAGCCCGAATATGTTTCAACGGGCGGTCCACAGACGAGAACATATCAGATTGGTGTAAAATGTTCATTCTAACGCTATGAAAAGGTTATTTGCCATATTATTCACAATACCTGCCGCCGTTTCCTGCGACTTTCTTGAGCCGGACGAGTCGGTCTATACCAGCACGGCATTCCAGTTTTCAACTTTTGAAAATGTCAAGATGGCGGCCACCAACGTCTATTCCTACCTTGAGGACGGTCTGTCGGCTGTTGGGGGGACGATGAGGGAGTGCGCGACCGATGATGCCTTTTATGTGGGCACGAACGGGGAGATCCACACTTATTACGACGGCTCGTGGAGCGCAACCAAAGCAGTGGATGACAAATGGGGTTACTATTACGAGGCGATTGCCGCCGCCAACTATTTTCTCGCCAACTGTCCCGAGGATTTCGAAGAAGCCCAGTATGAGGAGAATTACAAGGAGAATCTGCAGCAGCTCAAGCTGTACCCCTGCGAAGTCCGTTTCCTGCGGGCATACTATCACTTCGAGTTATTGAAACGCTATGGCAACATAGTTCTTGCAGACCATTGTCTTTCGACTGAAGAGGCGAATTCAATGGAGCAGAGCAGTTACCGCGACGTTGCAGAGTGGATAGCCGGGGAATGTGACGAAATTGCCGCCCAACTCCCCGTATCCTACAAATACACTTTCTATCAGGAGGTCGGCAGGGTGACCAAAGGGGCGGCTCTGGCGCTCAAAGCCCGCACATTGCTCTATGCGGCGAGTCCCCTGAACAACCCCGCCGGCGACAAGAGTCTCTACCTCAGGGCTGCCAAAGCCGCCAATGACATCATCAAACTCGGTCAGTACGGCCTCTACAACGAGCAGACCGTCAACAATGAAGCGGCGCGCGGATTGATTTTCGGCATCCGCCGCGGGGCCGACAACACTTTTGAGAAGGCCAATTTCCCGATGGGATTCGGGGTTGGCATTTCGGAGATAAATCCGTCCCAGAACCTCGTGGAGGCATTCGACCTGCACGACGGCACTCCGTTCGACTGGAACAGCGGCCTCCACCGCTCGCGCATATATGCTCCCTCCTACCGCGATTCCCGTCTTGCCAAGACCGTTTATTACAATGGTTCCAAGTTCAAGGGGAACACTCTTGAGACATATTTCGGCGGTGCCAACGGACTGCCTCTGGAAGGCGCCACCCAGACCTCCTACTATTTGAAGAAATTCCTTCAGGAAGAAACCGATTTGACTCAAAACACTTCCTGCACCCACCTGTGGCCGGTTTTCAGATATGCAGAAGTGCTGCTGGTTTATGCCGAGGGGCTATTTATGGCAACCGGCAACCCGAATTTCAAGGGCACTCTGGAAGGGACCGATTTCAAATACTCCCCACTGGAGGCGATCAATCTTGTCCGCAGCCGCGCCGATGTGGGCAAACTCCCCGAGAGCATTTCCTCCGAACAGTTCCCGAGCCGCCTGAAGAACGAGAACCGGGTGGAATTCGCGTTTGAAGACCATCGTTACTGGGACCTCCGAAGGTGGATGGATGCACCTGAGGCGGGAAAGGTCTATGGTCTCCGTTTCATTGACCCGTATGCCCCCGACACCGGCGAAAGGGTGCTGCTCCGCTCTTCAGATTGGGACGACAAGATGTATTATTACCCCATACCAAAATCAGAATTGTACAAGAATCCTAAACTCAAACAAAATCCGGGATGGTAATGAAAAGAAGTTTATTCGTATTGACAGCATTGCTCCAACTCTCCTGTCTTCCCCAGAATGCAGGAACGATAGATATTTCCCTCGACTTTTTCCCTGTGGAGAACGTGCCGGCAGGCATCTATGCGTGGCCCCACAAGACGTATGTCTTCGAAGGGGACAAGTGCAGCAGCATCATAGACACCCCCTCCGAAAAAGAGTTGCAGAGTCTCCTTGTGCGCAAGAACAGCACTCTCAGTTCGCTGATTGCCGAGAATACCGCAGCGTTTGACGTCACTCCCCTGAGTGAAGGTTTTGCAAAGGAACTCCTCTGCATCGAATGTCTGGACCACTCTTCTCCCGCCTATTTCGCCCAATCGGAGACGAAGGTCAAGGAATATACGGCCAGAATGAAGACCTCACCTCTGACAATGGCTCTCAAACTTGCCATAGAGAATGCTGCCGAAGATATAAGTTCGGTATCCCTCACCCTGAAGGATGCCCCGCGCAAGCTGTTGCTGCACAGTGGCGAGATCATTGACAGCGGTGACGTTGTCCTCTCTATGGGCAAAGAGAAAACCAGCGAATACCATATCCTCGCCTGCCAGCCCGATTCCCTCCGTTTATGCTTCGTCCGCCGCGACGGCAGTTCCATAGATGCCGCCATTGAAGCCCCCAAAGGGATGTGTGCGGGAGCCGAGAGTACCCTTACCATAGACTTTGACCGATATGACACGGAGCGGAAGATTGACCTGAAGTGTGATGTTGACGGAAGCGAGGG
>JABUTP010000051.1:7598-11330 GCA_021443625.1 Bacteroidales bacterium | reverse complement strand
CGGGTTGAGGTTGGAGAGATGTTTTGAAGGGACGTCGTACAGACCCACATAATCCTTCATATTCTCCTCATCTGGGTAGGGAAACTCTATGAACGCCTTTAGCCGTCCGCTCGTTATGAGTTGTGAACGGATTTTCAGGGCCACAATGTCTTCTGTGGGATGGCAGAGCGTCACTACTTCGCTCTCTGCTCCCCCCAGCGAAAACCGGCTTTCCACCCTGCCGCTCCAGAGGTCGATGTGCTGGGTTGCGGTGTCGAGGTCCGCTTCGCAGGCTGCGGTTCCGTCATCCTTGAGCAGCACCAGCCCGATGCGTCCGAGGTTCATCCGATGGGGGTTGCGGGTGAGGTATTTCGTGATTTCGGGGGCGTCGGGATTGGAATTGCGGTAAAGGATTGTCCTGCCGTGGCTTTCGTACGGCACCGGTCTGTAGTCGTCCAGTTCCACCCCCGGAGGCAGGGGAGAACTGTGCCATCCCCAGTCGCTCAGGGTGTTGAACGGCACGAACGTCTGCGCTCCGGTTATGTCGAAGTTAAATGCAAAGTGGCCGTTGCCCACCTGCGCGGGACTCTTGGGAAGGGTGGCGTGGGTGGTGACGTTGTGGCGCGAAACCACCTCCCGGCGGTTGATGCGCTGCCCTGCAAAAGCGAATTCGGGCAAGACGGCAAGGACCAATGCAAATATCAGCGAAAACCTTTTCATATCGTAAAGATACTTGTTTGTCTTCAAAATTTAGTAACTTCGGCAAATTATACTGACAAAATAAACCGACAGATATGAATCGCAGGAATTTTCTTTCACGGAGTCTGCTGGTGATAGCAGGCGCCTCCACTCTCTCGACCAAGGACGTAATAGCAAAGGCGGTCGCTTCCGATGCAGCCGGACTCGGCGGCAAACAGACCGACACTGCAACATCCAGGGGATTGTACAAACTTTTCCAGCAACCGGCCAACGATTATTATCCGTTTGTCCGCTGGTGGTGGAACGGCGACAAGGTGGAGGGTCCCGAACTCAAGCGCGAACTGGCCCTGCTGCACGAGGCCAAGGTGGGCGGAGTGGAAATCAACCCTATCTCATTTCCGGCGGCTTCAGTCACCGATGACCTGGGGATAAAGGGGTTGACGTGGCTCTCCGACGAATGGATGGAGATGCTGAACCTTACCTTTGGCGAGGCCAAACGGCTCGGAATGACCTGCGACCTCATCGTGGGGTCGGGCTGGCCTTACGGCAACGAAAACCTTCCGCTGGAGGAGAGGGCGCAGGTAGTGATACTCAATGCGCAGAAAATCAAGGGTCCCGTGACTTTCGAGGAGTCGGCGTACAGCCTGGCTCTCGAAGTTGATCCCGGAGTCACCACCAAGAACCCCCGCCGCACGGCCGAACTCATCTCCCTGAAACTTGTCCCCAACCCTATGGAAGATATGTCCCAAATCATCGATCTGGACAGCCAGCTGGGGCAGCAGACCATCAAGTTCGATGTGCCGGAAGGGGAATACTACTTCTATGCGGTTATCCGTTATGACTCTTTCGCCCAGGTGATTAACGGCGCTCCGGGTGCCGCAGGTTCCATCCTCGACCACATGAACGCCGAGGCGGTGCGCAAATACCTGAACAATATGTCCGACACCATACAGGCCAAACTCGGCCCCCTGTCCAACAATGTCCGAGCCCTTTTCACCGACTCGATGGAACTTGAAGGAACCAACTGGTGCAGCGATTTCAGGGAGGAGTTCCAGAAACGGAACGGATACGACATCATGCCCTATCTGCCGTTCATAATGTTCAAGGTGGGGCGTCTGGGCGACGTGCAGGACTTCAATTACGGCGCCCAGAAGGGCGAGGCCCTTGCCGACACCCTGCGCAGAGTCCGCTTTGACTTCGAATTCACCAAGGCGCAGCTGCTGCGGGAACGCTACAACGACGAATACATAAAGTGGTGTCAGGGACTCGGTGTCAAATCCCGCGCCCAGTCATACGGAAGGGGATTCTTCCCGCTGGAGTCGAGCCTCGGTTACGACATTCCCGAAGGGGAGTCCTGGACCACCAACTGGCTCCGCCACGTGGTGGGAGAGGAGATGAGCGACGAAGACTACCGCCGCGGTCGTGGCTACACCATGATAGACAAATACGTCTCTTCGGCGGCCCATCTGGAAGGGAAGCGCCTGGTGAGCTGCGAAGAGATGACCAATACCTACAACGTGTTCTTCACCTCTCTGGAATACCTCAAGGTGGGGAGCGATATGGCGGCCCAGTCGGGCATTACCCACTCGGTATGGCACGGATTCAACTATTCTCCCAAAGAGGCTCCGTTCCCCGGATGGATACAGTACGGCTCGTATTACAACGAAAACAACACCTGGTGGCCTTATTTCAAATATCTCAACACCTACCGTGCGCGTCTCTGCTCGCAACTGCAGAATGCCGATATGTTCACCGACATTGCCATTCTCCCCGCCAACTACGATATGTGGGGCGAGATGGGAGTGCAGACCGAGCCGTTCCCCGTCAAGCTGAACGTTCCCTACACCTCCATCATCTGGGAGTCCATCAACAAAACGGGAGGCGCCGCCGATTACACTTCGGAGATTGTGCTTGAAAATTCGTCGGTAAAGAAAGGTTGCCTGTGCTACGGTCCCAAGAAATATTCCACCCTCATACTGCCCAAGGTTACCAGCATCTCCCCTTCGGTGATGGGTAAGATTGAGATGTTCGTGAAGGATGGCGGCAAGGTCATCTGCATTGAGGAATACCCTTCCAAAACCCCTGGCATGAAAGATGCCGAGATAGGCGATGCTATGGTAAAATCTTGCGTGGAACGCCTCAAAAGCGGCTATCCCGAACGGTTTGTAATGGTGCCCAAACCCGAAGACAACAAGTTCCTGGAGTGGTATCAGGAGGTTATGGTGAAGTATGCTCTGCCTCATTATATGGAAATCGGCACTCCCGACCGCTTCGTGATGCAGACAAGGTATATCCGCGACGACGGCAGCGAAATGTACTTCTTCAACAACTGCAGCCGCATTAAGGGCCACACCACCAAAGTCAAATTCCCCGCGGAAGCATACAGGGGGAGAAATTGCTGGGTCTGGGACATCGAGAGCGGCGACAGGTTCCGTCTCGCTTTGGACAAGTCCGGCGCGGTGACACTCGACTTCGGCCCGTCCGAGTCTCTCATAGTGGTGTTTGACAAGGAGCAGGGGGGAGAGTTCCGGAAACCCCTTCCCACCTCATCCGCCTCGGCTATCGATTTGTCCGACGGATGGGACGTTGAGTTCAACCACCAGTACGAAGGAACCACCCAGACCATCCGCTTCGATTCCCTCTGCGACCTAAAGGACAGGGAGGACACCAAACACTTTGCGGGCAAGGCCGTCTATCGCAAGACCGTCACCGTGGATGACCCCGCCGCCAAGGTGCTCAACCTCGGCAAGGTGGAAGGCATCTGCCAGGTGTTCGTCAACGGCAGCGACTGCGGAGTGAAATGGTTCGGCAACCGCATCTACGACATCTCGAAATATCTTGTCAAAGGTGAGAACCTCATTGAAATTCATCTCGTGACCATTATGGGCAACTATCTCAAGTCCATCAAGGACAACAAGATGCTCGACCGCTGGGTGGCCCGCCGCAACCATCCCTATTACGCCCAGGGCGTGATAGGTCCAGTTCAGATTTATAACAAATGACATTGATAAAGGTATGACAACTCTCAAGAAGCTATTGTTCCTTTCGGCTGCA
>JABUTP010000051.1:0-7525 GCA_021443625.1 Bacteroidales bacterium | reverse complement strand
ACAATGACCAAGTCCGAACTTATGGACAAGGTGAAAGGCGGTTGGGCAGGGCAGACCATAGGTTGCGCCTATGGCGGTCCCACCGAGTTCCGCTACAAGGAAACCATCATCAACAGCGCCACCCCCATCAAGTGGGATGCGGGGCAGGTGAAATGGTATTACGACCACGCTCCGGGACTCTACGACGACGTGTATATGGATTTGACTTTCGTGAAAGTGTTCGAAGAGGAGGGCTTGGACGCTCCCGTGGAATCGTTCGCCAAGGCATTTGCATTCGCTCCCTATCCGTTGTGGCACGCCAATCAGGCTGCGCGCTACAACATCTACCGCGGGGTTATGCCTCCAGATTCGGGCCACTGGCTCTACAACCACCATTCCGACGATATCGACTTCCAGATTGAGGCCGACTACGCCGGCATAATGGCCCCCGGAATGGTAAATGCCGCCACCGCCCTGACCGATGACATAGGACACATAATGAATTACGGCGACGGCTGGTACGGCGGAGTGTTCGTGGCTGCGCTCTATTCTCTGGCCTATCTCTCGAATGACATAAACTATATCGTGGAGGAGGCGGTGAAGACGATTCCCGCACAGAGCCGTTTCCGCCGCGCCATGGAAGATGTGATAGCCTGGCACAAGCAGTATCCCGAGGATTGGAAAATCGCATGGGTGAAGTGTCTGGACAAGCACAACACCGACATCGGATGTCCCGACGGAGTTATCTCGCCCTACAACATTGACGCGGTGATAAACAGCGCCTACATCGCCATTGCCCTGCTGTACGGTGAGGGTGATTTCGAGAAGACCATAGACATCGCCACCCGCTGCGGTCAGGATTCCGACTGCAACCCCGCTTCGGCAGGCGGCGTTCTGGGTGTGATGATGGGCTACAAAGCCATTCCCAGGAAATTCCTCTGCAGTCTCGACAGCGTTGAAGACAGAGATTTCAAATATACCGACATCTCTCTCAACAAGGTCTATGAAATGTCCTTCGGCCACGCCCTTCAGGTCATTGAGCGCGAAGGGGGCTCAGTGGATGGCGACAAGGTGACCATAATTTGCCAGAAACCCCAGCCGGTCCGCTTCGAGCAGGGTTTCCCCGGCATCAGACCCGTCTCCAAGACCGATTACAAGAAGGCCTTCGCCAAAGTAAAGCCGATATCATTTGAAGGCACCGGCTGCGTCGCTGCCTACAAATTCGTCAAGACCGACGAGACACTATGTCCCAAAGATGACAGTTACACCGCGCAGGTTGAAGTTTGGCTCGACGGGGAACTGGTGGAGACATCATCAATCCAGTACAACTCGCCTTACCGCAGGCCGGAACTCTATTCCAACTACTTCCTCACAAAGGGCAAGCACGAGATTACATTCAAACATCTCAACCCGATAGAAGGCCTCGAATTCCAGCTTAACTATGTCAACGTGTATGACTCGGAGTAGCAGAATGTGCCGCCTGACGGCGGTGCTGCTTGCGGGGAGTGCCCTTCTGGCTTCCTGCACCGGCGGCGGAACGGCCGCTGAAGTGCGCGATTATGCCGCTTTGGTCTCCCCCTTTGTGGGGACCGATGCTTTCGGCAACATTTATCCAGGGGCGCAGGTCCCTTTCGGGGGGATACAGATGAGTCCCGATACCGACAACGATGACTACGACACCGCTGCCGGCTACAAATACAGCCATCCCACCATTATGGGGTTCAGTCTCACCCATCTGAGCGGCACGGGAATTCCCGATTTGTGCGATTTCCTGTTCATGCCGGCGGTGGGGGAGGAGCATCTTACCCCCGGAACCCACGCCAATCCCGATGAGGGATACCGCAGCCGTTACAGCCACGAGCGCGAAACCGCATCCCCCGATTACTATTCGGTGGATCTGCTTGACTACGGCACCAGGGCTGAGATGACCGGCGGCACCCGCAGCGGCATTTTCCGCTTCACTTTTCCCGAGTCCACCTCGTCCCACATACTCATAGATTTGAGCCACACCAATTACTGGGACTGCGTCTGGGCAAATGTGAGATGGGCCAACGACTCCACCCTTGTGGGTTCAAAAATCGTCCACGGATGGGGCCCCGAGCGCCACGTAAGTTTTGCGGCGGTCTTCTCAAAGCCCGTCAAGAGTTTCACGTTCTATCAGGACGGAGGGGAGGTCATTTACAACACCAAACGTTTCCGCAGCGCCTACGAGGCGTGGGGTAGCAACCTGCAGGCGGTTGTAAGGTTCGACACCGCTGAAGGGGAGCAGATTACTGTGCGTACGGCGGTCTCCTCCACCGGAACCGACGGGGCGATGCTCAACCTTGCCGAGACCGAGGGAGAAACCTTCGATTCTCTCTGTGCAAAGGGGCGGGAGCGCTGGAACCGTGAACTCGCCAAATTTGAGGCGGAAGGGAGTGACGAGGCACTTAGAACCTTCTACACTTCGGTCTATCATGCATTCCTGCACCCGTTCGTTTTTGAGGATGCCGACGGCCGATATCGCGGACTGGACGGCAATATCCACCAATCCGATGGGTTTGACAATATGACGGTATTCTCCCTTTGGGATACCTACCGTGCCCTCCATCCCCTTTTCTGCCTGGTGCAGCCGGAGGTGAATGCGATGGCGGTCAACTCTATGCTGGCCCACTACGACCAGAGTGTGGAGAAGATGCTCCCCATCTGGAGTTTCTACGGCACCGAAACGTGGTGTATGATAGGATACCACGCCTGCAGCGTGATCTCCGATATGATAGTGAAGGGACTTCCCGGTTTCGACTATGAAAGGGCGTTTGAGGCGATGAAGACCACCGCCACCAACCCCCATTACGACTGCATTGCACAGTATGACAGTCTCGGATGGGTTCCAATGAATCTCGAGAAGGAATCGGTATCCAAGACGCTGGAATATGCCTACGACGACTGGTGCATAGCCCAGGCCGCCAAAGCGCTCGGACATCAGGAGGATTATGAATATTTCCTGAATAGAAGCCGCAACTGGCGCAACCTCATAGACCCCGAAACCCTCTATATGAGAGGGCGTACCGAGGACAGCCAGTGGCGCACTCCGTTCGCTCCCGTGGCCTATCAGGGACCCAATTCCATTTATGGTTGGGGGGACATCACCGAAGGTTTCACAATGCAATACACCTGGTATGTGCCTCACGATGTACCCGGTCTGATAGAAGCTACCGGCAGGGAGTTGTTCGAGGCCCGTCTGGATTCCCTATTTTCACTTGAACTGCCCGAGGATATCCCCGGCGCCCACGATATATGGGGAAGGGTAGGCGGCTATTGGCACGGGAACGAACCCTGCCACGGAGTGCTCTATCTCTACAACGAACTGGGACGCCCCGAGGAGTGCCAGAAATGGCTGCGCTACGTCGTGGATAATTTCTACGGCAACCAGCCCGCATCTCTCAGCGGCAATGACGATTGCGGACAGATGTCGGCCTGGCACATATTCAACTGTATGGGGTTCTATCCCACCTGTCCCTCAAGCAATGTCTATCAGTTGGGTTCTCCGGCGCTTCCGGCTGTTACGATGCACCGCAGCCGGGGCGATATTGTGGTAACCACCGAAGGGTGGTCACCCGAGGCGGTCTATGTCAAGGAGTTCTATCTGAACGGAGAGCGACACGAAACCACCAACATCACTTACGACGACATCAAAAACGGCGCCCGCCTCCATTTTGTGATGACGGCTGAACTCTGATGCATTTTTTTAGCTCGCAACAAATAATTTTTATCTTTGTACACAATCAAGTCTTTGCTCTATGTTTAGGAAACCATCTGATTTGAAGCCGCTTCCGGTCAGCACTCAGGAATTCTCCGTGATTCGTGAGGAGGGCAAGATGTATGTTGATAAGACAGACCTTGTATGGCAGATGGCAAATGGCAATGAAGACGTCATATTCTTCTCCCGTCCGCGCCGTTTCGGAAAAACCTTGCTGGTTTCTACTTTCGAGGCCTATTTCAATGGGCAGAAGGATTTGTTCGAAGGGTTGAAAATAATGGAACTTGAAAAGGATTGGAAGAAGTACGAGGTGCTGAGGTTTGATTTGAGCGGGTGTATCTCGGCAGATTCTTTTCTGAGCAAACTGAATTTGTTGTTGACAACATACGAGGAACGGTATTCTGTAAATTGTGCATCTTCTTTCCCGGGAGACAGACTTCATAATCTGATTGAGAAAATCTCTTCCGGGCGTAATGTGGTTCTGCTCGTTGACGAATATGATTATGCTTTGCAGCATACAGTATTTGGGGATGAAAATGAGCATGAGAGGATAAAAGGGTTGTATCGTGACTTTTTCGCTGTTTTCAAGACCCAGAGTCGATACATTCGTTTCATCTTCCTGACGGGCATCACCAAGTTCACAAGATTGTCAATTTTCTCGGTGCTTAACAACATCAAGGTCATCGGCTTCTGGCCGGAGTACCAGGCAATCTGCGGCATAACTGAGGAGGAAGCCCACACGACACTACGCCCCTATGTGATGCAACTTTCCGAGAAGATGAGAATGACGGAGGAGCAAACATATCAGGCGATCAAAGACCGCTACGATGGCTACCATTTCTGCGAGGACGGGATAGACATATACAATCCGTACAGCCTCATCAATGCCCTCAACGATATGCGCATCAGAAATTATTGGGCATCTTCCGGCGGGACCAAGATGTTGATGGATGCGGTGGACAAGATTGGATGGGACACAAAAGAATTTGAGAATATACCCGTACGGAAGGATTTCATAGAGGATTCGGATGCCAATGGCCATGACTTGCCGCTGTTCCTTTACCAATCCGGATATCTGACGATAAAAGGGGCGGTAGGCAGAAATTACATTCTTGGTCTTCCGAATACCGAGGTTAAAACTGCAATGTACGAGCAGATTTTGCCCCGTCTCGTAAAGAAACCTCAGCAGACCGTGGATGCCAACATCAACGGCATCTGGCAGTCGCTCTATGATGGCAATGCGGAGGAAGCATTTGACTACCTCAAAGCCCTCGTGGCCGACACACCCTACTCGCAGGACAACTCGGCAAATGCGATGGAGGAGAAGTTCCGCTTTATCGTCAAGAACGCAATGCACCTGGCGGGTTGCTTCGTGGATGAGGAGAAGCAGACTGCCACCGGCCGCATCGATCTGGTCTGCCGTTACGACACCTGCATCCTCGTTATAGAACTCAAGATGACCGATAACGGCGGTCTCGAGGCGGCAACGCAGCAAATCGCCGATCGGGCTTACCTTGCCCCATATCTGGCGCAGAACAAGCCAATCTATGCCGTTGCCCTCGAGTTTGACGCCGGGCAGCGCGGGATGACGAGGTACAAGGTTACCAAAGTGAAATAGTCCGGCAGCGCTTTCAATTTGTTGAAGGCGCCTTCGCGGATTTCTGCCTCAATGTGCCTTTTTTGTCAATTCTGAAGGAGGCGAAGGCCGAGGCCGAGGCTCCCCAGGAGTCGGTGGCTTTGATTTCCGCCGTGTAGAGACCTCCCTCATCAAAGTTTGAAATGTCGAAGGTCACGGAGTGGGAAGGCATCATGTCCTTGGTGTCGGGATGGCGGTAGAAGTCGGCCAGAATACGTTTTTGGGCTATGATTTCCCCTCCGCCCCAGATGGTGACGGTGTAGTCGTGGACAAACTCGTCATCTTCAAACGAAGCGAAATCAAGTGTGACGTTTCCTTCCGTCAATGCTATTCCGATGTTCAGATTTGCCTTCGGAGCACTGTTGGCGGCTTCCCTTGCAGCGCGGCTGTATTTTGCGAGATGCGCGATTCCATCGGGCTTGGGCAGGTCAAAGGGTTCGCCTATGACAGCATTGTTGTAAAAATCCATACGGGTAAGGTGCATATTGCCGGATGCGTCCATCTCTATGAGCCACCCTTGCGAGAACTGATGGGCATCTTTCATCACTGTGGCACTCGACATATTTTCGTAACCGCCGTTTTCAATGGCCATATAGCTTACCGATGCACACCCAATGGAGGAGAAACTCTCCTGCATAATGCTTCGGGGGTCGTTCAGTGGGAAGTGCAGATGTCCGCCGAAAGTCACCGTCTGGGGGTATTTCTCCAGGATGGGGGTAAGGTCACGGGTGTACCACGACGTGGTGCCGAGTTTGAGGTCACTGCCATAAACGGTTTCGTAAAGCATAGGGTGGACCAGCACGAACACGTACCGGTCGGGAGCAACGCAAGTGAGGGAGCGGAGGGTGGTGTCGAGCCAGTTGCAGACATCGCTGCAGAATGAAGAGTTGCCGTCTTCCATTCCCGTTGGGGTGGCTGCCAGAAAGTGGTAATCTCCCACGATGTAGTGGCGGCAGTCAAGGTCGGGCCGAGAGAGGCCTTTGTCCATTGCTTTGAAATAGCGCTCTCCAAGGCCGTTGCTGAGGCTGCGGGCATCTGTCAGGGAGGATGTCCTCCACTGCCCGGGCACATCGTGGTTGCCGGTGCAGTAAACCAGCGGCACCTGCTCGGGATCAAGTATTTTCTCGTATGAATCTTTGAACAGGGCAATCTCTTCCGGATAGTACTTGGCATCGCGGTAGGCGTTGTTTATAAGGTCCCCCGCAATGCATACTGCCGAAAGTCCCTGCGGATTTGTCTCCAATGCCTTGGCCTGGAGTTGCTGCAGCGCATTCCGGAACTTCTCACAGGCCGCCCCGCGCGCTGCGATATGTGTATCGCTCACAACTCCTATCGAGAGCACGATTTCTTCCGGATTATTATTCCGGGCAAGACCTTGAAAAGAAAATATGCCCCAAAGGGTAAAATATACTAAAAGTTTTTTACTGTTCATACAATATTGGTAAGGATTTGTTGTCTGAATCACAAATTTAGGTTAAATCCTGCACATTCTTCACATTGACAGCAATTTTTGCTATATTTGCAATTTAAGGGGATTGTTTACAACAACAACCTATTAGCAAACAGACATAATCTAACCAAAAAATATAATGAACAAAAAACTAATTCTCCTGGCGACAGCTTTACTGATGCCGTTGGCAGTCATTGCCCAAAGCATCACGGTGAAGGGTGTCGTCCTTGAGCAGGGCACGGAAGAACCCATCGCCGGTGCGTCTGTAGTTGTCAAGGGCTCCACCCGAGGAGTCATGGCAGACATTGACGGACGGTTCGAGCTGCCGAAAGTCAAACCTACCGATATTCTGGAAATCTCCTTCATCGGTATGGTGACCCAAGAGGTCAAGGTCGGAGACAATACCGATTTCAAGATTTACCTGAAGACCCAGGCCAGCGAGTTGGACGAGGCGGTGGTCGTTGCCTTCGGAACCCAGAAGAAAGAGAGCGTAATCGGTGCCATCACCACTGTAAAGACCGATGTGCTCAAAGTGCCGGCCAGTGACCTTACCACGTCCCTCGCCGGAAACGTGGCGGGTCTTATCGCCTATACTTCAAGCGGAGAGCCGGGTCAGGACAACACCGACTTCTTCGTGCGCGGTATCACAACCTTCGGAGCCAACACCAGCCCTCTTATTCTCATTGACAACATTGAACTCACCGCCACCGACCTCAGCCGT
>JABUTP010000050.1 GCA_021443625.1 Bacteroidales bacterium | reverse complement strand
TCCATAATGAAAGATGCCACCGCCACCGCCCTCTATGGCGCCCGCGGTGCCAACGGTGTGATTTTCGTCACCACCAAGAGGGGGCAGGAAGGCCCCGCCAAGATCTCTGCCAGGGTGGAGCGTTCCATCTCGCAGCCTACACAGGAGGTTCAACTGGCAGACGCCGTCACCTATATGAGGGGATTCAACGAAGCCATCGTGACCCGCGACCCTCTGGGCGAGATCCGCTACAGTTACGACAAGATTGACAATACCGGACGTCAGGGCAACAACTGGGACATCATCTATCCCAATGTCGATTGGTACCATATGCTGTTCAAGAACAGTCAGGAGAGCCTTCGTGCCAATGTATCGATGCGGGGCGGCGGTACGATTTCCAAGTATTACGTTGCGGGAAGTTATTCCGACGACAACGGTATGCTCAACGTCGATAAGCGCAACAACTTCAACAACAACATTTCGTCAAAGAAATATTCGCTCCGCGCCAACGTGGACATCAACGTGACCAAGACCACCCGTCTAAGTGTCCGCCTTTCGGGAAACTTTGACGACTACACGGGGCCTTACACCTCCACGTCGGACCTCTACAACCAGATAATGCACACAGACCAGGCCCTGTTCCTCCCTTATTACACCCCTCACGAGACCGATGAGGATATGCAGGGCTATCGTCACATTATGTTCGGCAACTACGATACCGGAACATATTACAACCCTTATGCAGCGATGGTGCGCGGTTATCAGGATTACAACCGTTCGCAGATGATTGCTGCGGTCGAACTCAATCAGGACCTTTCGTTCATCACCAAGGGCTTGTCGGCAATGACGCTCTTCAACCTCACCCGCCTTTCGGACTACAGGGTATATCGTTACTACAATCCCTACTATTATCAGGTGGATTCCTACGACTCTTTCTCGGGCGAATACAAGCTCGTGGCGCTGAATCCCACCGGCGGTACCGATTATCTGGGTTACAGCGAAGGCAAGAAGGAGGTCGTCAACACCACCTATTCGGAGAGCCGTCTCACCTACAACCGCGAGTTCGGCAAACATACGGTGGGCGGTCTGCTCGTGTTCACTGTACGCGAACAGCTCAAGGCCAATCAGGGAAACCTTCTGAATTCCCTCCCTATCCGTAACGCGGGTCTTTCGGGCCGTTTCACATACGGTTATGACAGCCGCTATTTCGCGGAGTTCAACTTCGGTTACAACGGCTCGGAGCGGTTCTCCAAGAGCCAGCGCTGGGGATTCTTCCCTTCGGCGGGAGCGGCATGGGTGATTTCAAACGAACCTTTTTTCAAACCGCTGCATAAGACTTTTTCCAATCTCAAGCTCCGCTACTCATACGGTATTGTGGGTAACGACGAGATTGGCGGCCGGTTCAACTACATCTCCCGCGTGGATATGACCGAGAGCACCCGCAAAGGTTATTTCGGTGAAATGCGAGGCGTACAATACAACGGAATTGAGATTGACAGTTATGCCAACGAGGACATCACCTGGGAGAAATCCTACAAGCACAACGTCGCCCTCGAACTCGGCCTTTTCAAGAAACTCGATATCATAGCGGAGTATTGGTCGGAACACCGCAAGGACATCTATATGACCCGTGCGGACATCCCCAACACTATGGGTCTGCAGGCCAGCGTTTCGGCAAACGTAGGTGAGGCGCTGGCCCACGGTATCGACATCCAGTCGGACTACCGTCAGGTATGGAACAAGCACCTCTGGACTTCGGCCCGCGGCAACTTCACGTTCGCGCGCGGTACGTACAGCGTGTATGAGGAACCCGTATATGAGGAGAGTTACCGCCAGCACGCCGGCCGTCCCATCAACCAGATGTGGGGATACATTGCGGAGCGTCTTTTCGTGGATGACGAAGAGGCCTACAACAGCCCTTCGCAGCAGGCCTTCGGCAGTCAGTACGGCGGCGGTGACATCAAATACACCGACGTCAACGGGGATGGCCAGATCACATCGGCCGACCGTGTCCCCATCGGTAATCCGTACAGTCCCGAAATCATCTACGGCTTCGGCTTCTCGGCTGGTTACAAGGGATTCGACGCTTCCATCTTCTTCCAGGGCAGTGCCAACCAGTCCATCTGGCTCGATGCCCAGAGTATGGCTCCCTTCGTAAACAATACCCAGCTTCTCCAGGCCTTTGCAGACAGCCACTGGAGTGAGGACAACCGCGACATCTACGCCCTCTGGCCTCGCTACAGTTCTTATCTCAACGCCAACAACACGGTTGTCAGCACCTGGTGGATGAGGGATGCCTCCTTCCTCCGTCTCAAACAGCTCGAGTTCGGCTACACACTGCCCCAGAAGGTTACCACCAAACTCCATATAGACACGTTCCGCGTCTATATGAACGGCAGCAATCTCCTCTGTTTCTCCCCCTTCAAACTTTGGGACCCCGAGCTTGGAGCTTCCACCGACCCCAAATATCTGAGAAGCGGTATGAACTATCCTCTTCAGAGGACATTCAACATCGGCGTGAACATAACCCTCAAATAATCGGAAGAAATGAAAAAGATATCCAACAAAATCATCGCTTTCTGCGCTTCGGCTGCGGCAGCACTTTCGATTGTGGGCTGCAACGACTGGCTTGACGTGAAAATCGACGACGGCAGTATCGCCAGCATCGACAACGCATTCAACATGCGTTCCACCGCCATACGTTATCTGGCCACCTGCTATTCATATATGACAGAAGAGGGAAACTTTGCCCAGGATCCCGCAATGCTCGGCGGAGACGAACTCTGGGACCTTCCCAACCGTCTTACCACAACCAGCGCAAACCGCGTTCCCCGCACGATGTTCAACATTGCCAGAGGTTTCCAGACCGCATCGAGCCCCTATGCCAACGACTGGGCTTCGATGTACGAGGCGCTGCGCTGCTGCAACATCTTCTTCGAAAACATCGACAACGTACCCGACCTGAAAGTCAACGAAAAGAACAAATGGGTGGCCGAGGTTAAGTTCCTGAAGGCCTATTACCATTTCCACCTGGTCCGCAAATGGGGTCCGGTGCCCATCATCAGGGAGAATCTCCCTCTGAACGTCTCCCCCGAGGAGGCCCGGGTTTATAGAACTCCCATCGACACCTGCTTTGACCATATCCTCTCCCTTCTGGACGAGGCTCTGGCCTGCGAGGATCTGCCGGTTGTGAATCCCAGTACCGAGGAGTACGGCCGCGTCAGCAAGTCCATAGTGGCTGCGTTCAAGGCCAAGGTTGCGGTGTATGCGGCAAGCCCTCTGTTCAACGGCAACGACGAGTTGGCGAGTCTGGTTGACAACACCGGTCGGCAACTTTTCCCCGCCAAGAGCGATGAGGAAAAGAAGGCAAGGTGGGAATATGCGGTGCAGGCTTGCGAAGAGGCCATTTCGATGTGCGAAGGGGCCGGCAAGTCACTCCACGTATTCAACGACTATCCCGCTCTGAGCGATACCTTAAAGCAGGAACTCACCCTGAGGGGAGTTACCTGTGTCCGCTGGAACCACGAACTCATCTGGGGCAACACCCAGGCCGACCAGGGCGCGATGGGCGGTTTCCAGGCTTGGGCGCTGCCCGACCTTACCGGAGGCAACCGGGCAAGCGCGTGGGGCTACAATATTCTCGGCGTTCCCATGAAGGTGGCTGACCAGTTCTACACTGACAATGGCCTCCCTATGAACTACGATGCTTCGTGGGCTGGCATAAATCCTCTCGAAGTTGTGGAGGCTACCGTCAACGACGACCCCTGGCACCTGCAGGCAGGTTACCAGACAGCCCGCAAGAACTTCAGGCGCGAGCCCCGTTTCTATGCAGACCTCTGCTTCGACGGCGGCCGTTGGGGAATGTATGGTTCGACTCTGGCAAACGTCGATTGTAACAGCGAACTTCTGTTCAGTTACCAGTGCCGTATGAACGGCCCTCAGAGCCAGCTTCCGTCGAACACCGGCGGCACCCTCACGGGCTATTTCGCCAAAAAGTTGTTCCCTTACCAGATGTCCATCAACACCAGTGCAAGTCCGGCATCGCTCACGACCTACTGGTATCCCTGGCCTATGATTCGCCTTGCAGACCTCTACCTGCTCTATGCCGAGGCCGTAAACGAATATGAAGGACCTTCCGGAGCTCACAGCCAGATGATGTTCAACCGCATCGATGCCGTTCGCGAAAGGGCCGGTATCCCCGGTGTCAAAGAGTCCTGGGACACTTACAGCACTGCTCCCGGCCGTTACAACTCGCAGACCGGCATGAGGGAGATAATCCACAGGGAGCGTCTCATAGAACTCGCTTTCGAGAGCCAGCGTTTCTGGGATCTGCGCCGTTGGAAAGAGGCCCCCGCAGTCTATTCCCAGGGCATTTGGGGATATTACGTGAAGGCCAGCTCGCCCGAAGAGTATTACAGGATTGTCCAGATAGCGGAGCAGCCCTTCACCACCAAAAACTATTTTTGGCCCATAATGACATCTAACATCGAACGCAATACAAACCTTGTCCAGAACATAGGCTGGTAACTTAACAGAACCCAAGCAAAATGAAAAAGTTATTATACTCACTGCTGGCTCTTTCGCTTTTCCTCTTCACTTCGTGCGGAGAAGCGGGGCGTATCGACCAGCTTGACCCTAATCTGCCCGCCCCGCTGCCGGTGGAGGTCCTCAACGTGACCAATATCGCCGGCGGCGCCATCATCAAGGTTAAAATTCCCGAGGACGAGAATCTCATCGGGGTGGTTGCCAAATATGTCCACAACGGCAAGGAGTGTGACGTCAAGATTTCCCGTTATATCGACACGCTAACCATCAAGGGTTTCGGCGATACTGAAGAACATCAGGTTGACGTCTGCTCGTTCAATGTCAACGAGGCGCTGTCAACTCCGGTGACCATCACCATCAAACCCAATGAGCCCGCCGTCCGCACCGTCAAGATGACCTACTGGGAAGCTTTCGGCGGCATCAAGGTCTCCATAGAGAACAATGTTGACAATGAACCTCTCACCATCGGCGTCCTCATCGACACCGAGGTATCGGAGTTCGGCACCGTCGATAAGGACAAGATGAGGTGGGAGGAAGCCGGCGCGCTCTATACCTCCGCTACCAACATCGGCCTGTCGCGACGCGGTCTCGATGCCGTTCCCACCATCTTCGGAGTTTATATCAAAGACAAATGGGACAACCGTTCCGACACGATTGTGAAACTGCTCACCCCTTACGAAGAGACAAAACTTGAGCGCAGATATTTCCGCGATGCGATGATTGCCGACGACAACTGTTTTGGTGAGAACTCCAACTACCCCGTCTCCAATCTTTGGGACGGCGTCATCACCGGAACATCCATCCTTGCCACCAAGGGTGTCCGCCCGGGATGGTTCACCATCGACCTGGGTGTCACCGCCAAAATCTCCCGAGTGGGACTGGCAGCCCGCCAGAACTATATGTTGTGGAGCGGCGGCCACCCCCGCATCATCGAGTTCTGGGGCAACACCAAGCCGGAAGTGGGGCATTGGGACCAGACCTCTTACAGCTTCGGCGGCGACTGGGTGCTTCTCGGAGGCCCCTATCAGCAGCCCAAACCCTCGGGATATCTCCCCACCGGCGAGGTCGGCACCATCACCTCCGAAGACAACGAGTACATCAACTCCAAGACCGAATACGAATTTGACAGCGCCGTCTATCCCCACGCCCACGATGCCATCCGCTATCTCCGGGTGAAAATCAACGACACTTTCGCCACCTGGGGCACCGACGCTGCGAATATGGCGGTGCAGTTCAGTGAAATCATACCTTACGGCCTTGTTGTCGAAGAATAACGGGAGGAATGAATATGAAAAAGAGTTTATATCTGTTTTTGACATTAGCGGTTGCGGCCCTTTTCTTCTCCTGCACCAAACAGGATGAAGTTTATCAGGAATGGGTGAAGATAGGCGGATACACCTATCCCCAGAAACCGCGCAACGTTACCCTTGAAACGGGTTGGAACCGCCTCCGCATCTCTTGGCCCCGTCCCACTGACCAGTCGGTGATAAGATCCAAGGTTTATTGGGACAACTATACCGACTCCATAGAGTTCGCCTACAGTGACTCCAAATTCGAAGGGTTGGATTACGTTTTCGTTGAGCCCGAGGGTCTCGACGAAACATCCCACACCTTTGCCATAGTAAATTACGACAAAGCCGGCAACGCCTCCATTCCGTTTGAGATTTCCGGACAGGCCTACGGCGATATTTACAAGGACGGTCTTGCCAACAAGTCCATCAAGAGCATCGAGGTCGGAGGAATTCTGACGCTCGGAAGTTCCACCAGCGAACTTGTCAAGACCCTAATCCGTTATCAGGACCGGAGCGGCAAACTGGTGGTGATGGAGTATCCTCTGGATGCCGACAACATCACCCTTGCCAATGCGGCCGATTTCAGCACCATAGAGCAGTGCTCCGCATTCCTGCCCCAGACCGGCATAGACACCGTCTGGACCGAGTGGACCCTTTACAGCCAGTGGCGCGTTCCCACCGAACTTTCGCGAAAGGGATGGGTGGCCGCAGCCAACACTTCCAACGAAGGATTCCCTCCGTCAAACGTGCTGGACGGCAGTCACAACCGCAACCCCGGCAACACGGCGTGGTTCTCCCAGAACAGCAAGATAATGCGCATCCTCACCATCGACGCCCTCGAAGAGCACACTTTCTCGGGCATCGGACTGTGGCAGGGCGGCGCCATCACCGAAGGGGGCAAGACCTCGCTCTACTATTCGATGAAGAACGTCCGTGTCTATATAGGCAACGAGCCGTTCCCCATCGACAGCGAGTCGGACGCCCAGTACCGTCTCGACGGTTACAAGGGGCAGGTTGCCAGATATACCTTCAGCGATGCCGACAAGAACCAGCCCGTCCGCAATTTCTCCACTCCGGTCAAGGGGCGCTACATTGCATTGGTCTTTGAGGACACCTTCAATGCAATGGGCTGGCTGAGAATCACCGAGGTCATCCCCTACGGTTGGTAAAGTAAACAAGACAATAACTTAACATATCTTTTAACAATATGAAGAAAAGCGTAATTACCAATGCCCTGGCAATATGTGTCATCGGCATTATGATGGTAGCTTGCAACAAGCCCGTTACAAGCATATCATTGGACAAGAGTTCGGTTCTCCTCAACGAAGGGGAAAACGCAACGCTTGTTTCTACCGTTCTTCCCGAAAACGCCACCGACCCTTCGGTTACCTGGACAAGTTCCGACGGCAGTGTCGCCACTGTCACCGCAGGTGTGGTTCGTGCCGTTTCCAAGGGAGAAGCCACCATCACCGCTACCGCCGGTGAATTCAGCGCAACCTGCAAGGTCACCGTCTATCGTCCCGTTTCGGGCATCACCCTCGACCAGAGCGCAGTACAGCTCGCAGCAGGCAATCAGATTCAGCTTGAGGCCACCATCGCCCCTGCCGACCCCAATGAGCCGGCATACACCTGGTCAACTTCAGACGCGAAGGTTGCCACAGTGGATAATGGTGTTGTGAAAGGCGTTTCCGCAGGACGGGCCGTCATCACCGTGACCACCAAGGAGGGCAATTTCACCGCCACCTGCACCGTGGATGTGCAGAGCGTGGGTT
>JABUTP010000004.1:21099-42319 GCA_021443625.1 Bacteroidales bacterium | reverse complement strand
AGTCCCCGAAGAGGAGCCAAAGCGGACAAATTGTCAGAAATGATAGTTTGTCCGCTTTTTTTTAATGCAAATCCGGTAATATCCCGAAGACATCCCGCTCTACACCTCAAACCTCGACTTCTCGGGGAAGTGGTGTTCGAAGGCGGCGGTAAGGATGGTTTTGAACTGAAGGCATTGGGCCTCGCTCATCTCCACGTCGTTGATGCAGGCAAACGGCCGGTTGGGTTTCTTAATGAAGGATGCAATGACCGCGGGATGCGCGGTTCTCATAGAGAGGTGTTTTCTGCCGATGGATCTGCCGGAAGCCCTGCCGGTAAACATCATGTAGTCGAGAAACAGATACTGGTTGTAGTTCTTGTCCTCGCGCAGGGTGCTGATGCTCCGGTCTATTTCGTCCCCGGCCTTCTCGAAAAGTTCCTCGCAGGCGCTGCGGAGCATCGGTGAGCAGATGTGCTGGGGGCGCAGGAACAGGGGGGAAGCCTTGAGTCCGGCCACTTTGCGCGCCAGCGTGCAGGAGCGCTTCACGTGCCGCTTGTAGAGGTTGGTGGCAAACAGATGGCGGCGGAATCCTATGTTGGTCTTGCCGTCAGCAAACATATCTTCCGCCACGGTATCCATCATTGGAAACATATCGTCGTTGAAATAGACGTACTGCTCCGAAAGCCCTTCAATGCGGTGCAGGTAGCACTCTATGGAGGCGGAGTTGAAAATGGGCAGGTGCTTGTTGGGGATAATATCGCTGTGCAGCACAACGTTTACCCGCGTGCGGTCAACCCAGTCGGGAACCTGGCTCTCCAGACACACCACCAGATGAACCTTCTCGATATAGGGCATATGGCGGTCTATGCCCCTTAAGAGATATTTGAGAAATCCCCAATCCCTGAACCGTTTGGCAAGGATGGGGATTTTACAGCTCCGGCAGTATTGCTGCTGCCACTGGGGGTCAGTTCCGTTTACGAATGTGATGACGGCGTCCACAGGCAGTGTCGGTTATTTTCTCCACTTGAGATCTATCTCGAGATTCTTGCCCGAGCCGATGAAATAGTTGGTGACCGTGTAGTGTGTGGCAACCGGATTGGTTATGGTGCTCGTGGTTGACATCGGAGCGATATAGACTACCTGTCCCGAAGATTCCTTCAGATAGATGGGGATACTGGAGTTGTTGCGGAACTCCACCACGGCGGCGTCGGCAGTGTGGTTGACAACCTTGTAACTCAGGCTTGCGTCAAACAGGGCGCGGGCCCAGATGTAGCTGGCCATAACCTTGCCGTAGAAGAAGGCGGCCGTACGCTTTCTGATAAGGGCCTCCCTGAGCGACTCGGGGGTACGTTTCTTGGCAAACACCAAAGTGAGGGGACGCTGGTCGTCGCGGTAGAAAATCTCGGTGCTGGCGTGGATGTCGCTGTTGGCGGCGGGGGCGATGTTGTATTTGTCTATCCAGTCGAACGTCACGGGATAGGTCTCGCTGCTGTTGTGAACTTCCACAAGGTCTATGAGACCGGCCTTTATAAGACTGTCCTGAATGGGGTAGAATGTCGATTTGGCATCGGGCCAGCCGGGGTGGTTCCACATAAGGACGGCCCCCTGGCTGCGGGCAACCTGCAGTGCCTTCACAGGGTCGCTGACACGCATCGCCTCGGCATCATCGATGAATATGGCGTTCATATGGCCGAAAGGCTTGGAACGGGTTATCTCGGCTCCGTGAATCACCATAATGTCGTGTGTCTTTTCAAACTCTTTGGCAATCTCATAGGATGCGTTGAGGTCGCTGGTCATATAGCCATCTCTGTGGTGGGGGGTATATTCTATATGGTCGGAAATACAGATGGCATCCAATCCGTGAAGCCAAGCTTCCTTTACGCGGTCGGTAGGCCACAGCCCCGCATCGGAAAATACGGTGTGGGTGTGCAAATCGCATTTCAGTGTGAAAAATCCGGTAATGTCGGGGATTTGCAGTTTGACGGGGGACTCTTCGTAGGTGATGCTGGTGATTACGTCTTCGTTGGTCTGGGCTGCTGCCGGGAGCGCAAGTGCCAGAGCGGCAAGCAAAAATATGGGATGTCTCATCAATGTTTTGTTTTTATGTTGATGTTAGAATTTTCTGAAACCTACGGCTTCGCGTGCCAGGGCAAGGGTCGCTGCAGCCGATTCGCGGGCTTTGTCCCTTCCGAGAGCGACCACTTCGCCGAGATATTTCTCATCGGCGGCAATGGCGTCTATGCGCTCCCTGATGGGGGCCACGGTGGCGCAGATGTCCGCTGCAAGCTGTTTCTTCAGGTCTCCGTAACGGATGGAGCAGTCGTTCCACTTGTCCTCAAAATACTGTATGGTGGAGGGCTCGCTTACCAGCCGCATGAGGGTGAAGAGATTTTCTATAACCTCCGGTTTGGGCGAATCGGGCTCGGTGGGGCCGCTGTCGGTCACTGCGCGCATCACCTTCTTGGTGATGGATTTGTCGTCTTCGTAGAGGTAAATGCCGTTGCCTTCGCTCTTGCCCATCTTGCCGCTGCCGTCAAGTCCGGGAACCTTGAGCAGGTCGCTGCCGAAGTTGAATGCCTGCGGCTCGGGGAAGACTTCGCATCCGTACATATTGTTGAAACGGCGGGCCAGAAGGCGGGCTATCTCCAGATGCTGTTCCTGATCTTTGCCCACAGGGACGTATTTTGCCCTGTGGATGAGGATGTCGGAAGCCATCAGCACGGGGTAGGTGAGAAGCCCAGTGTTGACGTTCTCGGGATTTTTGCGGACCTTGTCCTTGAAAGCGGCGGTACGCTCCATCTCCCCTTTGTATGCCAGCATATTGAGCAGTACAAAGAGTTCGCTGATTTCAGGCACGTCGCTCTGGATGTAGAGGGCTGACTTCTCGGGTGATAGGCCGGCCGCAAGGTATTCGCACAGGATGGTCTTCACGCTGTTGTGGAAGTCCTCCGGGTGCGGATGGGTGGTGAGCGAGTGGAGGTCTGCTATGAAGAAGAAACACTTGTGGGTGTCCTGTATCTTTACAAAATTTTTCAGCGCCCCGAAGTAATTGCCCAAATGAAGGTGGCCGGTGGGGCGTATTCCGCTTAAAACTATATCCATTTTCTCTCTATTCGTTAACGTTTTCAAGCGCTTCGCGAACCTTGGCCTCGATTTCGTCCGAAAGCTGTGGGTTGTCGCAAAGCATCTGCATCACTGCGTCGCGTCCCTGTCCAATCTTGCTCTCGCCATAGCTGAACCACGAGCCGCTCTTGTGGACAATGTCGTATTCAACGGCAAGGTCGATGATCTCGGCAACCCTGCTGATGCCGACTCCGAACACGATGTCGAATTCCGCCTTGCGGAAGGGGGGTGCCATTTTGTTCTTGACGATTTTGGCACGGGTGCGGTTGCCGGTGGCGGCGTCGCCGTCTTTAAGCTGGGTGACCTTGCGTACATCGATGCGGACCGATGCGTAGAACTTGAGGGCGTTGCCTCCGGTGGTGGTTTCGGGATTGCCGAAGAGGACACCTATCTTCTCGCGCAACTGGTTGATGAAGATGCAGCAGGTGTTGGTCTTGGAGATGTTTGCGGTGAGTTTGCGCAGCGCCTGGCTCATAAGGCGGGCCTGGAGTCCCATCTTGCTGTCGCCCATCTCCCCTTCGATTTCGGCTTTGGGGGTGAGGGCCGCCACGGAGTCGATGACGATGATGTCTATCGCACCGCTGCGGATGAGGTTGTCGGCAATTTCCAGAGCCTGCTCCCCGTTGTCGGGCTGCGAAATCAGGAGGGTGTCGATATCCACTCCGAGATTGCGGGCGTATGTCGGGTCAAAGGCGTGCTCGGCATCGATGATGGCCGCTATGCCGCCGACTTTCTGGGCTTCTGCAATTGCGTGTATCGCGAGAGTTGTCTTGCCGCTCGACTCGGGACCGTAAATCTCTACAATCCTGCCGCGGGGGTATCCCCCTATGCCCAGGGCGTGGTCCAGGGCGATGGATCCCGATTTGATCACGGAAACAGCGCTATCGGGCTTGTCTCCCAATGTCATGATGGTACCCTTGCCGTAATCTTTTTCAATCTTTGAAATGGTCGCTTTCAGCGCCTTCAGCTTCTCCTCGTTGGGAAGGGCTACATTCGTCTCTACTTCTTTAGCCATTTGGATAGTGTTTTAGTGATTGGTTTATAAAAGAGCCCGTTAGAAATTGGGCTTGATTGCATATTTGTCGTAGAATTCTTCAATGACGTTTGCCGCCTCGTCAACCGAATCGACCACGTGGAAGAGGTCGAGGTCCTCGGGACTTATCATGTTTCTGGTGAGCATTGTGCCTTTGACCCAGTCCAGAAGCCCCTGCCAGTAATCCCTGCCGTAGAGCACTATCGGGAACTTCACCAGCTTGTTGGTCTGGATGAGAGTCAGCGCCTCGGTGAGTTCATCGAGGGTGCCGAATCCTCCCGGCATCACGATGTACCCCTGTGAGAACTGCATGAAGATGGTCTTGCGGACAAAGAAATAATTGAAGTTGATAAGCTTGTCGCGGTCAATGTAGGGGTTGCTGTCCTGCTCGAAAGGGAGGTTGATGTTGAGCCCGACGCTGGAGCCGCCCCCGATGGCCGCCCCTTTGTTGGCCGCCTCCATAATGCCGGGGCCTCCTCCGGTGATGATGCCGAATCCGATGGCTGTCAGCCGCTCGGCAAGTTCTACGGTCTGCCGGTAGTAGGGGTCTTCACTTTTGGTGCGGGCCGAACCGAATATGGCGACGCAGGGGCCTATCTGCCCGAGTTTTTCGTAACTGTTGACAAACTCGGCCATTATTTTGAACACGGCCCAACTCTCGGCAGTCCGCAGGTCATTCCAGAATTTCGGACTGAAACATTTGCGGATTATTTTGTCTTGCGAATCGTTCATAATGAGGTACGCGCCGATTGTGGCGCACGGACTACAAATATAGTGACAACTTTGGATATTTTTAACTAATTTCGCTCATTATTTCCGCGTTTTGAAAATCAGTTGACAGATATGCCTCAATACCTTCTCGGAATGACTTTGGACGAACTCCGCAGCCTTTGCGCCGCAGAGGGACTGCCCAAATATGCCCCAACGCAGATAGCCGACTGGCTCTACCGCAAGAGGGTGCGGACGATAGAGGGGATGAGCAACCTTTCCAAGTCCCACCGCGCCCTGCTTCAGCAGAAATACGAGGTGGGGCATATCGCCGCCAAGGACGTTGTGACATCCCGGGACGGCACCCGCAAGTATCTGTTCCCCACGGGTGAAGAGGGGCAGATGATAGAGGCGGTGATGATTCCCGACCACGACCGCGCCACCCTCTGCGTCTCCTCGCAGGCGGGTTGCCGTATGGGCTGCGTCTTCTGCATGACGGGTCGGCAGGGGTTCCACGGCAACCTCTCTTCCCGCGAGATTGTTTCCCAGTTTATGAATGTGGCAGAGAGCGAATCCCTTACCAATGCGGTGTTTATGGGGATGGGGGAACCTTTGGACAACTGGGGGGAGGTCAGCAGGGCGCTCACCATCCTGACGTCGGAGTGGGGGTTCGGCTGGAGTCCCAAACGGATAACCCTTTCGACCATAGGCGACCTGGCATCCCTGAAGGACTTTCTGGACAACACGGAGTGCCATCTGGCGGTGAGCATCCACAATCCGTTCCCCGACGAGCGGGCCGCGCTGATGCCCGTCCAGCGGAGATATCCCATAGGGGACGTGCTCGACCTGGTGCGCAGATACGACTTCACGGGGCAGCGCAGGGTGACTTTCGAATATACGATGTTTGCGGGGGTGAACGACACCCGCCGGCACGCTGATGCCCTGGGACGGCTGCTCAAGGGGTTGGAGTGCCGCGTGAACCTTATCAGATTCCATCAGATTCCCGATTCTCCGCTGCGGACATCCTCTCCCCAGGCAATCGAATTTTTCAAGGAGCGGCTGGAGTTCTGCGGTGTGACCACCACCGTGAGGGCCTCCAGAGGCGAAGACATATTGGCGGCTTGCGGCATGCTTGCCGGACGTAACAAACAGAAGCAGTTATGAAAAGACGTTTGGTATCTTTGATGTTGCTCCTTCTGGCAACATTCACGATGTGGGCGGATCGGCCCAAGGTGGCGCTGGTACTGTGCGGAGGCGGTGCGAAAGGGGCGGCGCACATCGGGGTGCTGAAGGTTCTGGAAGAGTACGACATCCCCATCGACATGATTGTGGGGACCAGTATGGGGGCCATTATCGGAGGCCTCTATTCTGTGGGACATTCTGCGACCGAACTCGACTCGCTGGTGATGATGCAGGACTGGAATTCGGTGATGACCGGAAGCATAAGCCGCGAAATGCTTCCCTATGAGGTGAAGACCATAGACGACCGGCTGCTGATAAGCGTTCCCTTCGGAGGCGATTTCGCCAAATCCCTGGCCCGCCGTGGCGATAATCCGGAGGATGCGGTGAACCAGTGGATGTATGCTCCGGAAGGGGCTGCCTCCGGACTTATTCCGATGGGCCTGCTCGGAGGGCAGAACATTTACCGTCTGTTTACCGATTTTACCGTAGGTTACCACGACTATATGGAGTTCCGGCATCTCCCCATTCCGTTTGCCTGCGTGGCGGTCGATCTGGCCGCAAAGGAGGAAGTTGTGCTTGACAGCGGCATCCTTCCCATGGCGATGCGGGCATCTATGGCCATCCCCGGGGCGTTCGCTCCCGTCCGTATCGACGACAGGGTGTTTGTCGATGGAGGGGTGAAGAACAACTATCCGGTGGACGTCGCCCTGAATATGGGGGCGGACATTGTCATCGGGGTGTTGCTGGGACACGACGACGAGGAGGATACCGCCTATGGGGAAAGTCTTCCGTCGCTTCTTATCCGCCTGCTTGATGTGGCGATGGATGTAAAGATGGACGATGCGATAAAGAATACAAATGTACTCATCGCACCGTCGGTAGCGGGGTACAATGCCTTGAGTTTCAGTACCGAAAATCTGAGGGTGCTGATAGACAACGGGGAGAAGGCGGCACGGCAGTGCAGCCGCGACCTGGAAGATCTGAAGTCCTTCCTGGACGATATGGAAAGGTTGGACGAGATGACCTTTGTCGGTCCCGGCAAGGCCCCCAAAGAGAGTTATGCCACAATGTCCCTGCGCGATTCCATTGAACTAAGCACCATAGAGATAAGGGGGGACAACGACATAGACCTCGATTACATCGAGCGCAAGACCAAACTCTGTACGGGGAAGAAGATATCCCCCTTCGACATTGAGAAGGTGGTCAACGACCTCTATGCTACAGGGGTTTATTCCTCAGTGACCTATACCTTGAGCGGAGAGACCTCCCCGTTCGGGCTGGTTCTCACACTGGTGCCTAACCGCAACCACCAGATGGGTCTGGGTGCCCGGTTCGACACCGAGGAGATAACTTCGGTGCTGCTCGACATACGGCTCAACCACAACAAGCTGGATGGCCACCATCTGGGATTCTCGGCCAAAGTCAGCGGCAACTACAGGGCGGATCTGGACTATTATTACCAGACCAGGGGGAAATTCCGCTACAATGTCAGCTACGGCATAAAGCGTACGGACACCGGAATCCTCTTCCCCTCCGGGCAGCTGTTCCACGCCGATTATCTGAAGAACAACTTCGAGACATCCGTCTCCACGGGCCGTTTCCGCAAATTCCGCACTGAAGCGGGATTGAGGATGGAGGCCTTTTCCAGCCTGCCTATGTCGGACCTTCCGGTGATGACCCAGAATTATGATTTCGATCGCGAAAGGACTTGGTTTGCAAGTGCGTTCGTGTCGCTTGCCATAGATAATATGGACGATGCGGCGTTCCCGACCAAAGGGGTGCGGTTCAATTCCGAGGCGAAGTATGTTTCGGATGTCGGCAGGCACGTGGAGAAGAGTCCTTTCCTGGAGGTCGAGGCCTCTTTCAGGATGGCCCGGAGTCTGGGACACCGGCTGGTTGTTTCCCCCTCGTTCGATGCCAGGGTCCTGCTGGGAGAGAAAGTACCCCTCCAATATATGAATATGATGGGTGGATGCGAGGCGTCCCGTTATACCCAGCAGCAGATTCCCTTCTACGGCATTCGCGGGGTGGCGGTGATGGACAAGATTCTGGCCGTGGGCCGGCTTGACCTCAACTACAATGTGGCGGGCAGCCATTACATCACCCTCGGCGGGAACTATGCCGCCAGCGGTGACCTGACCACCATGCACGGGCAGCCGGGGGTGGCGGGCGTGATGTTGGGATATGCCTACAACTTCATGTTCGGTCCCATCAACTTCAATGTCAACTGGAACGATATGACAAAGAAACCCGGGGCCTACCTGGGCATCGGTTACTGGTTTTGATGCGGGATGGACAAGGCGGCAATCATAGAGAGGCTGGAGCGTGCCTGCAGCGTGCGCGAATACTGCAAAAGTGACATTTTGCGTAGGATAAACCAGTTGAAAGGGGACGACAATGTTGACGGACAAGAGATTATTTCGCACCTTTGCAGCGCCCGATTCATAGACGAGAAGCGGTATGCCTCGGCATTTGCAAGGGACCGCAGCGCCCTCCGCGGATGGGGAGTCCGGAAAATCCGCCATGCCCTTGCTGCAAAGGGGTTGAGCGAGGAGGACATAACCTGCGGGCTGGAGCAGATTGACGCAGCCAGGGCCTCGCAACGGATGGAGGGGGTGCTGATGTCGCGGCTCCGGTCACTGGAGGCGGCGGGAGGAGACATCTTTCCAAAATTGTGCAGATTCGGAATGGGGCGTGGATACACTTACAGACAGATAAAGGAGTTTTATGATAACAACAGAACAGATTAAAGAGATTAGACAGCGGTATGAGACGTTGGGGAGGTGTCTTTGACATCCCCGGCAAGCAGACTGTTATAGATCAAAAGCAGAGTCAGACCCTCGCGGCTGATTTCTGGGACAACCCCACGCGGGCGGAGGCCCTTCTGAAGGAGATTTCCGCGCTCAAGTTCTGGACCGACGGCTATGCAGCGGCGGGCGGAGCCATCGAAGACCTCGAGGTGCTTCTGGAACTGGGCGACGACGATTCGGAGGATGCCGATGCGGCCCTGCGTAGTGCCACAGAGAAGGTTGAGGCGCTGGAAATGCGCAATATGCTCGGTGCAGAAGGGGACAATCTGGGCGCCATCGTCAAGATTAACTCGGGCGCCGGCGGTACGGAAGCCAACGACTGGAGCGCAATGCTGATGCGGATGTACATCCGCTGGGGCGAAATCAACGGCTACAAAGTGACGGTGGCCGACTCTCTGGACGGCGATGAAGCCGGCATCAAATCGGTTACCATAGAGTTCGAAGGAGATTATGCCTTCGGCTATCTCAAAGGGGAGAGCGGTGTCCACCGGCTGGTGCGCATATCCCCCTTCAATGCGCAGGGGAAGCGGCAGACCACTTTCTCGTCGGTGTTCGTATATCCTCTGGTGGACGATTCCATCCAGATTGAGATAAACCCCGCAGATCTGGAGTGGGACACCTACCGCAGCAGCGGCGCGGGTGGCCAGAACGTCAACAAGGTGGAAACGGGCGTGCGTGTCCGCCACATCCCCACCGGCATAGTGGTGGAGAATACTGAAACGCGGTCGCAGCTCGACAACCGGCAGAATGCCCTCCGTATCCTCAAGAGCCACCTCTACGACCTCGAACTCAAGAAACGTCAGGAGAAACAGGCCGAACTCGAAGGGCAGAAAAAGAAGATAGAGTGGGGGAGCCAGATACGAAGTTACGTCCTGCATCCCTACAAGATGGTTAAGGATCTGCGCACGGGTTGGGAAACCACCGACACTCAGGCGGTCCTTGACGGCAACCTCAACGACTTTATGAAAGAATATCTTATGAACAACGGAAATAACTAAACACAATATGGCAGAATTCAAATACGCTCCCATGTTTCAGCTGGGTCCCGACACCACTGAATACTATCACCTCACAAGCGAAGGAGTTTCGGTCGGAGATTTCGAAGGCAATCCTATCCTCAAAGTGGCTCCCGAGGCCCTCACCGCAATGGCCAATGCGGCATTCAGGGATGTGAACTTCCTGCTGCGCCGCGAGCACAACGCCCAGGTGGCATCCGTGCTGAACGACCCCGAGGCGAGTGAAAACGACAAATATGTGGCGCTGACATTCCTCCGCAACGCAGAAGTTGCCGCCAAAGGGCAGCTTCCCTTCTGTCAGGATACCGGCACCGCCATCATCCACGGCGAGAAAGGCCAGCAGGTCTGGACCGGTTTCGAGGATGAAGAGGCCCTCAGCCTCGGAGTTTACAAAACCTACACTGAAGAGAATCTCCGTTACAGCCAGAATGCCCCTCTCGACATGTACAACGAGGTCAACACCAAGTGCAACCTCCCCGCCCAGATAGACATTGAAGCGTGCGGTGGTATGGAATACCGGTTCCTCTGCGTGGTGAAAGGGGGCGGCAGCGCCAACAAAACCTATTTCTATCAGGAAACCAAAGCCAGAATCCAGAACCCCGGCACCCTTGTTCCCTTCCTTGTGCAGAAAATGAAGAGTCTCGGAACGGCAGCCTGCCCTCCGTACCACATCGCTTTTGTAATCGGCGGCACCTCGGCGGAGAAAAACCTGCTTACCGTGAAACTGGCTTCCACCCACTATTATGACTCCCTCCCCACCACCGGAGACGAAACCGGAAGGGCTTTCCGTGACGTCGCTCTGGAAAAACAGCTGTTCGAAGAGGCCTGCAAGATAGGACTCGGAGCCCAGTTCGGCGGAAAGGCATTCGCCCACGACATCCGCGTGGTACGTCTGCCCCGTCACGGTGCCAGCTGCCCTATCGGTCTGGGCGTAAGCTGCTCGGCAGACCGCAACATCAAGGCCAAAATCAATGCCGACGGTGTCTGGATTGAGAAACTTGACGACAATCCAACCGAACTTATTCCGCTCTCACTGCGCAATGCCGGTGAAGGCGAGGCCGTGAAGATTGACCTCAACAAGCCTATGGCGGAAATCCTGAAGGAACTCACCAAATATCCCGTAAGTACCCGCCTCTCGCTCAACGGTACCATCATCGTGGGCAGGGACATTGCCCACGCCAAGATAAAGGCCCGCCTTGATGCAGGGGAGCCGATGCCCCAGTATCTCAAGGACCACCCCATCTACTATGCAGGACCCGCCAAAACTCCCAAGGGAATGGCGTGCGGCTCTATGGGCCCCACCACCGCAGGACGTATGGACCCCTACGTGGATGAGTTCCAGAGTCACGGCGGCTCAATGATAATGCTGGCCAAGGGCAACCGCAGCCAGGCAGTCACCGACGCCTGCAAGAAACACGGCGGTTTCTATCTTGGAAGCATCGGCGGTCCCGCAGCAATCCTTGCCCAGAACAACATCAAGAGCATCGAGTGTGTGGAATATCCCGAACTCGGAATGGAGGCCATCTGGAAAATCGAAGTGGAGAACTTCCCCGCGTTCATCCTTGTGGATGACAAGGGTAACGACTTCTTCGCCGGTAAATTGTAGTTGACAAGGGGGGTAATCTGACGCTTATGAAAAGATTGTATTTACCGTTCATACTGGCAATCGTCATTCTGGGCGGTTGCCGCTCGGCAAACGTCGGGGATCAGGGTGGCGGATTTGACAGAAACGCCCCCCTTGACTACCAATGGGATCTTCACTCGGTGGATGACCGCTACGACCCTGCGGGGGTCACTGCCATAACCGAGGCGATAGGCCGCTACGATGACCTGATAGAACCGCTGCAGGAAATCGTGGGGCACAGCACCGGACTCATATACACCAGACGTCCCGAAAGTCCCCTTTCCAATTTTGCCGCCGACGCCCTGCGCTTCTATGCTCAGGAGACGTTGGGACGGGAGGTTCATATCGGCATCACCAATTTCGGGGGCATACGCTCCGATCTCCCTTCGGGGGCAATCCGCGTATATGACATCTACTCGGTGTTCCCGTTTGACAATTATCTGGCGCTGGTCGATATCAAAGGAAGCAATCTCCGTAAAATCTTCACCAGAATGGCATCCCGCGGAAGCGTGGAGGCTCTGAGTGGGGTTGAAATCGGTATCGACTCCTTCAAACTCGTCAAATGCAACATAGGCGGCAGGCCTCTCGACGACTCGAAGACATACACCGTGGCCACCATCGACTTTCTGCTGAACGGGGGCGACTCCATGAAACTCAGGGAGTTCTCCGAGAAAACGGAGGTTACCGGACACGTTATGCGCGACCTTTACGTGCAATATCTCAAAGGTCTTACCGACAAGGGGATAAAACTTACTCCCGACATTGACAACCGAATAACCATAGTGAACTGCGAGAAATGAAAAGATACCTTTTGACAGTTTTGCTGATGTTGGGTCTGATGCCTTTCGGCGCGACGGCCCAGAGACTGGTGATAGTCCACACCAACGATATCCACAGCCAGATAGAACCATTCCGCATAGGTCGGGATGCCGGCAGGGGCGGGGTGGAACGCATCAAGGTGTGCATCGACAGCATCCGCAGCGTATATGGCAAGAACAACGTGCTGGTACTGGATGCGGGCGATTACAATCAGGGAACTCCCTATTTCACCGTATCCCGGGGGGATTTGGAAGTTGAGGTGATGAACACCATCGGTTATGATCTGGCCGCCTTGGGCAACCACGAGTTCGACAACGGGCAGCAGGAACTGGTACGCCGTCTCAAGGCGGCAAACTTCGAAACGTTGTGTTGCACCTACGATTTGAGCGCAACCCCCTTGCAGGGCATCGTGAAACCCTGTGCCATAGTGAAACGTGGCGGTCTCAAGATAGGTGTGATAGGGGCCACGACCGACCTTTCGTACGTTGCTGCCGCAGGCAACATCGAAGGTATGCGCCTTTTGGATATCATTTCCGAAATCAACCGTTGGGCAGACTGGCTCCATTATGACAAGGGGTGCGACCTGGTGATACTCCTTTCCCATCTGGGTTACGAAGTCGGCTCCGCCAGGAACCCTTCGGATGAGATGGTGGCGGCAGAGTCAACCAACATTGATCTCATAATAGGCGGTCACAGCCATACTTTTATGAAGAAACCCGCCGAAGTCGCCAATAAGAACGGACGGATTGTTCCTATTGTCCAGACGGGAGCAAAAGGGGTGAACGTGGGAGAATTCAAGATTTTCTAATCCTCCTTCTCCGCCATACATTTGTTGAAGCAGTGGCGGCAAAGGGGTTCGTAGGTCTGCCGCTCGCCGAGTTCCACCAGTCTGCTGCTGGTCGAGAGCCGGTGGGAGTGGTTTGCGGGGTCGCCGCATCGCAGGCAGATGGCGTGGACCTTGGTGACGTGCTCGGCTATGGCCATCAGCGCCGGCATAGGACCGAAGGGCTTGCCGAGATAGTCCATATCAAGCCCGGCGACAATGACCCTGATGCCCATTGATGCCAGCGTCTGAACGACACCGACTATCCCTTCATCAAAGAACTGCGCTTCGTCAATCCCCACTACATCCACTCCGGAGGCCAGCAGGAGAATGCTGGCGCTTGACTCCACGGGGGTGGACATGATGGATGTCCCTTCGTGGGAAACCACTTCGGAGGAAGAATACCGGGTATCCACGGCCGGCTTGAAAATCTCCACGTTGAGATTGGCAAAACGGGCCCTTTTGAGCCTGCGGATGAGTTCTTCGGTCTTGCCGGAGAACATGGAACCGCAGATGACTTCAATCCAACCGGGATTTTTTGTGATTTCTGTGAACATTTGACTACATTTGTCGGTGACGCTTAAACCGTCGGCGCCCAATCGGTTACAAAGTTAGCAATAATTCGCAATGTCCAAGCTTTACATAGTGCCTACCCCCGTGGGGAATCTGGAAGATATGACTCTGAGAGCCATCGAGGTGTTGCGCTCGGTCGATCTGATTCTGGCCGAGGATACCCGCACCAGTTCGCTGCTTTTCAAGAAGTTTGACATTCATACCCATGCCGAAAGCCACCATAAGTACAATGAACACGACAAGGTTGCAATGGTCCGGGAGAAAATTCTGGCCGGGATGTCGGTGGCGCTCATAAGCGACGCCGGAACGCCCGGCATCAGCGACCCGGGGTTCCTGCTGGTCAGGACCTGCGCTCAGGCGGGGATAGAGATTGAGACTCTCCCGGGGGCTACCGCCTGCATTCCGGCGATAGTCAATTCGGGACTTCCCTGCGACAGGTTCTGCTTCGAGGGGTTCCTTCCCCAGAAGAAAGGCCGCCAGACCCGCCTTGCCGAGTTGTCGCAGGAGAGCCGCACCATGGTTTTCTACGAGTCGCCGTTCCGTCTTGTAAAGACTCTGGAGCAGTTCTGCGGGGTCTTCGGAGGGGAGCGGCAGGCCTCCGTGTCAAGGGAAATTTCCAAAATCCACGATACCACTCAGAGAGGGACATTGGCGGAGTTGCACGCTTTCTTCACGGCACATCCACCCAAAGGGGAGATAGTGATGGTGGTTGCCGGCAAAGAGAAGGCTTCGAAAAATCGTTCTGACGAATAATCAATTCATTAAAATGTGATGTGAGATATGAAGGGTGAGAAAATGTCTAAAGCGGCCGCCTCGGGCGTGGTCGCACTTGTCTTTTTGGTATTGGGGTTCCAGATTGCCGTCTTTTCGGGCAATGTGTTCAAGTTCGGGGGAGAGCGGCAGCGCGACACCATAGTGGTGCATACGGGGCCCGAAGGAACTCGGACTCCGGTTGCGCCGGAAACTGTGCCGAGGGTGCCGTCCGCCGATTCGGTGCCGTTTGCAAGGCAGGGGACAAGGCCTCGCGATGAGTTTAAGCCAGGTGACTCCCGCCAGATAATCGGGGAAAGGGTGGAAGCGCACCGAAGAGAGGCCCGTAGCCAGTTGTTCGACTTCAATCCCAATACAATTCCGTCCGACAGTCTCGTTCTGCTGGGATTCTCCGAAAAGCAGGCGGAAGTGATAATGAATTACCGCAACAAGGGCGGCAGGTACGGAAAGCCTTCCGATTTTGCCCGGATGTATGTGGTTGACAGCGCAATGTTCAAACGGCTGGCTCCGCATATAAAAATCCCCAAACTCGATATAAACCGTGCCGACAGCGCCGCGCTGGTCGCCCTGAAAGGGATAGGGCCGTTCTATGCCTCCCGCATCCTGGAATTACGGAGCCGTCTCGGGGGCGTATTCTCCTCTGTCGGACAACTGAAAGAGATTGAAGGAATGGATGACAGCCGTTTCGAATCCCTGTCCTCGCAGATAGAGTTGAATCCGGCCCTGCCGACGTTCTCCCTTTGGAACGCATCATTGGAACAACTGCGCCGCCATCCGTATATCGGCAGTTGGAAGGCGAAGGGGATAGTCCGATACAAATCGGTGGCCGACAGCGCCCGGTGGTCGATAGACGACCTGTCCGCACAAGGGGTGATAGAGCCATCCGAGGTGGAGAAACTGCGTTATCTCGACTGGAGATGAATCCGAACTAAGCCAGAGGCAGTTCCATGACAAATGCGGCTCCGCCGAGCGGCGAGGTTTCATAGTGGATTGTGCCGCCGCTCTGCTCGATGATGCTGCGGCAGATGGCCAGTCCCAGCCCCGTGCCGGAACTCTTGGTGGTAAAGTTGGGCTTGAACAGTTTCTCGAGATTGTCGGGGCTTACGCCGGGGCCGTTGTCCTCTACATAGATGCGGTAGGCAAGCGGTTCGCCCTGGGTTATCCGGATTTTTATCTTGCCGTCTTCCCTTGCCTCAAGTGCCTGCTGGGCATTGGATATGAGGTTGGTGAACACTCTCATAATCTGTTTCTTGCGAATCCTGATGGGGGCGGGGGCAATTTCGGCGTCCAGCTCCACGGGTACAGAATAGTCGTTGCTGAACAGAATCATCTCCTCGTGGATAATGCTGATAAGATCTTCGTCGGTTATCTCTTCATTGTAGAATTTGGCAAAGGAAGAGAACTCCCCGGCCGTGGTTGACAGAATCTCAATCTGCTCCAGAAGGGATTTCATGAGACGGTCAAAATCGTTTTCCCAGCCGGGCGCACCCGAATTCTTGATGCGCTGAAGATGCTGTATGCTGAGTTTCATCGGGGTCAGCGGGTTCTTTATCTCGTGGGCTATCTGGCGGGCCATCTCTTTCCACGCCTGTTCCCGCTCCCTTTGCGCAAGCTGTCTGGAACTTTCGTCGAGTTCGTCCACCATCTTGTTGTAGGCCGCCACCAGCATACCTATCTCGTCGCGCGGGTCGCCGTAGTGGATGTGGCTCTTTTTGTTGAGGGAGAGGCTTTCCATCGCATTCCTGATGCCGGTGAGGGGCTTGGAGATGGAGTTGGCCAGCATCAGCCCCAGGAAGACGCTCAATATGAGAATCAGCAGGTAGATGTTGGCTATGCCGGTTACCATCATTATGCTTTCGTCCTTTATCTGCCGGCTCGAGTTGATGTAGGGAATGTTGACTATGGCCACCAGTTTGCCGTCAATGTTGAACAGCGGGGCGTATATTGAATAATATTTCTTGCCGGCCACCGACTCCTCGCAGATGTAGTTCATCTTGTTTTCGGCGGTGATGGCCCTGTGGGCAAAATGGGCCATACGGGTTCCGAGAACGGACTGGTAGTACAATTCGGGCTGGGTGGTGCCTATCAGCATACCTTTGGTGTCAAACAGATTTATCTCATTTTTGGTGTTGGCCGAGATGGTGTTCATAGCCGCCAGCAGCTGGGGGGTGGTGACGTCGGTATAGCGGAGGGCGTATTGGCAATACTCCGAAAGCGTTGACTGGACAATCTGCATTGCGGCGGTCATCTGCCTTTCGTTGGATATTTTGTTGCGGCGCAGGGTAAGGGCTATCGTGCCGATGCCGAGGCAGAGCAGGGAACCTATGAGCGATGCCCCCATAAAAATGATGATGCGCCGTTTGTAGGTGTGGCTCGGCATCGCGAACATTGAGTTGTGGCGCCGCCTCCGGGTTCCCAGAAAGACTATGATGCCGTAGAGTACCAGCAGATAAGAGAAAAACGACAGGTTTCTCAGAAGTTTGTGGCTGGGCCGGCTTATGATGATGAGTTCATCTTCGGAGTATTTGTTGATGAAGCGGATGCTTTCGGGGGTGCGCTGGGTGTAGTATCCCTCCTTGTAATCCGACATATCCAGACTTGAGGGGAACGATGCCCGCCCCGAGAAGGCCACAAGCCTGCCGTCCATATACTTGGCATAGGAATAGTGCCGCGGGAATCCTGCCAGACGGCCGTGGTTCGTGGAGAGGATGCCGGCAATGTCGGTGGCGTCGTCGCTCTGGAATCTCGACTCGAGAATCAGGAAGAGGGTGACGCTCTGGAACGTGTGGTAATCCACAAAAGTGTATTCACCCAGATAGGAAACCTGCCCGTTGTAGTCGTTGAGGTAGTGGAAATGGGAACCGGGGGCAATGGGGATTCCGTATCTTGTAATCTGGCCTCCATAGTGGGAGATGCAGTTGACCTCGGGGGTGTTGCGATCTACGGTGACGGGGGTGAATATGTCGCATACGGCCACGCTGAGGTTGTAGCGGGCGGTGAAGCCCCGGTACATATAGCGCTCCAGAATGCGGCTCCTGATGAAATCCGTCCCCTGCTGGGGCCAGAAACTCAACGCGCTTATGATGTGGTCGTTGGCTATGTCATTCTCCATCATCCTTAAAAACGACTCCAGCGAAAGGTCCCGCTCGACATAGAGTTTGTCGCACCATACACGGTTGCTCTCAAACTCCTTGCGCAGGTTGATGGTGTTTATCATAATTACGCTGTAGAGCGAAACCGCCACGAGAAAGGCCGAAAGGGTCCACCAGTTGTAGAGATTGACAACCCGTCTGCCGAAACTTGCCGTGATGGACATCTGCAGCGAGTGCAGCAACGCCAGAAACAGTGAGCCGTAGGACACCAGGAAGACTATGGTCAGGGTCTTGATAGTGGTTACCCTCGACAGGTTGAGGGGGATGTTGGAGTTAAGGATGAGCGAGCGGAACGTGATGTGGGTGTAGGCCACGAGGAAAGCCGTCGTGACCCAGCTCAATACGGCTGCACGGCGGGCTGCCCGGGGGGAGAGTTTCTTGAACCACGTCCAAAGTTTTGCCCGACAGATGAACAGCCCCAGGACCACCAGGAATATGAACAGGTTGTTGATGAGCAGACTCGCCGGGGAGTTCACCAGAGAACTGTCGGCAAATGTCAGCGGAGAGAACAGCGGCAGGGTGTCGTCGCTCACATACACCAGTGTCCTGGCGCCACCCAGCAGCAGCAATGCCGTTGCCAGAATGTACCATCCGTAACTCTTAAGGCTTCTTGCGGTTGAGTGCCACAGAATGACGGCTGCAAGGAGCAACAGCAGGGCTCCCCAGAGCAGATTGTTGTCCCTGCGTCCGTACCGCACGTTCGATTTGGCCACGATGGAGAGCAGGGGTTTGCCAGAAATGCTGTGGACAATGGCACCCGCATCTGTATAGAGCGGGACGGTGGTGTATTTGCTGTCCAACTTCAGTTTGCTGTTCACGGTGTTGGCATAGCTCAGACTCTCCGACGAAAACTCGTTTTTGACGAGTACGGCCGATATGAGATAGTCGCTTCCCTGCGAATATGTCTTTACAAAATACCACCTTGAGCCGATGTTGGTGTAACTTTCGTTCTCCAGATAGGCCAGGGGGGAGATATTGGAGTTGTCCCCCACAAGGTGGTGGAGGCGGTAGAACATCGGATTGGGGAAAATATCGTCGTTGCTTATAGGGAACAGTCCGTGCCAGCAGTGCAGCGAATCGTTCTTGTAGTGGTAGATGACTATGTCTTCGGGCAGATTCTCCTCGTCTTCAAGGTTGATGCTGCCGCTGATGATGGCGTCCGAAAGGCTGGAGATGACTTTTTCCCTTTTGTGCAGCGCCCTCTCCATCCGCCCGGCTTGGTGCTGGATGCTGCGGGTGGGATTCGATGTTACAAACGATGCCGCGACCAGAGCAAGGGCGGCGGCAAACAGGGCTATAAGTATTCTTCTGACAGTTCCATTCATCTTGATGCTCTTCTTACTCGTGATGGTAGGGTTCCCCCTTGATTATTGTGAAAATCCGGTAGAGCTGCTCGAGAAAAATCACTCGCACCAATTGGTGGGAGAACGTCATCCTCGAAAGGGAAATTTTGCTGCCACACCGCTCATAGACCGCTTGCGAAAACCCGTAACTCCCTCCAATGACGAATACTATGTCGCCGCTGCAGTGGGCCATCCGGTCCTCCATGTTTTTTGCCCACTCCACCGATGAGAACATTTGTCCGCGCTCGTCCAGCAGAATCACATCGTCGGAAGGACGCAGGTTTTTCAGGATTAGTTCGCCCTCCCGCTCTTTGATCTGCTCCCTGCTCAGGGCCTTTACGTTTTTCAGCTCCGGAATTTCCGCTATTGCAAAACGGCAATAGTGCCCAAGCCGCCCCTCATACAGCGCAACCCCCTTCCTGAGGTAGTCCGACTCGGTCTTTCCGACAACTATTAGTTTGATAGTCATATCTGTGGCTTGGTTTTTGCTTAATCTATCGTTTTGTAATCAACAATAAAGATATGAAAAAATATTTATTGGTATTAGCGTTTGCGGTGCTTGCCATATTCAAAAATAATGCCTGCAATGCTCAGGAGGCGGATGTGTTCGTTCCCATCGCCAAATATATGGAGACCGGCGACAGCGAGCGGCTGTCGGCCTGGTTTGCAGACAATCTCCAGCTGGACATTCTGGGTACCGTGAACAACTGCACCCGCAACCAGGCCAAGCTCATAATGAAGAATTTCTTTGCAAACCACACTCCCAAGAGTTTTAAGATTGTCCACAAGAGCTGGAAGTCCCCGATGACCTATGCCGTGGCCAATCTCGATGCGGGAGGCAGCCGATATCGTGTCATAATTTATGTTAAGTCGCTCTCGGACCGCAATGAGATTCATCAGATACGGATTGAGGAATAAGCGCGAATTTATTTGAATGTGATTATATAAGGAAGCGGGGTCGGACTTCATGATGAAAGTCCGGCCCCGCTTCTTTACGGAGAGGAATGCTATCTTACGCGCTCGCCGTAGGTGCGGTCAACGGTGTTGACCCTGATCTTGTCACCGGTGTTGATGAAGAGGGGAACCATGATTTCGGCACCGGTTTCGAGGGTGCAGGACTTGAGGGCGTTGCTGGAGGCGGTGTCGCCTTTGACTGCGGGCTCGGTGTAGGTTACTTCCAACTCAACATATACGGGAAGTTCGCAGGTGAGACAACGCTCTTCTTCGCCTGCCAGGAAAATCATTTCCACGGTCTGACCTTCCTTCATAAGGTCGGAGTTCTCTATCATATTGAGATCAAGGTGAACCTGCTCGAAGGTTTCGGAGTGCATGAAGTTGAATCCGTCCTCGTCCTTGTAAAGATATTGGTAGGGACGGTGTTCCACTGTGATGAGCTCGATTTTCTCACCCGCATTGTAAGTTTTTTCAAGAATGCGTCCGTTCTCGAGATTGCGGAGTTTTGTCTTTACAAAAGCGGGACCCTTGCCGGGTTTAACGTGTTGGAACCATACGATAGAGCAGGGCTTGCCATTGAAATCAATGCAAAGACCATTTTTAAAATCAGCGGTTGTTGCCATATAAGAATTATTGTTAGTCGAATATTTGCGCGAAGATACTCAATTATTTTGATTCTACCAACCTTGCAAGGGCCTCAAGTTGCCAGAGAGGGGTGGAGGTGGCTCCGCATATCCCGATGTTTTCTGCTCCCAGAAGCCACTCGGACCGCATCATTTCGGGGTTCTCGACCATGTGGGAGCGGGGATTGGTGCGGCGGCACAGTTCAAACAACACCTTGCCGTTGGAACTCTCCCTGCCGCACACGAAGAGTATCACGTCGTGTTCCAAGGCAAATTTCCTGAGGCGGCTGTGTCGGCTTGAAACCTGGTGGCAGATGGTGTTGTGCACCGTGATGTCTCCGGTCTGCCTGCGGCACAGAGCCGCGATGGATTCGTATTCCGTGGGGTCGGAGGTGGTTTGGGAGAAGAGTTCAATATGTCTGGAGAAGTCTATCTTGGAGGTTTCCGCAATGTTCTCTATGACAATGGCGGTATCCTCTGTCTGCCCCACCAGGCCGTTGACCTCGGCGTGGCCGCGTCGGCCGAATATCACAATCTGTCCGCCGATGGGCGAACAGTGTCTGTAGGCGGCGGAAATGCGTTTCTGGAGCTGGAGCACCACCGGACAAGTGCAGTCTATGAGGGATATGCCCAGCGTTTCGGCCAGTCTGTAGGTACGGGGAGGTTCGCCGTGTGCCCTGATGAGCA